>JALGTR010000050.1 GCA_029821265.1 Candidatus Zipacnadia bacterium
CGATATCCTGAGCCTCTCGCCCGGCGAGATCTCGCGCCGAGAGCTCGAGCGCGCCGAACTTGAGCTCCGCGGCGAAGTCCGCGATGGCCTCGAGGGTCTCAATGCCGCCCGGCTGGCCCGCGTGGACCGTGTATGTCATCAGTGACAGCTTCATCGGCTCACCTCTGGCTGGCTGCATACGGCTGCTGGGGCTGCAGGAACGTCTGCAGGCTGAACGGTTCCGCGCGACCCGCCTCAGGTCCTGCAGACAGCGCAGGCGATGATGCGCCTGCTTCGGAGGAAGTGCTCCGCGCGGAGGCGAACCGGGCCTTCCGGCCCGAGAGCCGTTGCCTCGCTGCCCTCCAGGAGGTGTTCGACGTGCGCGCAGCCGCCCTCGCCGCAGCCGTGCTGACAGGCACCATCATCTCTGCGATCGCATTCGCGCAGGAGCCGGACCCGTTCGAGCGTCAGCGACAGCGGATGCTGCAGCGCCAGCGGCGCGTCATCCTCAACAACGATGGTGGCGACGCGATCATGACGGCTCGTGAGCCCACGCCCGAGGGGATGCTCGCGGCCCGTACGATCGGGCTCGAGGACACGCACGTCGATACGATCTTCTACTGTACGAACCGCGGCACGTTCTCGCGACACAGCCACCGATCCGATGTGTCCGAGACGTTCACGAGCACGGAGGGGCGCTACCACAACAACATCGTCGGTGCGCTCATCGAGCAGGGGACCGATCCGCTGCAGGTGATGGTGGACTGGTGCCGGGAGCACGATGTCGAGATCTTCTGGTCCGAGCGGATGAACGACATGCATGATTCCTCCCGGCCCGAGAACCTCTCTGACTGGAAGAAGGAGCATCCCGAGTACCTGATGGGTACGCCGGATCATCGCCCGCCCTACGGAGCCTGGTCGCAGGTTGACTACGCCGAGAAGGCGGTGCGTGACCGGATGCTGCGGATCATCGAGGAGGTCTGCCTCGAGTACGACGTCGACGGCATCGAGATGGACTTCTTCCGCCACCCATGTTTCTTCAGGAGCGTGGCCTGGGGTGGGCACGCGACGGAAGAGGAAATCGCCACGATGACCGGGTTCGTGCGCCGTGTGCGGGAGATGACCGAGCGCGTGGGCCGGGAGCGGGGTCGTCCGATCCTCGTGGCGATCCGGGTGACGGACTCGGTGCCGCTGGCGTTGGCGATGGGGCTCGACCTTGAGACGTGGCTGTCCGAGGGCCTGGTGGACATCGTGACGGGGAGCGGATACTTTCGGATCAACCCGTGGCGGTATCTGGTCGAGCTCGGCCGGCGCCACGGTGTTCGCGTATACGCGGGCCTTAGTGATTCGCGCATAGATGCCGGAGGGTCGCCGTTCAACCGCCGGGCGCAGGACAGCTACCGGGCGCGGGCGTATCGCGCATGGCAGGCGGGCGTTGACGGGATCTATCTGTTCAACATGTTCGACCCCCACAAAGCGATGCTGAATGAGATCGGCGACCCGGAGGTGCTCGCGGCCCTCGATCGGACGTACTTCGCGACGGTCCGTGGCGCGAAGAGTCGCTCCTACGGGAACCCCGAGTTCTGGGTCGCCGGCGGCAGCCAGTGGCGTAACGTGCCCGTGCTGTCCCCCGAGGATCCGATGTCGCTGGCCGCCGGAGAAAGCTGCAGCATCCCGCTGTTCGTCGGTGACGATCTCGCGGCTCTGCGGGCGGAGGGCCTGCAGCCGCGCGCGACCTGCCACCTGATGGCGGGCGGCGCCGAAGGGATCACCATGCGACTGAATGGCCGGGAGCTTGCTCTGGAGTCAGAGGACGAGGGCTGGCTGCACTTTGCGGTGCCTGACGCCGCGCTGCAGCCGGGCGAGAATCTCGTGGAGCTGGTGGCCCCGCCGGCACACGAGCGCGACGAAGCGGGCGGCTGGGACGTCGAGTGGACGGCCGAGGCAGTTCCGCAGATGCCGTGGGGACGCACGAGCAACAGACAGGCCACGGTGGCACAGCTGCAGGACGGCGCGCTGCTGGTGGCTGATCGGGGCACAGAGGCGGGCGATTACCTGTACTTCAACTACCCCTGGAATGCGCAGCCGGATCAACGGGCCGAAGCCGAGGCTGAGGTCAGGGTCATCTCCGGCTGGAACAACCTCACGGTGAGCAACGGCGCGCACACCGAGCGTGTAACGCTGTATCCCGATCATATCGGGACATACTACACGGGCCTGCGCTACGATATGGATACCACGGACGCGTTTCACACCTACCGCGTCGTGGTGCAGGGCGACGATATCCGCGTCTACGTCGACGGCGAGCTGCAGATCGACGGTGAGGGCGCGTTCACGCAGCCCGCGAACGGGCGCAATGACGTGCGCTTCGGCGCCGCCAACTCGCCGTCGCTGGGTGAGGCCCTCTGGCGGGCGATCCGCCTGAGAACGCTGGGCATCTCCGGGGCGCAGATCTACGACCTCGTGCTGACAGTGCGCTTCCCGGGGGACGCGTAGGACGGTCATTCACCCGCTACGCGCCCAGAGTTCGACGTCAGCGATCGCCAGCTCGGCCTCAGCCGGCGCGCACCGCAGCCGAACGCGCGAGAAGCTGCCGCACACCGGGAGCGTCAGCTCCTCCACGTCCGGGCCGACGTCGTGGCGTCCGCTCCTGGCCAGCGTCAGCCACCGGCCATCGGCCAGACCCTCGACCGTAAGCGCCGGCAGAGTTCCCGAAAACCACATCCGCACGCGGGACAGCTCACGCGCCTCGGCGAGCGCGAACTCCAGCGTGAGGCCCTGCGCCATAGCCCCGGCGCTCCAGCGATTCGCCCAATCGGCCTCCTCCCACGGCTTCGTTGCCACTCCGCGGGAGTCGAACGGCCCCTTCGTGGCCTGGGCGCGATCGGTCAGATCCCCCTCAGCGAATGATGCGGCGTGTGTCCCTGCGCTTTCGGGCGACAGGTCGGGCGGGGGGAACATCAGATAGCGGCCAGGCACGGGATCGTTGGCGGCAAGGGAGACGCCGTTTTGCACGCGGACGAAACTGTTACCAGTGACGCAAACGTCCTCGGGGGCCTCGGCGTAGACGAGGGCTTCATCGGGAAGGCGCAGGCGCCAGATAGGCAGATCCATCTCGATGTTGAGATCTCCCAGCAGCGCGCGCCACCAGGCGATCCACTCCGGATCCTCGGACGCGGTGAGGCTGCCCGCGGGGTTGGCGCCGAACACGATCACGTCGCCATCGCCCAGTCGCCGTCGGGTGACCGCCGGCGAGCCGTCGGCCCATCTGCCGAGAACCTCTGTCCCGTCCTCGAGCGCCAGCGCATGGCACTCGGTTGCATGGACGCGCAGCGTGACGGTCGTGGGACGTTCGAGGTGCACAAGTCGCTGCGCGGCGATCGACTCAGCGCCACCGCCGATCAGGCCCTCGGCCGGCAGGGGGCGGCCGAAGTCGTCGCTCTGCAGCACGGACGGTTCACAGCAGATAAGCGTTCCTCCACGCCGGACGAAATCCTCGATCTGCTCGAATGCCTCCTGCGTCTCGTACCGCCCCCGGCCGAGGATGGCGACGTCGAAATCATTGAGCGTCGCGCGGCCCGATGCGAGGGCGGCGGTATCGATGAATGTCGGCCACGCGCCGAGCTTCGGCCCGGTGATTGCGTAGAGCGTGGCGAGGACGTCGCTGTTGAAGCTCGCCCCCTGGGCCATGCTGGAGGGGCTTGAGAACAGCAGCGCAAGACGGCTCTTCTCAGGCGTCTGCACACGATAGTGGGCCATCAGACCGAGGAGGTTCTTGATGGTGGACCAGCGGGCGGGAGCGCTGTACTGATGGTGGTTCAGCTCGCGGTCGAACCACTCCACACCGATCAGCATCTCACCTTCGCCGCCCGACTGCAGCACCAGGGAGTACTGCCGCTGAACCTCGTGGGGCGGCGGGGAGCCGGAGTACTTCACGATCTGCGTGGCGTTATGCACGGGCCTGCCGGTCAGATCGCGAGTGTACTTCGTCGTGAAGCCTGCGACGTACTCGCGCGCCGAACCGCGACTGTAGAGGCACTGGCCGGTGAAGACATCGACGCTTTCCGCCAGCTCGGCCCAGGGCAGGGGCATGAGGATGCCCACTTCGTCCGGGCCGAGCAGCTTCGCAGCACAGCCGGACTCGTCGATGACCCGCCGCAGGCGCGCGAATGTCTCCGCCCACTGGCTGCCGGCCCACCGGTAGTAGGCGATCCAGCGATACGGGTTGTCATCCTCCGGGCCCTCGGGGAGGCCAAAGCGCCCGCCGCCGAAGCGTTGGCGCACGGTCTCATCCAGCTCGGCCCACAGCGGGGAGACGCGCTCCTCCGTCGGGATGATCGCGTGTCCGTAGCGGGTCCACGACTCGTCCTGCACGAAGATATAGGAGATCCCGGGCCGCGCGCTGTAGCGCTCACAGGCCGCGCGGCATGCCTCCACGTAGCCATCATGCCAGACCGGATCGATGATGAAGGGAACGTCCTCAGGCGGCTCGCCCCCGTAGTGGCTCTCGCGGTAGTCCTGAGCACCCCAGTAGAGGTACACCACCGGCTCAATTCCCGCGTCGGCATACTGCTCGAAGACCTCATCGCCGCGCCACATGGTCGTGGTGTGGCTTTCCCTTAGTTCGTCAAACTGCTCGCGGTAGCGGTAGCGCCAGCCGTACTTCAGCCCCATCTGCCGGAAGTGCTGCGCGCTGTTGGTGTATTGCCAGGACGGGAAGACCAGCGGCTCATCGCGGAGGGTGGTGAGCTGATTCCACGTGTTCCGGGGGCGGGACGGCGGCTCCGCGGGGGTCACAGCCACGTCGTCGATACGCAGGTCGGCGGCGCCGGACTGATTGAAGCCGATGGTCAGGTTACCGACGCACAGCGGCGCTCGGACGATCTGCTCGGCGTGGCGCCATTGTCCGAAGGTGTCGAGCAACGGGAGCGTGTTCGGGTAGTCAACGAAGCGCCCGTTCTGATCATAGATGGACAGACGGCAGTATCCCATCGATCCGCCGCCCTCGCCGACGGGCTCCGCGCGATAGCGGTAACTCACCCGCCACCATCGCTGGGGCTCGACCTCCACCGCCTGGGAGACGACCACGCGGGAACCGGCGCTTCCAAGCATGCGCAGGCACCGGCCACGATCACCCTCCACCGTCGAGGCCGTGGTGCCGGCCTTCGCGACCCAGACGTTCCAGCCTTCGAGGCCATCCTCGAAGCCCGGATTCTTCAACATCGGCTCAGCGGCACAGGTCGCTCCCGAGAGCAGGACGAGTAGGGACAGCAGGACGATCATCGTGGGATCTCCTCACACGGTCGTGACTTCGTGCGTCCTACACCTTCTTCCCACGCTATCGCCACGCACCTGCCCGGGCCGGGGAAGGACCGGCGCCCCGGGGACGGGAATCACAGATCCGTGTCCCCCAGCGCCCGGAGGGTGACATCATGCGACTGCTTCTCCCCGCTGCCGGCTCGGTAACGCTGCTGCTGTTGCGAGCCGCCTGCCGGTCGATGCTCAACCGGAGGTATCACCACGGATGAGCATCGTCGCGGACTTCGAGGCTGACTACTGGTCGGCCGGGTGGGAGATCCCCGGGCGGCAGAGAGATGACTGGGGCGATGAGGGCGAGTGGCGGGTCATCCAGCTGCACCCGGCGGGCATGGGGGCATCGGACTGGTGGGGCTGGGACGCGCTGCAGTTCGACGCCCGGGTTATCGGCGAGGAGGGCGTCGGGTGCATGTGCTCGGCGGCGGCGTCGAGGTCCCCCGGTCTCGCGTGATGGTCCGCTCCTTAGCGCACCGGCACGCGGGCGTATCTTTGAGGCGTCTGGTCGGCGTTCTGGGCCCGAACCCTCGGTCCCCGGGACGGTTGTCGTCGTGCACGCGCATCAGGTATACTCCGGTCGGTCCGGCACATGCGGCAACACAGGCTGACCCGCCTGCACGTGGCCTCGTGAGAATCACAATGGAGGTAGCTCTGTTGGCCGACACCATCGATACGGCTGCGAGGCGCCCGCCATCCCTTCTGACCACCTGCGCCGCTGCAGGCGCGTGGGCCGGGGCGGTTGCCGCGCCTTACGATGTGCTGGGCCCCTCCGGCGTTGACATGGACGCGTATCTGGCCGGCGCGGTCATCCAAGCGGAGATCGCCCTTGTGCTCCACGTCGTGCTCGGCAGCGTCGCAGGCCTCGCCTTCGGCGGTCTGCTGGCGGTGTCGCATCGTGTGAGCTTCCTACGGCGCGTCCCCTGGCCCGGCTATGTCGCGGTCGTGACGGCGCTGGTGTGCGCGATGATGGTCGCCATGCTCTCGACCGGCCCGTCGCCGCTGTCGTATAGCTTCGCATGGCTGACACTCGTCGTCCTCGCGGTCGGAACATCCGCGGCCATGACGCGCATGGAGCGCGGCCTGCCGCCTGGCGTCCTTTTCCGGATCGGAGCGGCGTCGCTCGCCGCGTTGGCCGTATTGCCGATTGTCCCACGCGCAGCGACGGCCGGCCTGGCGCCCGACGGCATCATCGGCTCCATCGTGGCGATCATCGCCATCGCCGGCGCCGCGTTGGTAGTCTGGTGGCTGGCCGGCTCGCTCTGGTCACGCCTCTCGCGGGGCGGTATCGCGTCCGGCATCACGGTGAGCGTGGTCATCGTGGCCCTGCTGCTCGCGCCGGTCCTACTGGTCGTTGCGCCGGGCGGCAACGCGTCCGGCGGTGGCGCTTCGTCGGCTGGCGGTTCCGGGCCGAACGTCATCCTCATCAGCGTGGACACCCTCCGCGCGGACTTCGTCGGCTACCTCGGCGAGCGGGTTCGGACGCCCAACATCGATCGGCTGGCGTCGCAGAGCTTCGTCTTCGAGCGCGCGTACTCCGTAGCCCCGTGGACGCGGCCGTCATTCGCCTCCTTCTTCGGTGGTCGCTACCCCTCTGAGATGGGTGTGGCGAGGGTGCCGGGCGATCCCGGAGAGGGCGAGCGCATGACGCCCTATCGGTGGCGCACCGACGTCGAGACATTCCCGGAGATACTGCATGCGGCCGGCTACAGCACGACAGCGCTGGTGAGCAACGTCAACCTCACGCCCGAGGTCAACGCCGATCAGGGCTTCGAGGTGTACCGTCACCTTGAACTGCCGCCCGCCCCCGGCGAGCTGCGTATCACACGTGCGCTCTCGCAAATGGTCCCGCTGCCCGCGGCTCTGCAGACGACGCTCATCGACCTTCAGCGGGCCGATGTGGTCACCACGAATGCACCGGAGATCATCGATCGCAGCGGCCCGGACCCAAGGCTGTTGTGGTTCCACTACATGGACCCTCACTCGCCTTACGACTCGCCCGAGGCCCCGCAAGAGCTGCAGCTGGACATCCCGGACAGCCACACGGCGCGCGAAAAGGTGTTCTCGAGCAGCGTCTCTCGCCACCGCTTCGTCAACGCTTACATCGCCGAGATCGAGTACTTCGACGCCTGGCTGGGACGCCTCGAAGAGCGACTGCGCGACGCCGGGCTCTGGGAGGACAGTCTGGTCATCTTCTGGAGCGATCACGGCGAGGAGTTCGGCGAACACGGGGCGTGGGAGCACGGGCAGAGCCTGTTCGAGGAGCAGCTTCACGTCCCGCTGCTGATTCGGATGCCCGGTCAGCGCGAGGGGCGTCGTGTCGAGGACTTCGTGACGCTGCTGGACCTCGCGCCCACAATCCTGGAGATCTGTGGAGCGCAGGCGGGCGATGGGATGCACGGGCGCTCGCTGGCGCCGGTGCTCGAGGATGGGGCGTCGCTGCAGGCGCGTCCGGTCTTCATCGAAGCCTGCGACGTGGGCCCCATTCGCAAGGGCTGGTTTGACGGCCGCCACAAGCTGATCTACGACGTGCAGGAGCGGCGGTTCTCGCTCTACGACGTGATCGCGGATCCGGCCGAACGCCACGACATCCACGGCCTGCCCGGCTCGCCCGAACTGGCCGGGCCCGAGGAGGATCTGCTCGCGTGGACGGAGTACTCACTGGCGCTGATGTCGGAGCACGCGCACCAGGGCGCAGCCGACGTGCCCGAGGACGTCCAGGAGCGGCTCAGAGACCTCGGCTACGTGCAGTAGAGGCGGTCTCAGTCCTCTGCCCGTAACCCGAGCAGGCGCATGGAGTTCAGTGTTACGGCGATGGAGACCCCGGTGTCGCCGAGGATCGCCAGCCACAGCGTGAGCAGGCCGGGCAGCACGAGGGCCATGAACGCGAGCTTCAGCACAATCGCGGCCACGATATTCTGCTTGACGATCCGCAGCGCCAGGCGGCTCATGCGCACCGCGTAGGGAAGCTTACTCAGATCATCTGACATCAGCGCGATATCCGCGGTCTCAAGCGCCGCGTCTGTGCCGGCCGCGCCCATGGCCACCCCAACGTCGGCGAGCGCGATCGCTGGGGCGTCGTTGACCCCGTCGCCGACCATGGCCACCAACCCCGCCTCGCGCAACTGCCTGACGCGTTCGACTTTGTCGTCTGGGAGCAGCTCCGCGGCGTACTCGTCAACCGCAAGCTGGGACGCGACCGCCGCCGCTACGGGCTCCGCGTCGCCCGTGAGCATGATCAGCCGGCTCACGCCCAGCTCGCGCAGGCTCTGAATCGCCGCGGCCGTCTCCTCGCGCGGGCGATCTGCAATCGCTATCGCGCCCAGCAGTTCCGCCGGCCCCCCGTTGTCCCTGATGACCAGCGCCACGGTTCGCGCCTGCTCCTGCAGCGCCCTGATTGCGTCGTCGATCTCGCCAGTGTCAACGCCCAGCTCGCGAATCCAGCCCGGATGACCAACATACACCGTGGCCCCGTCGAGCGAGGCGCGCACGCCCTTCCCGGTGATCGCGCGAAACTCCCGCGGTCGGGGCCAGTGCAGCCCGCGGTCCCGTGCGTGACGCACGATGGCCCCACCGAGGGCGTGCTCCGAGCCCGACTCGGCGGCGGCGGCGATGCGCAGCAGCTCATCCTCGTCATGACCGTCTGCGGGCACCAGGTGCGTGACCTCCGGCCGACCGAGCGTGAGCGTCCCCGTCTTGTCCACGACGAACTGCCGCACGGTCGCAAGCCGCTCGATATGGGCACCGCCCTTCACGAGCACGCCATTGCGCGCGCCGTTCGCGATCGCGGCGGCGATGGCCACGGGCGTCGAGATCACCAGGGCGCACGGGCAGGCCAGCACCAGCAGCGTCAGCGCGCGGTAGAGCCATGGGTGGAACTGCTCCCCGAGCAGCAGCGGTGGAACCGACGCGGTCAGCGCCGCGAGCCCGATGACGATCGGGGTGTAGTAACGCGCGAAGCGATCGACGAACCGCTGTGAGGGCGAGCGTTGCGCCTGCGCCTCCTCCACCATGTGGATGATCCGTGCGAGCGTGGTGTCCTCGGCGGTCTTCGTTGCCCGAACGTTGAGTAGGCCCGGACCGTTGACCGTGCCGGCGAACACCTCGCTGCCCGGCTCGACGACGACCGGCTCGGACTCGCCCGTCACGGGCGCCTGGTTGACCTCGCTTCGACCCTCGCTCACCGTACCATCCACCGGGATGCGCTCTCCGGGCCTGACCACCACCTCGTCGCCGATCGCCACGTTCTCGGTCGCGACCGTGACCTCTTCGCCGTCGCGCAGGACCGTGGCCGTGTCGGGCGCGAGGTCCATGAGTGAGCGGATGGCGTTCCGGGTTCGGTCGGAGGTGTAGGCCTCAAGTGCGTTGGCAACCGAGAACAACAGCACGACCGTCGCCGCCTCGTGCCACTCGCCGATCGCCACCGCGCCGATAACCGCCACCGTCATCAGCACGTTCATGTCCGCCGTGACTGACGTGCGCAGCGCGATCAGCGCCGACCTGGCGATCGGGTAGCCCCCGACCGCGATGGCGACCGCCAGCGCCGCGATCGACAGCGCCTCCCCGGCCCCCGTCCACGCAAGGATCAGGCCGATCGCCGTGAACAGCCCGCACAGCAACGTCAGGACGCTGCGAGGCCGCCGGCGCAGGTACTCGACCCAGCCGGCCGCCGGCTCCGTCGCCTCGGTCGCCCTGATACCGTACCCGAGAGCTTCGACGATCGCGACGATCTCGTCGACCGTGACCCTGGAAGGATCGTGCCTCACCACCAGACGACCGGTGGCGGGCGAGAGCTCGGCGGAGATGACGCCCTCGCGCTCGTTCAGCGCACTCTCAATGCCGGTCACGCAGTCGGCGCAGTGGATTCCCGTAACCATGAACCGCTGCCGGGCGATCCCCGCTCTGTGGACCTCGTAGCCAAGCTGCTCGATCGATGCGATGATCGTCTCGGGATCGATGATATCGGGGCAGTAGACGACCTCGGCGGTGCCGGTGGCGAAGTTGATCTGCGCCTCCGAGACGCCGTCGAGCCGGCCGACCACGAGGCTGATATTCTGCGCACAGCTCGCGCAGTCCATGCCCTCGACCTTCAGTGTCAGCGTCCGGTCGGTCGTAGCGTGGGAGCCGCCTGCCGCGATCTCAACCTCGCGCCGGAGCTGCCTCTCGCTGATGGTGGCGGGATGGAAGGTCACCTCCACCACCTGCGCGGCGAAGTTGGCGCTGACGGCGTGCACGCCCGGCACCCGACGCAGATGATTATGCACACGCTCGGCGCAGTCGGCGCAGTCAAGGTCCTCGGCTGTGTAGATGACCTCCTCGAGGTCGGCGACGATCTCCATCCCGAGCGCCTGTGCCTTCCGCTCTATCTCATGAACAGAGATCATCGACGGGTCATAGGTGACAGCGATCTTCTGGTGGTTGCGCAGATGAGCCCCTGTCACGCCATCGACGAGTTCAAGCGCCTCGACGAGCCGGTCCATACACTGCGTGCACTCGGTCATTTCGGGCGCGAATGCTGTAACCTCAAACTCAGCCGTCGTCATTGTGTATTCTTGAATTCCGATCGGTACGCCGCCTGCAGAGATCCGCGGTCTGCTCCGGTACTCGCCGTCTCCATCCACTTCGGTAAGTACGCTGCTTGCGCCTCCCAAAAGTGTGCGCGAATCTACCCGACACAGCGAAGATTCATTTGCATGATTGTCGAAGAATACAGCAACAGCGACATGGTTCATCTGTCCGCGGGACCTGTCGATCGCCACTACCCATAAGGGAGCTGCCGGCGGCGGTTGCATGCGGCTTCGGTCGCAGAGGGCAAGCGACCTATTCACGACGCTGTCTCTCCGGGCACGGGAGAAGGCGCGTCAGACGAGCTGTTTGTCGAACCTTAAGCAGCTGGGACTGGCGGCGCTGATGTACACCCAGGACTACGACGAGATCTCTCCGGCCGCTCGGATGTACGGCGGGCCCTGGTGGGGCGAACTGCTTATGCCCTACATGAAGAACACGGGTATCCTCATCTGCACGCCGACCTCGTCGCCGACCTCGTAGACGTCAACCGGAGGACACGACGCAAGGCGCTCTATCAGCTCGCGGGGAGAGTATACCTGCAGTCGGTCCTGCAGCCAGTCAGCCTCGTCACGGAAGCGCTCGCGGAGACGGTGCGCGCGCCGGCTTACCGGACTTCGCCCAGCCATCATGATCACTCCTGTTTCAGGATCGATGGCTCTACGGACATCATGGAGCGGCTCACCGGCGAGGTCAATGGAGAGACCCCCCCGTATTGCTCTCGGGTCGCACGATCGACGCGAGAGGAATTGCCTCTCATGCGCGGAAAGCGGGGCAGAGGGGCGTGATATCGCCGCCAGCGGAGGCCGCCATGGAGCATTGGGCACATCTCGACGCGCCAACCTACGAGTGGACGTGTGTGACGCAGCGGGCGGCGTTCGCGGCCCGGGACGGGGCGGGGGCGGTGGTGTTCCGGGATCGGATGTGGCTGCTTGGGGGCTGGAACCCCGGCGACAGGGAGCACTTCCCCCGCGTCTGCAACTCCGAGGTCTGGACCTCCGCCGACGGACGCGACTGGGAGCTTGTGACCCACGCGCCGTGGGAGGGTCGGCACACCGCCGGCTATGTGGTGCACGATGGCGCGATGTGGATAGTGGGCGGGGACGCGAACCAGGGGCACTACCAATCCGATGTATGGCGCTCCGAGGATGGCGAATCCTGGGAGCTGGTGCTCGACGACGCGCCGTGGGGCCCGCGCGTGCTGCATCACACGGTGGCCTTCGGCGACCGCATATGGCTGATGGGCGGGCAGACGCTGCCGCAGTTCGCGCCCGCTCCGGAGATCTTCCACGCGGACGTCTGGTGCTCGGAGGATGGTGTGTCGTGGGAGCAGGCGGCAGTCGGCATGCCATGGGCGCCACGGGGGATGATCGGCGGCAATGCGGTGCTCGGCGGGCGCATCTGGCTACTCGGGGGCGGCACCTACGACACACCGCAGCATCCCCGGCGGCAGTTCTTCCACGACGTCTGGGCGTCCGCCGACGCGGTGACCTGGGAGCGCGTGGCAACAGAAACCCCATGGGCTCCGCGTCAGTACCATGACATCGCCGCCTGGGACGATCGCCTGTGGGTGATGGAGGGCTACGGGGGAACGCCGCCGGCGAACCGCAACGACGTGTGGTTCTCGCCCTGCGGCATCCACTGGACACAGCTGCCGGGGACGCCATGGGCGCCGCGTCACGCCGCCAGCGTCTTCGTCTTCGACGGGGCGCTGTGGATGGTCGCCGGCAACAATATGCAGCCGGACGTGTGGCGCCTTGACCGTGTGCAGGCGTGATCGCGGCAGGTCCTGGCCGATCTCGGCGCGCTACAGCCCCAGGTCAGTGACCGCGCGCATGACGTTGGCGACGGAATTCAGCGCATCAGCGGCGCGATCGGATGCCAGGCGGCGGAGGTCCTCGAGCGTGTTGATATCGTATCCGGGGGCCAGACGGACCACGGACATCCCTGCGCCCTCAAGAGCCGCGATCGTGTCGGTGAGCGCGTCTTCGGTGCCCCATCGGATCGCGCGCAGCGCCGCAGCGGGCAGCGCGCCTCTGACCCCGAGCAGATAGTAACCCCCGTCATCGCACGGGCCGATGACCGCATGCGCCTCATCGAGGGCCTCGAACGCCTCCTCCATGCGCTCCGGCGGCATGTGCGGGCAGTCCATGCCCACGAACACCGTCTTATCCTCAGGGGCCGGCGCGAGGTCCAGCAGTGCGTGCTCGAGGCGTTCCCCGAGGTCACGTCCGCGCTGCTCGATCAGGCGCCAGTTGGACTCGAGGCGAGGGGTAAACCACTCGATTGCGTCGGTCCAGGCGAGCACGAGCCTCGGTGCGGCCGCCCCAGGGCGTGTGGGAATCTCCTCGAGCATCTCCAGCGTATCGCCGAGCAGTGCCTCGGCGACGCGGGCCGCGCGCGCCGGACCAATCTCGTCGGCGAGGCGCATCTTTGCCTTGCCGGGCAGCGGAGCCTTCGCGAAGAGCACCACTCTATCCATGCCGATCACCGCACTTTCGGATAGTACCGCGCCAGCGTGTCCGGTGATGCGCCGAGGTGGAACAGGGCCCAGAGCGCCACCGTGCGCAGGGCCATTCTCGCGTGGCCTCACTCCCTGTAGCGGCGCGCGCTGCAGACGACCGATCCGGGCAGTCGAGCGCCGCGCCCGACACTGTGGAGCCTGCGCGCGAGCTTAAGATCCTCCATCAGGCGGAGTTGTCACGACCAGGCTCAGCGAATGCGGGAATCGCTCTCCCACATGTCCGCGTTCGGCCCGAGCTTCTCCTTCAGCGGCCGCGTGGCTTCGTCCAGTCGCCTCAGCACGTCCTCAGACAGCTCGAGGTTCGCGGCGGCGGCGTTGTCACGCGCCTGCTCCGGGTTGCGAATGCCGGTGATGACGCTGCCCACGGCCGGCTGCTCGATCAGCCACGCGATCGCAAGGTGCGTCATCTCCTCGCCGATGTCGTCGGCGATATCCTGGATCTTGCGGATCGCGTCGAATGTCTCCTCCTCGGCGCCATCTTCACCGTGGCGCGTACCCTCACGCTCGCTGGAGAAGTGACGGCTGCGCGCGCGACCCTCCGGCACGTCGTCGGGGGAATCGTACTTGCCGGTGAGCATCCCCTGCATCAGAGGCGAATAGCAGAGGATCGAGATGTTCTCTTCGACGCATTTGGGCTGGATCTCGTACTCGATCGCGCGAAACAGCAGCGAGTAGGAGACCTGATTGACGTCCGGATGGCCGGCCTTGAGGATGTCGTCGAGGTCCTTCGGGCCCCAGTTGGAGACGCCGCCGACCCGGACTTTGCCCTCGTCGATCAGCTCCTGCATCGCGCCCCAGGTGTCCTCGAAGGGCACCTCGCGGCTCGGCCAATGCAGCTGATAGATGTCGATGTAGTCAGTCTGCAGGCGCCGAAGGGAGGCCTCACAGGCCTGTTTGAGGTCCTCCGGCGCATGGTGACCAGGCGATGCTTTCGTGGCGATGATCGCGTCGTCGCGGACGCCCTTTAGGCCGCGGCCGAGCAGCTCCTCGGACGTGCCGCCTCCGTAGCCCTCGGCGGTGTCGAAGAAGTTCAGCCCGAGATCCATGGCGACGCGCATCGCGTCGATGGCGTCCTTCTCGTCCTGCTCCCCCCACCACTGACCGCCGGCGATGGCCCAGCAGCCGAAGCAGATGACCGGGATCTCGAGATCGCTATTGCCAAGCTTTCGCGTCTGCATACGAACCCTCCACTGACGCCTGGTGTGCTGTCCTCAGTGCAGCAGAAGGGTATGCCCAAGGCGGGGCAGAGTCAAGACTCCTCTGCAGCTCGTGCCCAAAGAGACGCGCGTCTGTGTCTCGACTGCGCGCTCAGGCGTCGTCAGGCCAGACCTTGCACGCCGCTCGCGCACATCGGCACCTCATGTCAGAAGCCCCGAAGTGCGCGCGAAGCGGTGCGGATCAGTGGCAGTACACACCGTAGTAGAGCGGCCCGGTGAAGATCGAGCTGGAGTGCTCGCGGCGCAGCTCACGCAGCCCCGCGCACGCGCACAGATCGTGGATCTCCTCCGCGCTCATCCCGTGGCTCTCGCGCGTCGGCTCTTTGATGTGCAGACGGCCGTTCCCGGCGAGCGCGGTGGCAAGGGCGTCGATGATGCTCTGCCGTTCCACGGATGGGATATCATGAAGCACCAGGTGTACGATCTCAACGTCCTGCGAGCCCGGCTCGAGGGGAAGCTCCCGTACATCGCCGCAGATGATCTGGGCGTTGCGCCGACCGGACATCCGTTTGCGGGCAACGTCAGCCCAGTAGCGCGACGTGTCGATGCCCGCCACGGTTCCGTCTGTCAGCGTGTCAGAGAGGAAGCGCGTCATCATCCCGCCGCCGCAGCCCAGCTCAAGGACGTGTTCGCCACCCTTGAGCTGGAGGTTGCGCACGAACCGGCCATGGACATGCGGGGCCAGGACGTACCACGTTAGATTCTCGACGACCCGCTCGAGTAACGAAGGCTGTTCGAAGTCCATCTGTCCCTGTCTCCTGCTGAGGGCGTTGGCTGTACGGAAGAATGGCGCCCGCGAGATGCCAATGCGGGCGCCGTTACACCATGGGTATTGTTCCCCCGGCGCCTGGTGGTTACTCCCAGGCGGCCTCATCTTTTTCCTCAGTCCTCGGGCACGTATTCGCGACCTCGCGCAATACTCCCCCCGGTGTTCCACGTATCAGAAGGTCGGCAGCGGCTTGTTCTCGTTCACCGCCTCGCACATCCTGCGGTAAAGCGTGAAGTACTCGGTCACGTTGCCGCCGGGCGGGATGATCTCATCGACGCGATCCATCTCCTCCTGCGTCAGCTCCACCTCAGCGGCGCGGAGGGCGCTCTTGACGTGCTCGACCGTGCGCGGACCGGTGATCGGCGAGGTGATTCCCGGCCGCTGTGCGCACCACGCGAGCGAGAACTCCGCGAGCGTGATGCCGCGCTCCTCGGCCATCGGGATCAGCGCCTCGACGAGATCAAGACTCTCCTCTGTCAGCCGCCTGTGGCCGTCGCGCTGGCCGACCTCCTGGAACTGATGGCCTTCGGGTATCGGCTCGCCCTTGCGGTAGACGCCGCTGAGGACGCCGCCGGCAAGTGGGCCGAACGGGACAATGCCGAGCCCGTAGCGCTGCGCAGTCCAGATCAACTCCAGCTCCGCTCGGCGATCGGTCAGGTTGTACGGCGGCTGCTCGGCGATGATCTGCGGGCCGCCGTTCCTGTCCGCCTGCCACAGCGCCTCCATGATGAGCGGAACGGGCCATTTGGAGGTGCCGACGTACAGGATCTTGCCCTGCTCGACAAGCCTGTTGAGCGTGTCCATGGCCTCTTCGATTGGGGTGGTAATGTCGGTCACGTGCAGGTAATACAGGTCGATCCGGTCGGTCTTCAAGCGTCTGAGGCTCTCTTCGACCGCTCTCGTGATGTGGTAGCGGCTCGCCCCCCAATCATTCGGGCCCGGGCCCATCTTCCAGACGCCCTTGGTCGCGAGGACAACGTCATCACGGGCGCCGAGACGTTCGAGGGCGTTGCCCGTGAACTCCTCGGCAACCCCGCGCGCGTAGACATCGGCGGTGTCGATGAAGTTGATCCCGCCCTCGATTGCGGTCTCGATGATGCGATGTGCCTCATCCTCGTCCGTCCGTCCGCCGAAGTTCATCGTGCCGAGACAGAGCTTCGAGACGCGAACTCCGCTGTTGCCCAACTGACGGTATTCCATCGCTTCGTCCTCCCGCGGTCGTTGCTGTCAGATCCCGCGATTCCTTTCGCTTCTCGCGCGGCGTCTCCTGCGGCGAAGACAACCATCTGCGGTGTGCGAACCCACCAGGCGGAAGGTATCCCCCGGGGCAGGGATGAACAAAGGCGCCACAGTCGGATGTCCACATCGGGAGAACGATCGCCATGATCACGGCTCAGGACGTGAAGCAGTACGCCCGCGCCGCGGGCGCGGACCTTGTCGGGATCGCACCGATGGACCGCTGGGAGGGCGCCCCGAAGCAGTGTGATGCGCGATACATCGCCCCCGACGCGAAGTCGATGATCGTCATGGGCTTCCGGATTCCGCGTGGCACGCTGCGGGGGATCGAGGAGGGAACCTTCTACGTCTCCTACGCCTCGATGGGCTACGCGGCCATCAACCACGTCCTGCAGCCGATGGTCCTCTGGCGCGTTACGGCGATGCTCGAGGACGCGGGATTCGAGGCGATGCCGATCGCGAACAACTTCCCGTGGAACAACGTGGACGTCAGTGGCCAGGACCCCGAGACCATCGACGAGCCCAGGCCGGCCTTCAGCCGCCCCGTCTCACCCGACAGGCCCGCGCCGGACGTCTTCGTCTCGATGCGTTTCGCAGCGTTTATGGCGGGCCTCGGTGAGATCGGCTGGTCGAAGATGTTCATCTCCCCGCGTTTTGGACCGCGCCAGCGCCTGGCCTGCATCCTCACCGACGCGGAGCTGGAGCCCGACCCACTGTATGATGGCCCGCCGCTTTGCGACCGCTGCATGCTCTGCGCGCAGGAGTGCACCGGTGGGGCGATCCCGACTGATCCGGATGATACGGTCTCGATCACCATCGCCGGTCGGCAGATCGAGTGGGCGAACATCGACTACACCGTTTGCAGCCGCTACTTCTGCGGCGCATCGCCCGAGCATAACCCGTTTATGGTGAGCGAGGCCGACTACCAGGGCTTCCAGCAGCCGGTGGCGCAGGGCCAGCGGTACAAACTCAGCCCCACCTATGACTACGGCCGCGCGCTGGAAGGCGCCAAGGGCTGCATCCGCGCGTGCATGGTGCACATGGAGGAGCAGGGGAAGCTGACGAACAAGTTCGACGAGCCATTCCGCCGCCGCCCGCAGTGGGAGATGCCCTGGCCCAGGGACTGAGCGATGACCGAAAGCGACCGGGAGAGGCTCGAGAGCGTGCACCGCGGCATTCAGCGCAGCCTCAAGTGCAGGCTGCATGAGAGCCGCACCCATGCGGTTCCCGGCGAGGGTCCGGCCGACGCGCGGTGTATGTTCATCGGCGAGGCGCCGGGCGCGAAGCGATCTGGTGGTTCTCCACCCCGTCAGCCTTCGCACAACCGGCAATTGCCCCAGGCCAGCGCCGCCTAAGACGTCCGCCTGCAGGTTCGCGCCTCACCTGCATGTTGCCTGTCGCCATTACTGCCCGAGGATGCCCAGCATCACCTCGGTCATCGTGTCCGGGTCGGCCACGCCCTCGCCCTTGAAGCCATTGATCCACAGGACCATCGGGACGGAGAATTCATTGTGCCCGACCGGTCGCTCGAGGCTCGGGCCCCAGCTGGGAAGCTCGCTGTCGACCCGCGACAGCGTCAGGACGTCGAAGGTCTCGCCGAGGTCATCGGAGACCAGCACATAGACGTCGGTCTCGGGGTCGTTCCACCCGCCCTGCGGCCCGACAGAGATCGCCAGATAGAGGCGGCCTTCCGCGAAGCTGCACGTCGCCGCCTGTGCGAACCTCGGCGTGAAATCGACGAGCCGCGCCATCACCGGGCGAAGCGACTGCGACCGCCACTGTCCGTCGCGCCATGACCAGAGGAGAAGATCGTTCTCGGGCCGATAGTGGTTCGTCATGAAGTATGGCCGCGATTGGTCGTCGCAGACCACATTGCTCACACGCAGGTCCTGCTCATCGGAGCGCAGGACGAGCAGCTCATCATCGTCGCGGGTCACAGGAAGATCGAGCGGCGTGCCGTCGGCGAGCGTCCACGTATCGCCCCCGTCCGCGGACATCATGTGTCCGGCGGCCTTCCCCGCGGCAGGGTGATTGTCGTAGATGTGATAGGCCATGTGCAGCGAGCCATCCGGCGCGATAGTCAGCGCGTTGCAAAACTGGGTGTATCCGTCCGGCACGCCCGCGTCAACGAGGATCTGCGGTTCGCTCCACTCGCCGCCCTTGGGCCTGCGCTGATAGATGACCTTGCGCGGCATCTCGCCGCCGCGATATGCGATGTGCAGCGTGTCGTCGGCGTCGCAGACGAGGCTCGGGTAGGTCGCGTTGACACCGAACTGAGGCAGCGTCTCCCACTCAGAGCTGTCATTGGGCCGCACCGATCGGGCGAACTGAAGCGGGCCGTGGTGCGGTCCGAAGACGATGTAGAGATAGCCCTCCGAATCGCAGCACATTGCCGGGCCGCCGTGGTTATCAACGCCGGACCCGACCAGCACCGCATCGCTGATCTCGCCGGTCGCATGGTCATACATGCACACCTTCGTATCCGAGATCGCGTCGAGCCACGCGACATGCGAACGTCCGTCGATGGTCACGATCTTGTTGCTCATCGCGTAGAGCGAGCCACGGGTTGAGCCCGTCT
>JALGTR010000051.1 GCA_029821265.1 Candidatus Zipacnadia bacterium
GCCCAGAATGCCGTGATCTGAGGCGCGGGGCGACGGAGTCGCCCTGATCGCTGCAGATGCACGTACCCGTGAAAGGATGGCGGGACGCGCCCTCGAATCAGCAAAACTCCCTTACCGGCACGTGGGATTCGCTTCCAGTCCCGCATTGGCCTCCTTGAATCTGGACATTTGCCACAACACTTACGCCAAACTACCTCAGTTAACGTCACCACAGCGACAGACGCTGAGGAGACGGGCGGTGCGGATGACCGGGCAGGTGGCCGGCGGGAGAAGAGAGAAGAGGCGCATAGCAGTCTGCGGTGAGAGGGAGGTCGGAGCTTGGCGGAGGAGACCAGGGCGGCGGCAGACCGGACAGCGGCACAGCCGGCGGGGGCTGCGGAAAGTCCCGGTCCGGCAGCTATCGTGCTGGGGCTCGTGTCGGTCGCGATGCTGTGTGTGGCGATTCCGTACACGACGGGCTTCATGAACGCCTCGGAGCTGGGTGGCTGCCACTTCCCCGTGGGACCGATCTTCCTTCTGGTAGCCTTCGTCCTCCCGCTGAGCTGGCTCGGCGCAAGCCTCACGCAACGGTGGGCGCTCTCGGGCCGTGACAAGCTGGTCGTGACCGCGATGATGCTTGTCGCGGCCGGAATTCCGACCTTCGGGCTGGCCCTGTATCTCTTCCCGGTCATGACCGCGCCGTTTTATATGGCGTCGGTGGAGAACCAGTGGGAGGAGACGTTCTTTCAGCATCTTCCGCCATGGATCGCGCCGCCTCCGGACAGCCCCGCGATACGCTGGTTCTACGACGGCGTCCCGCCCGGGGTGGAGATCCCATGGGGACAGTGGCTTACGCCGCTTGTTGCGTGGAGCATCCTGACCTTCGGGCTCTACCTCGCGATGTTCTCACTCGGCGCGATCGTGCGCAAGCAGTGGATCGAGCGCGAGAACCTGATCTTCCCGCTCGTGCAGCTGCCGCTGGAGATGATTCTGCCCGAGCGGCATGGCATATCGGCCGTTCCATTCTTCCGCAACCGGCTGCTGTGGATCGGGTTTGCGATCCCGTTCATCATCCACAACATCAACGCGCTGCACGCGTACTTCCCGGGCGTTCCCGCGATGGAGCTCCGTGGCCTGCGCTTTCTGTCCGGGCTCACCGGACGGCCCTTCTCCTGGCTGCGCTCCCCGATCTACGTGCACTTTTCGGTGATCGGCTTCGCGTTCTTTCTGACGACCGAGATCTCCCTGTCGCTGTGGGTGTTCTGGTGGCTGGGGCGGCTTCAACACGTGTTGTTTGACGCGGTCGGTCGCCATCCGCTCCTGGCACAGGTCGAGGAGAACCAGTACCAGGGCGCGTTTTTGGTCTACGTGGCCTACGGGCTGTGGGTCGCGCGCGGACACCTGTCGGAGATGTGGGATTCATTCGTGCAGCACAGGCGGCTCAGCGAGGATGAGCGCCTCGAGCCGATGACGCCGCCGGTCGCACTGTGGGGGCTGGTGGTCGGTGGCGGCATTGTGATCGCGTGGCTAAACGCTGCGGGCATGTCGCTGCTGGTCGCCCTGCTGACCTATCTGATCTTTTTGATCATCTGCTGGGGCATGTCGCGTCTGGTGGTGGAGAGCGGGATTCTCTTTGCGAAGGCCGTGCAGATGCGCCCGAGTGTGCTGCTGACCGGCCTTGCGGGCTCGGGGCAGTTCGCGGCGGTGGACCTGACCATCCTGGGCTTCACCGAGTACGTCTACATGTATGATCTGAAGAGCTTCCTGATGCCTCAGATCATGCACGGGCTGAAGATCTCCGATGAGGCGAGGATCAGCCGGCCGGGGATGTACCGCGCGATGGCGATTGCCGTGGTCGCGGCCGTGCTCATCTCCTACTGGGCGTCGCTGAACGTGGCCTACTCAAAGGGCGCGCTGGCGATGCACCCGTGGTTCTTCATCAGTGGCCCGCGGGCGAACGCCGAGCTGCTCAAGTCGAAGCTGGTCAACCCGACGGGGGTGGAGATCGAGCGGCTGATCGCACTCGCGGCCGGGGGCGGGATCACGGCGCTGCTGATCCGAATGCGCCAGATGTTTCTGTGGTTCCCGCTGCATCCGATCGCATACGTGGTCGGGACGGGCTTCGAGGCCTCGCGCATGTGGTTTCCGTTCTTCGTCGGCTGGGCGGCCAAGGCACTCGTAACGCGCTACGGCTCAGTGCAGCTGTACCGCGAGATGCAGGTTCCGTTCCTCGGTCTGGTGCTGGGCGAGTACACAACCGCCGGCATCTGGCTGATCATCGACGCGATCCTCGGTCGGACCGGACACCGCGTGTTCCCGTAGCAGCGTGCGTATGTCAGCGGCGTCAGGGCACGATCAGCCAGACCTCGCCGCGGGAATCGGTGCCCCCTCGCGATGAGACCTCGCCCTCGATCTCCCAGGTGGCCTCGGGATCGTACTGCGTGACCTCGAGGCGGTAGGTATTCGCCTGTGTCCCTGAGCCCGTCCAGCCCGCGTGCTCGTCTGTCGAGATGGCCCTGCCATTGCGCAGAAGGGACGTCCGGCGGATTTCCAACCCGTGGGAGCCATCGGTGTACTCCCACTCAACGATCAGCTCTCCGGGACCGCTGACGTGCTCGGAGACATCGAATCGAAGCGTGACGCCGTCCTCGCTCATCTCCGCGGGTGACCACGAGCCGATCTGCGCGTATGTGCCGTAGATGAAACCGAACTCGACGCCGGACGGCAGTGACTCACGGCGATGAGCGCGCACCTGCGTCGCGAGCGCATCGAGATCGTCGGCGAGGGCGGTGGTGGCCTCGTGCAGCGCCCGCACGCGCCGGACGTCGCGCATCGCGGCGCCAACGCTTCGCGCCGCGTCTTCGTACATCGCCGCGATCTGGGCGAGTGGCTCAGTCAGGGTCCTGACGGAATGCGCGGCGCGCCGGATGCGGGCGGCGGCGGTCGCTGGGTGTTCGGGAAACGCCCTGAGAGCCGCTTCGTACGCATCGGCTGCATCCTGCAGCGCGACGAGCTTATGTCCGGCCTCGCGGCACATGCGGATGGCCAGCTCAGTGTGGGCCAGCAGGTCGGCGTTGCGGCTGACGTCGGCGCGGAATTCGCGAAGTCGTTCGAGGGCGGCATCGCTGGTCCGGATGACCTCCGGCGCTGCTTCGGCCACCCGGGAGTCCTTGACTGCGAAGTCGCGGAGCGCAGTCCGTGGTGGGGCCCACCACGCGTCGGTGATCATGCGGCCGGCGTAGCAGATCGAGGCGGCCGTCTCGCGCGGCCACGGCTCGATGAGCGCGCTGTGCAGTCGCTCGCCGGCATCGTCCGTGCTCAGTCCGAACCAGAAGTCGGCGAAAGCGCGCTCAAACTCCGCGACGGACGGAGAGGTCGGCGACCACGCGCACTCGGCGGCGAAGAACATGCCCGGCAGGCTGTTGGTCACGATCGCGCCGTGCTGCCACTCCCAGGTGGTAGTCATGCAGCCACCGATCTCGCGCTGCTGCCCGGCCTGCAGGAAGCCGCGGATCCCGCGCCACGTCGTCGGGTAATCGGGCCAGATGCGCGAGAAGCAGACCACGGCAGGCGACGCCCAGACATCCTGGAAGCCCAGGTCCTGGTACTGCTCGATCTGCGGGTACGTCGCCGGTCCGTGATAGATCCACTCCGTCGGGATGCAGTCCTTGCGCAACATCGCCGCGGAGCCTGTTGTCAGGCCCTCGTGCGATGGCCAGAAGAGCATCGTCCGTCCGTGCTTGCGGCACAGGTCGTTCAGGCGGTTCATATGCTCTGCGTAGAGCGCCTCGACGCCGTCGGCCTCCGCGCGCGCCCGGCACAGCTCGCAGCGCGCGAAGCCGCCCTCGAACTCGTCGCCGCCCACGTGGATGTACTGGGCGTGGGGGAACTGTGCGGCAAGCTCGCCGTAGACCGTGTCGAGGAACTCCCAGGTGGCCGGGTTTGACGTGCAGAACACCCAGGGCTGGCCGGCCTCGCGCAGGTCGGCAAGCTGCTCGTGGCGGAGGACGGCGGAGGCGTGGCCGAGTGATTCAAACTGCGGGACGAGCTGGACGTGATAGCGATGCGCGAACTCCGACAGCTCGCGGGCCTTCTGCGGTGTGAACGTTCCCTCGCGACCGAGGAATGGGAATGCGTCGAACGCGTAGTCATTCTCGCCGTAGATGACCAGCATGTTCAGTTTGCAGCGCGCCAGGCCGCGTATGAGCCGCTTCCACCACTCGACCTCGACCGTCTGCCCGCGGGCGACGTCGTACTGCAACGCGCGTACCTGGTAGGCGGGCTCGTCGGCGATCTCCACGCGGGGGATGGCGCCATCGGGCTCGACGAGCTGCGCGATGGTCTGCGCGCCGTAGAAGAGCCCGGCGTCACTGGACGCGGTGACGCGAGCAGACTCCGAGACCGACAGGTGGTAGGCGCCCTCCGGCTCGGGAGCGAACGTCTGGACGCGCTCGAGCAGGATATCGCCTGGCCGCGGATCTCTCGTGACGATGCTCAGGCGCAGTCCTGTGCGCTCGCGGATCTGCTCGGCAAGATCCTCAGCGGCGAGGCGGTCGCGCTCGCCGGTCAGCGGACCGAGGGCGATGCGGCTGTCGCCGCTAAGGAGCATCGTGCCCTCCCGCACCTCGATCCGGGCGGGCATGGGGATGATGGTGATGCCGCGCTCGCGGACCTGGCGCGCGGCTTCGAGCGAACGGCGGATCTCCGGAGTGCCGGGGACGAACGTAGCGGTGATCTCACGACGGCCGGGGTTGTGCCGGTACACCGTCCAGCCATCGCCCTCGACGATCCCGCTGACGAAGAGGTCGATGAATCCCTGCGCGAGGTGTTGATCAGTCAGATGTTCGGTGATCTCAATGGGTTCGCGGTTTGACGCGTTCCAGTCATCGCCGACCGGAACCATCGGGCCCTCGTGGATGACCGGACCATCGGCCGCGTCGCGGCGCAGTACGAGTTGATACGAGGCGCCTTTGCCGGTGAAGCCGACGACGTTGCCGACGTTGACCCAGAAGGCGAGTGGGCGCTGTTTGGGGACTGGGAAGCGCAACTGGACAGTGTCGCCGGATTCGAGGCGGCCGAGATGGCCCTCGCCGATCGGTGAGGGCGCGATGGCCGTGCGGAACTGACCGAGCGCACGGACCTCATCCGGGATGTCCGCAGCGCAGGCGATCACGGCGAATGCGGCGCCCACAGCCACCATCAAAGCCATCTTGCGGATCACGGTGATCAACTCCCCGGCCGAACATGCGATTCCTGTCGCGGCAGATACGTCGGATGAGTGCGGGAGCGGTGTGCCCTCCCGGAGATCAGGCGGCGCCTGCGACGGGTCATCCGCGCGGCATTTCGGGGCGCGTGAGATCGAACTCCACAGGCTCGCCGGCGACTGTCAGCGTTACGTCATCGGTCGCGACAACATGTGGGCGCTCGGCCTCGAAACTCAGCGACGCCCAGTTGCGGATCACGAACTCGTCACCTGGGCGCAGGTCGAGGTAGTAGAAGGTTTCACCCGCGTCGAAGCCCTCGGTGGAGTCAACGTCCACGATGAATGGTTGGGCGTAGTCGACGCGCCGGATGGTTGTCTGAACGGTGAAGTCGGCCGTGGTGAGAGCCTTGCCCTCGAAGAAGGTCGGGCGACGGGCATAATCGTGCGGTGTCAGTGACGTCAGGCGCGTCGGTGAGGTCGGTTGTTGATCGACCGTGCCCTCGCCAAGGATGATCCGCTGATTGCCGAGGTCTATGACGCTCAGATCGCCCTCGCGGCGGACGTCATGGATCGTGTATGAAGTGCTGCGCGAATACTCCGGGCGGTCGAAGATCACTGTCTGAAAGCGCAGGCGGTCATCGGTCGGCAACGCGGCGTCAACGTAGACGAGGTTTCGCTCGTAATCGATGCGCGCGATCCGCCCGGAATGCTCGCCGTGGGCCAGCGACAGCTGCAGATCGGGCGTCGAGAGCGATCGGCCGATGAGGCTTGCGCCGACAGTGCGCTGTCCCTCGGAGCGCACCTGCGCGAAGCATCCATCGAGCGCAATCTCGCCGGCGGTCACGCTGCCGCCGGGGGTTCCGGCGTAGAGATAACGTTCCGTGGTGCCGTCTTTGCGCTCGACTGCGACGGCCGCGACTGCATCGGTCGGGATTGCGGTGATCGAGGCGATGGCGGGCGGCGTCGGGGCCCTGTCGGGGGCGGCCTTTGTGCTCAGGCCGATCGCGCGAAAGGAGATCCACGGATCGCCCTCGCCGGCGTCCACGGTCGTCACCGTCAGCGTGTGCTCGCCGGCGGCAAGCTCGAACGGGCCCATCGTCAGCGGCGGCCCCGCGGCGACGGTCGGGCCGGTGGCGACGTGCGTTCGGCCGACCGGATCCCCGTCGAGGGCGAAGCGCACGGCACCGTAGCGCGGTGATCGCCACGGCGCGATGTGCAGGTAGTATGAGCCGGCCTCGGGCGCATGCAGGCGGAAGCTGACCTCGCCGCCGAAGTCCTCGGCCTGGAAGAGCACGAGGTTCAGGCTGGCAAGCAGCCGGAGGGAGCCATCATCGGTCGTGGCAGCATCGAGAAGCTCCGCTCCCTGAACGCCCTCGATGACCGACGGGGTGGCGCCTATCGGCTCGCGGAGCGTCACGAATGTGCTGGTGAGCGGACGGCCATCAGAGCGCCGCCGGGCGACGATATGGGCAGCCGGCGGTTGGCTCGGGAAGATGCCCGGGGCCCACGTTCGGATGACCTCCGTGTCCTGCTGGCCGAGCACGTGCATGCGCAGGAGGCTCTCCCCGTCGGGCATGCGCCAGGTCACCGACCACGGGCCGTCGGTCGCGCCGCGTTCGGGGTTCATCATGAAGCCCAGCCCGTTGCCGGGCGGCGGGTTCCAGTAGCGCTCATGGGGGACGCCGCTAAGGTAGCCGTCGGCCATCTGCCGCGCGCCCCAGTCGATCCCCGGGCCGGCCAGCGAACCCTCCTCCGGGGCGGCGAGATCGACACCGGCCACCGTCGCATCATCCGACAGGGCGTGGGCCACGTAATCGTGCTGCGCCCCGCCCTCGACGCGGAAGATGTCCAGCAGATAGCTCCCCGGCCCGTCGCCCACGAGCGCGATCAGTCGACGGTATTCCTCCACGCCGCGCGAGCGGTAGGCCGCGTCGGCGTCGGCATCAACCACCTGAAGGCCGGGCATGCCGGCGAAGAGGTGGAGACTGCCGCCCGAGTCGTCGTCCGCTCCGGAGAGCTGAGGGAGCTCGTCAACGAGCACCAGATTGTGTGATGCGGTCTGCTTCGCCCAGCCGCGCTGGGTGGGCGTGGCACCGTCGCCGTAGCCGAGGTCGTAGGTGACCTCCCAGCCGAGCGCGACATAGTTGATGTTCAGGTCGTCGAGGTGCCCATGGTTCAAAGACGGACCGTATCGTAGCAGGCAGGCCTGTCGCGCCGGCGAGTCAGGCGTTCGGAGGACCGCGATGCCCTTCTGCCCGAAGTTATGTGAGGCCTGGATCTGCCGCAGGAGATTGCCCGAGAGCGGCAGAGAGGACGCGAGGCCGTCGTCGGAGTGGAAGAGCAGCCACTCGCGGTCCGATGATCCGGAGCGTAGACCCTGCAGGTCGCCGTCCGCGAAGAAGCTAACGAGCGACGCGAACGCATTGCGCACCCCAGGGATGGTCGATCGTGCGGCGATGCGCTCGGCGTACTGGTAGTCGCGGGAGTCGAAGAGATGGGCGGGCGGCAGCTCTCGACCCGTGTCCGGTCCGACGTCGCCGTAGCGGGGCATGTGTCCGGCCAGCTCGAGAGAGAGGGCGGGGAGCACGTAGAACGCGCGGAACGCCGGGTCATCGTAGAGGTTCAGGCCGTTGGGGTACTTCTCGCTTCGGTAGTTCACCAGCGGCTCGGAGAATGTGAGGTAGAGATTGCGCGCGTGGAGGGCATACATCAGCGAGGACTCAGTGTACCGGCCGTCGCGGTCCGCGTTGTTGTGGATCATCGCGTAGATTCCGTACGGACCATCAACCGCCCAGTCGACATAGTGCTCGATCCCGAGCAGGCAGCCGACCGCGAGCGCCCCGCGGATATAGTCGGCCTCACCGTTGTGCAGACTACCCTTGAGGGACTGCTCATAGCAGTACCAGGCGCCATCTTTGAGCATGTTCGTCTCGATGTTCTCGCGGCGGGTCATGCCGTTGACGAAGGAGGGCGCGTTGAGGGCGGCGACGTCGTGGATCTGGTCGTAGGCGTCCACGATCGGGACGAGGTAGCGCGCGACCTGGTACCAGGGACGCGCAAGGCGACCGCTGGGCGGGTCGGAAGGGTAGTCCCATGAGCCCTCCGTGCAGTGCGGGTAGATCTCCGCGAGCGCATCGAGGATCACTGCGCAGGTGTTGGCGTAGCGCTCGTCGCCGGTGATGCTGTATGCGAATGCAAGGTCGCGGCACCACAGCATGTAGTTCTCGACGACCCACGCGTTGTATGAGCCGACGAAGTACAGGACACGACCGTCCTCGGTCACGTAACCCGTGCCCGGATCCGGGTACTGCTCGCCGGGGAGGATATGGCCGTTCTCGCACCTAACCGTGCCGGGCCGCTCGAAGCTGCAGTCGAGGCTCGCCCAGCCGCCCCAGCCGCCGGATTTCGTCCACGGCGCGCCGCAGACGGGGCAGGCGCCCTTTCCGCAGGCGAAACATGCGCCAGGTTCCGGGGTGTTCTCATGGATCCACTTGGGGCTGTGATCGACCACGCTGTCGGCGCGAGCGATGATAGCGTCGGCGTAATCGCGCGCCCAATCGTGACGCTCGATGTTGCGCCGCGCTCGCTCGACGTCCTCGCGCGTAACGTAGACGCATGGATGCTGTTCGCGGCCGGTCTCGATCAACTGCACGTTCCTCCACCTTTCGAGCGGGGCCTCGGGCCTCTCGGCCGGGCCGACCGCCCCCTGCGGATCATCGAAGGCCATCAGCTCGCACAGGCCGACGTAGACGTTCTGGCTGTGGGTCCCGGTGATTGTCAGCCGGACGGAGGTCGTCGTTCGCCGGTCGAACCTGATGAAATGCGGGGTGGCGCGATCGTCAAGCTCCTCAACGATCGGCGGGCCGTCCGAGAAGCTTACCTGAACCGTCCGCGGGTTGGCGTAGAGATCGGGCAGATCACGGGGAATCACAACGAGAGTGGTCAGCGAGGTCGGCCCGGCGAAGCGCAGTTCGATCCACTGCGGGAGGCGCGCGCCTTTCTCGCTCGCCCAGCAGGTGGCGAGGTCGTTATCGATCGCGCGCTCGCGCGAGTATCTGTCCCCGCCGGCCTCGGAGGAGACGTCGATCGCCGCCTCGAGCGCCAGGTTCTGCGCCGGATCGCACGTGACCAGGGTTGAGACGGACTCGGCGGCGACGGGGCCTGCGACGATGAGATGGCCGATAAGCGCGGCCACGAGAAAATGCGCCGAGCGCACGATGATCGCTCCTTCGGACGTTCGCGTGAGCGACATCCTTCGCGCCGCGCGTGGGGTCACCTTCCCGGTGTGTCGACCGCGTCTACTCCAGCCGGCCATCCCCTCCAACTGCGAACTGATACGCCCCCTCTCCGAGGTAGTCGTCGCCCTCGGTGAAGCCTACCTCGAAGCGATAGTCGCCGTCATCGGCGAGCTGCGGGCTGTACGGGAAATGCGCGGCGCTGCGGGGCGCGATCCGGATGGCGCGATCCTCCTCGGCGGCGACCTCGTCGTCGACATCTATGACGCGCATGGAGGCCGTGGTGAAGAGCTCGCGATCGGTGTTGTTGATGGCCGAGACAAAGAGTTGCACGTCGCCGGGCTTTTCGAAGCGTACGCATCTCGCGGGCGCGCTGACCTTCACGGTGAATGGCCGCGTGCGCCAGCCATCCAGCGTCTGCGGCGGCTCGACGACCTCGAACTCGAAGCTTCCCGCGCCGATCTGCCGGTTGGACAGCAGAAGCCGCGACTGCATCGTGTATCGTCCGACGCCGGGCAGCTCCGGGTGGACGGCGAATGACGCGAAGCTTCGGGGACCGATCGCGACCGGCCTGCGGTCGCGGGCGACGATCGTGTGCTCCTCGTTCCGCACGACGCTCACTACCTGAGCCGAGATGATGCTTGCTGTGTAGTTGCGCGCGCCGACGAAGATCTGCACCGCGTCGGTCCCCTCGAATGTTGTGCGCTTCGCGACGCCGTTGAGCGACAGCTCCACCGGGGCCGGCCGAACGCTGAGGTTGCGGAGCACCACCGGCGCGCCCGTCGCCTCCGCCACGAGTTGCAGGCGCACGGCCCCCGGTCGCTGGAGGATCGCCGGGATGGTTGCCTCGATGCGCTGCTGCCCGGTCAGCTCGATCGCGGCGAGCGGCTGCTGGAAGAGCACCACGCGGTCATCAGCGCCGAGCAATCGCGCGAAAAGGTTCAGGGCGCATGGATGGGGACCACCGGGCTCGATTGTCCCGCTCACGCGATAGGGAAGCCAGCCGTCGAGGAGCAGGGGCTCGTCGCAGAACGCAGTCTGAGGCGTGACGGTGCGCGGTTCGGCTTCGGGCAGCAGGTCTGCGTCGTCGAGCGGATCGATCTCCGGTGTCGGGAGGGCGGACCGCTCGCCAGCATCGCCTTCCAGGCGGACATCGTCGACGCGCAGGGTCACGTCCCGTGCGTCAATGGCGACGAATACCCGCACCGAGCGCACGCCCGCAGGCTCACCCGCGGAGCCGACCAGGTACCGGCGCTCGAAACGCTCCCAGCTGTCGTTGGGCGCAAGCTCCCACATGACCGGATCGCCGATCGGCCGCCCGAGGGCGTCGCACAGCTCGAGACCGACACTGGCGCCGGGCGCATCGGCCTGCCACGCGAGCGTAAGGGCAAGCCTCTCTCCGGGCCTGACGAGTCGATAGCCGCCGCTGCGCAGAGTCATGCCGGGACGCGCGAGGGCGGGGAACACGTGCAGCGACTGCTCGCCCTCCCACGGCCGAAGGGGCATGAGCCGCCAGACGCCCTCGGCCTGCCATCCGGCCGGCGCCACATCGCCCGGCGCCTCGAAGTCCCCGTTGAGCGGGAAGCGGTCAAAGGCATAGGCGGTGGCGGTGCTGGCAAACGCGAGCAGCGCGATAGTGATGATCCGCGAGGTCATAGGGCGATCACTCGTCCTGCAGCGGGATGCCCGGGATGATGGCACGCGTGGAAGATTGACGGTTCGCGCGATCGTTTGGTTTCGCCGCTGCCGCCATCAGTCCAGGCCCGTGCGGGATCCTCTGCTCGGGCGTGAGCTACAGATTGTTCGCGGGGAGGTGCGTGTGAGTGGCGGCCGAGGCGCGAGGGTGGTCATATCGCGCCTGTATGGGGCTTGAGGTCGCGGAGCGGGCCCTGGTGCAGAGGGGAAGTCGAGGCCATCATCGAAGAGAGATCCGATGCGAGTATCCCGACTCAGCGCGGTGAGGCATGGCGCAGACAACGCGGGTTGACTTCCACTGTCACTCCGCCTACAGCGATGGGGCCCTGACGCCGCGTGAGGTCGCCGAGCAGCTTGCGGCCGACGGCGTGCTGTTCGCGGCGCTGACCGATCATGATTGCGTGGAGGGCCTCGCCGAGTTCCGTGAGGCGGCATCGAGGCGCGGGATTGGCACCATCTCCGGCGTGGAGATCACCGCCGAGCACGAGGGCGAGGAGATTCATGTTCTCGGCTACGGCTTCGATCCCGAGCATGAGGAGCTTCGCCGCACGCTGCGATCGCTCCGGCTGAACCGGCCGCCCGGGGGACAGAGCGTCGTTGGGGCGGTTCGCAGCCGGACCTCTATCAGGGCCCCGCGTCGCGGCCAGCATCCCCACGGAGCCTCGCGCAACGGCCGCATCAGCCTGAAAGACGCAATTGAGCTGATCCATCGCGCTGGCGGTCAGGCCTTCCTCGCGCACCCGCTGGTCGTTCGGCGGGACATCGAGCAACTGCGCGGGCTCGTCAATGGGCTGAAGCAGCATGGGCTCGACGGGATCGAGGTGTACTACGGGCCACACAGCCCCGCGCAGCGCGAGGCGCTGGAGGGAATCGCCCGCACATCTGGCCTGCTGGCGAGTGCCGGCAGCGACATGCACGACCGCCCGAACGGCAGAGCGGGGGTGGAGATGCCCACCGAGGCCTGGAAGCGCTTCCGTGATAAGGTGGGGCGTGGGCCGGCCGCGGGGCAATCGGGGATCGTTGCGGCTGCCGAGATCAGGCATCGCCACCGGATCCGTCGCAGGCACTTCTTGTTCCACGTGGTCTTTCCGACCGTCCTCGCCATCGGCCTGTTCGTCGGCGCGATCTTCGGGGTCTTCCTGCCGGCCTTCGAGCACTCGTTGCTGGAGCGCAAGCGCGAGATGATTCGTCAGCTCACCGAGGCGGCGTGGAGCATTCTGGCGAGCTACCACGAGGATGAGCAGGCGGGACTGCTGAGCCGCGAGCGTGCCCAGGAGCTGGCGGCTGCCAGCATCGAGCAGCTTCGCTACGGCCCCCAGCGGAAGGACTACTTCTGGCTGCAGGACATGACGCCGCGGATCATCATGCACCCGTATCGGCCGGACCTCGAGGGGCAGGATGTTTCCGAGTTCACGGACACACGTGGTGTGCGCATCTTCGAGCGCTTCGCCGACGTCGTCAGACGGCGCGGCGAGGGATACGTGGACTACGTCTGGCAGTGGAAGGACGATCCGGAGCGACTCGCGCCGAAGCAGTCATACGTCAAGGGCTTCGAGCCGTGGGGCTGGATCATCGGGACAGGACTGTACACCGAGGACGTGCAGGCGGAGATCGCGCAGGTCGAGCGGCGTTTGATCTACGCGTCGCTGGGGATCATCGCGCTGGTGGCGGTGCTACTCGCGTGGGTGATGCGCGAGAGCCTGCAGATTGAGCGAGAGCGCTGGGAGGCCGAAGAGAGCCTGCGGGAGTCGACAGAACGCTACCGTTCGCTGGTGGAGGCCGCCACCGAGGGTACGCTGCTGGTGATCGAGGGGCGGTGCCGGTACGCGAACCCGATCATGCTCGAGATCATTGGCGCGTCCGAGGCCGAGCTTGAGATGCTCGACCTCGAGGACGTGGTGCCGCGCGTCGAGGGCAACGAGTCCGCGTGGGAGCAGATCGAGCGCATTCGCGAGGGCGAGGAGCCGGTCGGTGGCTTCGATGGTTTGCTGCGCCGCCGCGACGGGCGGTTGATTGAGAGCGTCTTCGCGCTCAGCCCGATCTCCTTTGCCGGCCGCGAGGGGTTGATCCTGCTGGCAACGCCGATCGGCCCGAGCACGGACGTGGCGGGCGCAGGCGCCGGGGTCTCGGAGGAGCGCCTTCTGCTGCTGGGCGAGGTCGCCGACACCGCTCCGGTCGGCGTCTTCCGAGCCCGCGCGACCGCCCAGGGAACCGTGGTGGAGTGCAGTCGCACGGCTGCGCCGATCCTTCGCCAGGCCATGGAGAACCCGGAGGCGCCGCTCACGATGTCCGGCCTGTTCCGCGACCCGGATTCGTGGCAGGAGTTTCTCGCGGAGATCCGGCGGGAGGGTTCGACTGAGCGCACCATCCACGTTCCCTGCGAGAGCACGCGCACGATGGTGCTGGAGGTCAAAGCCTCGCTGGCTGGTGACGAGCGTGGAGAGGGCCGCTTCGTGGACGGCATCATCGAGGACGTCACCGCGCGCGAGCGGCTGGTCTCCGAGCGCGCGGTGCTGCTCGAGCGCCTCCAGTCGTCGATGCTCTTCCTCCACGAGCCAGTGAGCAAGTTCATGGACCCGCCGGTGTACTGCGGTCTGCGGGAGCCGGTCCGGTCGGTCGTGGCGTCGATGAACGCAGATGACGCGTCATCTGCGCTCGTGCGGGCGGAATCAGGCGAGGTGATCGGCATCTTCACCGACCGCGATCTGCGACGCCGGGTCATGGCGGCCGGCCTTGGTCCTGAGACGCCGATCCATCGCGTGATGAGCTCGCCGCTGGTCACCATCGATGAGCACGGCGAGGTCTTCGAGGCCCTACTGACGATGGAGCGGGAGGATGTCGGGCACGTGGTGGTGGTGGATCACGCGGGGGAGATCGTGGGTCTGGTGCGCCATCGCGAGCTGCTGCAGTTCCCGAACTACGGCCCGATCGTGCTCGCTCGCACTATCGAGCGCGCAGGCGGCGCTGAGGAGGCGATCTCCGCGGCGCAGCGAGCGCCGGCGCTCGCGAGAGCGCTGGTGGATGGTGGCGCGCATCCACAGCAGGTCACACGCGTGCTCACATCCGCCTGCGACGCCGCCGCGGAGCGCTTTGTCGCGTTCGCGCAGGAACGCCTCGGACCGCCGCCGGCCGCATTCGCGCTGGTCGGCCTTGGCAGCCACGGACGCGAGGAGCTGGTGCTCTCCAGCGATCAGGACAACGCGATCATCTACGCCGATGACGCCGCCAACGAGGACGTTGCGGCGTACTTCGTGGGCGTCGGTGAGCTGGTCAACGAGTGGCTCGATGAGGCCGGCTGGCCCCTGTGTCGTGGTGACGTCATGGCGCGCAATCCGCGCTGGTGTCGGCCGCTGTCGGACTGGCGCGGATACTTCAGCGAGTGGATCCAGCGCGCCGAGCCAGCGCAACTGCTGGAGTTCAGCATCTTCTTCGACTTTCGCCTGGTCCACGGCGAGGCGCGACTTGTGACGGAACTGCGCGAGGACGTGTACCGGCAGGTCCGGGCCCATCCGTCTTTTCTGCCGCATCTGGCGCAGAATGCGCTGGCCTTCAAACCGCCGGTGCGGCTCTTCGGCCGCATCATCGTCGGCGGGTCGGGCGGGGACCACCAGGGGATGCTCAACCTCAAGGAGGCCCTCGCGCCGATCGTGCAGTTCGCCCGCCTCTACGCCCTCCGCGAGGGCGTAGAGGCCACGCACACGCTTGACCGGCTGCGTGACCTCGTGGAGGCCGGCGCGCTGTCGGAGGGCAGCTATGAGGACACCGCCAACGCCTGGGAGATGCTGCAGCGCATTCGCCTGCGGCACCACTCGCAGGCCCTCGAGAGGGGGGACAGCCCCGACAACCTCGTCGCCTACCGCTCGCTGCCGCCCCTCGAGCAGACCATGGTCAACCAGGCGCTCTCGCAGATCGCGGCGGTGCAGGAGCGCATTCGCCACGACTTTTTCGGCGGCGCCACGTAGGCCGTCAGCGTCACTCCGCCACGGTCTTCTCCTCGGGCTTCTGCCGGGAGCCGATTCGCTCGAGCAGTTCGTCAACGCGCTGCTGCTCGTCCTCGGGCATCTTCGTGATGTAGCCCTCCGCGAAGTAGATCCCGAAGGTCGCGACGAGCTCGCCGAATGTGTAGACCGTCCACGAGGCGTCGAACCCGTACTTGAGGACCACGAATGTCACGAAGCCACCGATCCACGCCGCGAGCGCGCCGCGCCATGTCGTTCTGCGGGTGAGCATCCCCAGCAGCAGTGGCACGGACACCGGTCCGAGTATCGCCGCGTACCAGTTGATCATCCCCTTGAATGCCCCGCCCAGCGACGGCGCGAGCATTCCGGTCGCGATCGTGATGATACCAAGCACCGCGGTGGCGATCAGGCCCACCTTCATCAGCTTGGCCTCAGACGCTTTCGGATCGAAGGTCGTTGAGTAGATGTCCTTCGTGAAGACGGCCGCGAGGGCGTTGAGGTCTGAGTCCACCATCGACATCGTGGCGGCGAACATAGACGCCACGAACAGCCCCAGAAGGCCGGGGGCGACCGCCGGAAGATACTCCAGCGCCACGAGCGCGTAGGTCTCCTCGGGGTTGGCGATCTCACCCAGGAGCGGCTGCGCGGCCCAGACGGGGATGTAGAGGATCAGCGGATAGAGCAGATACAGCCCCGCCGACAGCAGCGCGGCCTTCTTCGCGTCATTAGGCTTGCCGATGGAGTAGAAGCGCTGCGCCAGGCCCCACGTGCCGCCGTTGTAGCTGAGGGTGATGACCACCAGGAACACGAGGATGTAGGGCAGATCATACTGCTCGCTGAACAGAGATCGGCTCTCCGCGGGAAGCTGGGCCCACATTCCGCTCCAGCCGCCGACCGCGCCGAGCACCACGAACGCCAGGATTATCGTCGTGGCGAACTGGATGAGGAATTGGCTGAAGTCGGTGAGAAGCTCCGCCCAGATGCCGCCGATCAGAATGTACAGGATCGCGATGACCCCGCAGGCGATAATCGTGGCGTTGAGCGGGAACCCCGCGCAGACCGCGACCACCACGGCCAGCGAGTACAGCTTCATGCCCTCGTCCACGAACTTGACTGCGATGCCGCTCCACGCGATGAGCTGATGAACGGTGCGGTTGAAGCGCTGTTCGAGGTATTGCACCGGCGTGATGACCTTCAGCCGGGACCAGCGGGGGGCCCAGATAAATGCGCCCGCGGTCATGGCGATAAAGCACGGGAGCGCGAAGAGGGTCCAGACGTTGAAACCGACCGTGTATGCGACCGAGGCGTAGCCAACGAACGCGAAGGCGCTGTAGCCGGAGATGTGGTGCGAGACTGCGGCCAGCCACCATGGCACGACGTGCCCCCCGGCGAAGTAGTCGTCGAGACCCTTGATCTTGCCGCGGGCGAATACGCCGATGCCCGCCACGAGAACGAGGTAGAGCGCCACCACCACGAAATCGACACTGGTCACGGGCGTCGACCCCCTTCCTGGGTTGTCGGCACGCGAGGGTTCACCGTGCGCCGCGCAATTCCCTTCAGCAGCCGCGCTTTCTTCCTGCTAACGAGCGATGGAGGACTGCCGCCGCCCCCGGAGAATGCCACATTCGGACACACACTTGTGTCCGAAGGAGCATGATCTGCATGCGCACTCGTCTGCCGGCGACGATCGGTCTCGCCCTCGTTTTCAGCCTCCTCACCGCAGGCTGCTCCCGAGAGCAGTCACAGCTGATGGCCCAACCCGAGCAGCCCATCCCACCGATGGCGGAGGATCAGATGCAGCAGCCACGCGACGTGATCATCAACAACGATGGCTTCAGTGCGTTCTTCTCCGGTGCGTTCTCCAGCCGCGAGGACCTCGAAGAATGGGTGCACAGCTACGCTGACACCGACGTAACAGCAATCGAATGGTGCCTGGGGCCCTGCGGTGGCGTGTACACATTCGGTACCCAGGTCGGCGACGTCCTCGGCGAGAATGTGCCGGAGGAGGAGTGGGCGAATCTCCGTCGCGGCGATCGCCAGGCCGCCGAGACCGTGCAGCGGCTGATCGCCGAGGGCAACGATCCGCTCGATGTCGTCGCCGGGCAGGCGGCGGAGGATGGCATCGACCTCTTCGTCTCGATGCGCATGGACCCGTTCTACGGGCCGCCCTACCAGAACTACCTGAACGGTTCATTCTGGCACGAGAACCCGCAGCTTCGGATCGTGGACCAGAATGGCAAGTATCACCCGCATCTGAGTTACGCCTACCCCGAGTTTCGCCAGTTCTTCCTTGACGTGCTCGCTGAGGCCGCGCAGCGCGATATCGACGGGATAAACATGGACTTTCTGCGCCACCCGCCGTTCTTCGGATTCGAGCCGCCGCTGGTCGAGGGGTTCAGGGCGGAGTATGGCGTCGAGCCGCCTGGCCCGGATCCGGAGAAGTGGTACCGTTACTGCGCGCGCTTCATGACGCAGTTCGTGCGCGATCTGCGCGCGATCGCCGATGAGGCCGCGGATCGTCTGGGGCATCCGGTGCGGCTGTCGGCGCGGATCGACCACGATCAGTACCTCGAACACGGCCTCGACATCGAGACGTGGCTTGACGAGGGGCTGCTCGACCTGCTGATCGTCTCCGAGCACGGGCTTGGCGGCTTCGAGTTCGACATCTCGCCATTTGTGGATATGGCCCGCGGCACGGGATGTAAGGTGCTTTTCGGGGAGGAAGCGATCACCGCCGGTCATGACCTGACGCCGGAGGAGGACAGGAAGCTCGCCCGCGGGGAGCATGTCGAGCGTACGCGTTCTCACCTGTCCACGACAGATCACTGCCGCCGAGCGCTGCGCTGGTACTCGCAGGGCGCCGACGGCGTGCACATCTTCAACGGGCCCGTCGAGTTCGACACGCTCTACCATCTGGGCAGCGCCGCAAAGGCACAGGCGTATCTGGAGACCGCCGAGCAGCAGCCTGAGTAGCGCCGAGCGGGAGGAAAGCAGATGCCCGAGGTCGAGGTGCTCGACACCGGACTGATCTACCGCAACCCGAAGCCGCACGTGCGCGCCGAGCACGCCATCTTCCCCTCGCTGGCGCGAGCGGGGGGCGAGATCGTTGCGACCTTCGCGCTGGCAGAGGCCTTCGAGGCCGTGAACATGCACACGCACGTTGCGCGCAGCGGCGATGGCGGGGAAACGTGGCAGTACGAGGGGCCGCTCTATCGGAGGCGGGAGTTGACCTCTGATTCCGCGCGCGTGTCGGCCGTCGGCGAGGGTCGGCTCGTCGCGCTTGTGAATGAGTGCGACCGCAGCGAGCATCCTGCGGAGGGTCTCGCCAACCCTGAGAACCTCGGCTTCGTGCCGACGCAGTTCTATCTTCTGCGTTCGGCCGACGGCGGACATACCTGGTCACCGCCCGCGCCGATTGACCCGCCTCTGGTCGGCCCGTCCTTTGAGCTGTGCAGCCCGATTGTGCCGCTCAGCGACGGTCGCTGGCTGCTTCCGACCTCTACGTGGCGCGGCTGGGATGGCTCGGAACCGAACGGAATGAAGATGGTCGCCCTGGTCTCCCATGACGAGGGCGCCACCTGGCAGACCTACGTGGATGTGATGGCCGATCCTGAGGGGTCGGTCATCTACTGGGAGTCGAAGATCGTGGAGGTCCCGTCCGGCCGGCTGGTAGCGGTCGCGTGGGCGTACGACGAATCGGCGGGCGAGGACCTGCCCAATCAGTATGCAGTCAGCGACGACGGGGGGAGGACCTGGACATCGCCGCGGTCGACGGGGCTGCAGGGGCAGACGATGGACGTCCTGGCCCTGCAGCCGGACCGGCTTCTCGTGGTCTACCGACGCATGGACGTCGCAGGGCTCTGGGCAACGATCGTCGACCTCGACGACGGACAGTGGCGGACGCTCGTGCAGACTCCGCTATGGGGCGCGGAGGTCGAGGGGCTGA
>JALGTR010000289.1 GCA_029821265.1 Candidatus Zipacnadia bacterium
ACCTGCTCCTCCGATGCACCCGGTGTATGGTGACGGACGAAGACTCTGATTCAATCCGAGAAGGTGAGACGAGATGGCGAAGCGCGGCGTGCCGAAGCGGGACGGGTCCGGTCGCGGACAGCGAGCAAACAGAGGACGGGGCGGGTGCAAGCCGACGCGGAAGGTAGGCAAGGGGCGGCGGAGGTAAGCGTAGGAAGGAGTGAGAGCAGATGCCATTGGCACTGAGCAAGCAGACCAGACGCGAGGTGAAGGCACTCGGCAGCGCGGTGGCGGACTTCGCAAGCGATGTGAGTCGATGGCGCGCATTCGCTGCTGAGAACACAGAGGCCATAGGTGCGTGGCCGAAGGAGCCGGACGGAACCCTACAAGGCTACGGCGTGACGGTGACGCAGTTGCAGGCCATCAACGCGCTGGCTGACGATCTGGCGGCATTGGGCGCAACACACGCCGACACGCTGGCGATGCTGAAGGAGTTGAGCTGATATGGCGACGGCAGAGATACCACTGCGCTATGCTGGTGGTGGCTCATCCCCAGCGACGTGGGCCGCCAATGCCAACGGGCACTCGTATCTGACCTTCGACGACAGCACGGTAGAGCAGGCGCGCTTCGCGGGGGTCGTGCCGGACAACTACGGCTCAAGTCCCGTGCTGAGCATCTACTACTCGATGGCATCGGCTACGTCGGGGAAGGTGGATTTCGAGGCCAGCGTCATGGCGGTGACGCCGGATGATGCTGCCGACATAGACACAGACAGCTTTGACACGCCAAACGCGGCGAATGAGACCGTTCCCGGCACGGCGGGGTACATGAGCAAACTGGATATCACGCTCAGCAACGACGACGGCATGGTGGCGGGCGACCTGCTCTTTGTCAAGCTGGAGCGCGACGCCGATGACGGCACAGATGACACGGCGACCGGCGACGCCGAGGTGCGAGCGGTCGTACTGAGCTACACCACTACGTAGAGGTGCGCGATGGCGATTGCGCTTGACGGTTCGAACTATCTGGCTGGGCCAGTGATCGGCATGGGCGGGTGGACTGATCTTTCCTTGGGGGCGTGGGTCTACACGGACCTGAGCGGTGCAGATGAGCATTCCGTCTGGAATAACGGAGCGGGTAGCACCTACGCTCATGCTATCATACGCATTGAGCCAGCAAATGGAAACGTGGAATGCTTCCTCGGGTTTGATGGCGACGAGACGCAGTTGGTACTGAACGACAACCCCGTACAGGCCAACACCTGGACCCACATCGTTCTCACGTATGACGGAGTGATGCGAGGATATGTCAACGGGGTCATGGAGACAACCACCGTTGATAAGAGCGGAGAAGCACTCGACCCCGATGATACGACACGTCCTATGCAACTTGGGCGGGACGAGCGAGACCGGGATTACCTCACCGGGATGATCGCGGATGCGTTCCTGTTCGACCGAGCCTTGTCACAGACCGAAATTTCGGCCATTTACAATCTGGGGCGCGTCCCGTGGTGGTTGGTCGGCGATCCGAACTGTCTGTTATACTGGCCGCTTATCGGGCCGAGTGGCGCGGTGGTCAACGCCACAGACTGGGGTTGTAGGGACCTAAGTGGCAACGGCAACCACGTGAGTAGTGTCAACTCCGCGCCGACATGGGCGGACGATCCGCTCGCCCCACAGGCATGGACGGAGGGGTTGTTCGGCGGGGCGTGGGCAGTAGCGGCGGCGAACGTGATACCCGCGATGGACTACTACTACCGTAGGCGGAGGACGGCATAATGCAGCTTCTCAGGCAGTCTACGGCTGTGACGCTGAAGATCGGCCCGTTCGTAGATAGCACGGATGGTGTCACCCCCGAGACTGGGCTCACCATCGCACAGGCCGATGTGCGTCTGAGCAAGAACGGTGGGGACTTCGCACAAAAGGACGACGCCAACGCCTGCACTCACGACGAGAACGGCTACTACAACTGCCCGGCCAACGCAACCGACATCGGCACCGCAGGGCGACTCGCGCTGGCCGTCAACGTGAGCGGCGCACTACCCGTCTGGCACGAGTTCATGGTCCTGCCCGCGAACGTATACGATGCACTCGTGGCCGGTAGCGATGTGCTACAGGCCGATCTGACGCAGATCGGCGGCGATAGCCAGTCCGCTACCGATCTGAAAGACTTCGCTGACGCAGGCTATGACCCCAACACGAACAAGGTCGAGGGCGTGAAGACTGCCGACGCCCTGACCACGAACAATGACAAGACCGGTTACTCCCTGACTGCCGACGCTATCGTCGATGTCGCCGAGGAGACGCTCGATCACTCATTCGCCGGGCACAACGAGCCGAACTCGTTGGCGCGACGCATCCGCCAGCTAGAACGCTCGCCCTATACGACCTGGTACGTGGACGGCGTGGGCGGCGACGATGGCAACGATGGTGACGTGCCCGATAGTCCGTTCCTTACCATTGGCGCGGCGCTGGCCGTCGCGAGCGCGGGAGAGACCATCGTGGTCGGTCCCGCTACATACACGGAAAGCAACCTGGAGCTGTCCACCTCCAGCGTGGTGATCCTTTGCGAGCCCGGCGTTGTGATAGACAGCGGCGGAGCGTCCGCGTGCTTCACGATAAGTGCGTCGTCCTGTGAGATTGTCGGAGCCATATTCCACCCGAGTAGCGCGAGCGTCGGGCTGGATGTGCAGGCCGGGGCGGACTACGTTATCGTCGAGGGTTGTTGCGCCTGCCAGTGCTCTATCGGCTTTGATACCAATGGCGACGCCACGTGGCTGAGGAACTGCAGAAGCATCGAGCACTCGACGACCGGCTTTGACATAGCCAGCAAGTACAACCGCATTGATCACTGTAAGGCCGTCGGCGCTGGGGGTGCCGTGCGGGGCTTCTACCTGAGCGGGAGCGGCGCAGACCTCAACCAGCTTCTGAACTGCACGAGCCTCGGCAACACGACCGCCGGATTTGAGACCGTTAGCGGGGCAGACCAGAATACATTCGCCTTCTGCGCGTCCGGCGGCTCCGACGGTGGCAAAGTAGATAACGGTAGCAACAACGCGTGGTCCGGGTACGCTAGTAATCCGGCGCTGACGCAGGATGACATTCTCTCCGATAACACGCCGTTTGATGGAGCAAACATAGACGCCGCTGTGAGTTCGCGCTCCTCGCACTCGGCCAACGATGTCCGCGACGCTATCCTAGCCGACAGCACGCCGTTTGACGGGGCGAATATAGACGTCGCGATAAGCTCACGGTCGTCGCATTCAGCCAATGACGTGCGTGACTCTATTCTCTCTGATAGCACTCCGTTCGATGGCGCTAATATCGACGCCGCTATAAGCTCACGAGGTACAGCCGACCCAGGAGATGCTATGGAGCTGACCGCTGGTGAAAGGGCAGCAACTGCGGCTGCTGCTGCGTCGGATGTATGGTCGGCTGGATCGAGGACCATCACCGGTGGGACTGTTGATACTGTTACTGATCTTGCCGACGTTCCAACTAGTATCGCTCGGCTACTTGGTCTTACACAGGAAAACTTCTACATGGACAATGTGACTATTGATGGTAACGGCAGAATGACTGCCGCCAGAATGCGAGTGTACTCTGATCCAGCATCAGTTGGAACTAGTAGCGATGTAATAGCTACATATAATATAGTAGCGTCATATACTGGAAGCCAAACTGTACCAACCACATACAAGGTTGTGAAAGCATAATGGCACACTTGATGGCGACGAGAGGGCGTGTGGGCAGCGGGCATGAGATTAGCCTATGTGGTAGGGTATTTCTTACAGATATTGTAGAAGCTATTCTATCGCTGGTAATGCAGCCATATGTATGGTTCAGAGCCACAATGGGGACGATATTTGGTAGGAGGTATGACTAATGTCCGTTAGATACATACTTGCTCCAATAGCGGACCCTAGCGTCCTGAGTCCACCATTCCCAGTATCCGGCCTCTCTCCGGACTGGGAGTTTCTTGTGAGAACATCTGATGGTGTAGACCTAACAGCATCTGCGCCGACAATAACAGAACATGCTACCATC
>JALGTR010000290.1 GCA_029821265.1 Candidatus Zipacnadia bacterium
AATCGGCGCGCACACACCGAAGCGTGGAGGTCTGACCGGCTGGCGAGCGCTCAGTCCGGCAGGTCGATGTGCTCCATCTCGGCGACCTCGCCGTCGCGCAAGGAAACGTAGCAGATGTCGGCCTCGGTCGTGACGCCGCCGAAGCGTTTGACGCCGGGCACGCCGTCGGCCAGCATGACCAGCTCCGTGTCGCCATCGCGCGCGATCTCCCACGCCTGCGCCGTGCCTCCGGCGTTCACTGGAAGCTCCACCGGGATCTCCCGGATCTCGGTCAGCGTCAACGCCTCGCCCGGCTTGCGCCACTCAAGTGCAGAGACCCACGTACTGGCGGAGCCCTCCCGGCGCGCGAGGATCATCGGGCAGGGATCGACACTGCGGCCCAGCCAGCCGGTGCCGAAGAGCAGCTCAGCGCCCGGCTCGCCGAGCATCATCAGCCGGCTCGACCCCGCGTCCGGGACGGAGAAATCGGCGTGCCAGGTCGCAGACCCATCGGCCAGGCGAACGTCCTCGATACGCTGGTAGCCGGCGTCATCGGCGATCGGGCCCTCGAACGGCTGCGTCGGCAGGGAGGGCGTCATCTCCCCCACGTGATGCCACGCGAGGTCGAAGGTGTGCTCGGCGTCGCTCCGCGCCTCGAAGACATCGAAGAGCAGGTTGTCGGTCATCACCAGCGTGCGCTGCATCGACACGCCATCGTATGCCGTGTCGCACACCGCGCGCGCGATCTTCGCGACAGAACCGTCGTGGAAGAGAGTGAGCCGGCCCTCGGTCGCTCGCTGGCTGGTTTCATCGACGATCAATGTATTGTGCGCCACCGTCTGCCTGTACCACTGTCCGTGCAGGGGAGCGCCGTATGCGAGGCGGCCTGGATCCGGCGCCAGCTCAGTGCCGAGCGCGAAGAGGATCACGGTGAGCTTGTCGGGGTGCCCGTGGCCCCCACCATGCGGCCCGTAGTCGAGGTGAAGATATGCCTGATCCTCTCCGGCGCCCGTCCGCAGCACGGCTGCTCCGAGGCCCTCGAAGTTCCTGCTGGGCAGCTCCAGGGGTGGAGGCGGAGGCAGCTCATCGGCGCCCCACAGAAGCGCCTCGCGGCTCGAACGCTTGCCCTCGGCCGCGACCGCGGCGTACTTCGGGTCGCCGAAGCGCGCGTAGGCGAGCTCATAGAGCGCATGCTGGCCCGTGAGCGACATGACATCGCTGTCATTGACGGCGGGGAAGGTCATGTTCGGGAAGACGTAAAGCAGCGGGCCCTCGAACAGCGACTCATACCGTGGATCATCGTAGAAGTCGATGCCGGAGTGAAGCGCGGCCTCTGCGGTCCGGCGCAGCGCATTCAGCGCGTAGAAGTGATACGCGGCGGTGCCCTCGTACCAGAAGCCATCCGGCAGCACGGACGCGTCAAGCTGCCAGCGCATCCCGTGCCGCCCATTGATCGCAAGTGACGCGATCTCGGCGTCGCGCAGGCAGAAGCCAATGGCGGCGAGCCCGGCGTTGTGCCACGTCTGCCAGTTGCTCATCCCGGCGTCATTGCGCCGTATCGTCTCCGCGACCGCGCGCAGGTAGCCCTGCTCGATGATCTCGCGATCCTGCTCCGAGAAGACGCCGCTGTCGTAGATCAAGTCGTAGCCCCAGCAGACGTCGATGATGTCCACGGCCTCGTCGAGTGTCTGAGCGTAGAGGCGGCCGCCGGAGGCGCTCTCCACCCCGCGCACATTGTGGATCGGGAAGTCGCGGTACTTCTCGCCGTAGGCCAGCAGGATCTCCCGCGCCTTCTCGGCGTATCGAACGTCGTCGGTGAAGGCATACGCGAGGCCGAGGTCGCTGATCGCACCGGTAAGCCGATGGTGCACCCGCGCGATGTAGACCTGATCGTAGGGCCAGCCGGAGTACACTCGCCCGCAGCGCCGGCAGACGTGCTCGGTGGGGCTCAGGGTCGTAAGCCCCGTGCCGCAGTCCTCACAGACGTAGTGGTGGCTCCACTGGCCGGGCTCGTCGGGAACGTCCACCTCAAGCTCCAGTGCCGCGTCCCCTTGTGCGAGGATGCGCTCGAGGGTCTCGCGCGCCCAGTCATGCTTCTCCGCGCGCCGCTTCGCCCGATCGATCTCAGCCTGCGACGTCATCAGAAGCGGTCGCGGCAGATCCGGCAGCGGCGTCGAGACGGCGATAGTCGCTGAAATCGTCGGCGCGTCACTCCCATCGGCCCCGACGATCAGTCGCCCCTCCTCCCGCATCAGGGGTTCGGCCTCGGCCAGCGCCTCGGCATCCGCCGACAGCCGCACGGTGACTGTCGCGCTCCCGCCCGGCTCGATCTCTGGAGTGCGCGGCGGTTGGACGGTGGCGTCGAAGACCTCGAACTCGCCCTCGATCAGCAGGGGGAAGCTTCGGACCGCGTCAGTGCGGTTCGTAACCGCGAACTGCCACTCAGTGGAATACACGCCATCCTCGCGCGTGGAGGTTCTGTGGACCTGCTCTATTGCGGCAGCGTCGCGCACCAGCCTCACCTCGTCCAGGTGGATGACGGTGTCGGCCTTCACGGCGTGCTGCCACCCGCTGGCGTTGATGCTCAGGTAGTCGATCTGGTCCCACCCGCGGGGTCTGCGGGTCGGATGGATGTCCTCGCCGAGGTGCAGCGAGAAGTACTTCCACCCCTCCCAGTCCACTGTGAAGTGATAGAAGAAGTAATCCCAGCCCTCGGGGTCGGCTTCATTGTCGGAGTTCACGACCAGGGTCAGCCGCTGGGAGTTCGCGCGCGCCGAGTGCATCCAGAAACACAGGCGGTCGTAGGGGGTCCAGTCGGCCGGGACATCGTCAGCCCGCACGGTGGCGCCATGCTCCGCGGGAATCCACAGCCCCGAGCGCTGCCCCTGCCGGGCCATTGTGGCGTCCATCACGGCATTGTCGAACACGAAGGGCTGTTGCTCGAAGTCCTCGATCATCAGCACCTCCGGATGCTGCGCGTGGCCAGCGACGAAGATGGCGACGAGACCAGCGACGAAGAGTACTCTCACTGTGCGCCCCCTGAAGAACCTGATGAGTTCGCTGCGCCTGCAAGCACGCTTCGCTGCGCGTGGAGCATCTCCCTCCGTATCGGCCGCGAATGTCCGGACGGCGAGGAGGAGAACCGGGGGCGGTGCGTCGAACTGCACCCGAGACCCCGACGGCCGGGAGGTTGGCGCATATGCGAGCCCGCGCGACGGCTATCTGCCTCACTGTTGGCCTGCTGGCCGGTTGGCTTGAGAACTGCGCCGCACAGGAGGCGACCCAGATGCCGGAGGTCCCCGACTATCGCGATCACCACCATCTGCTGCACGTCATCGACGAGGGAGGCGACCGCCAGCCTGTGACAACGATCGAGCAGTGGCGGGTCCGCCGGCAGCACATTCTCGGGAACATGCAGAAGGTCATGGGCGAGCACCCCGGGGAGAGTCGGCGGGGGGAGCTGGACGTGGAGGTCGTCGAGGAGGAGCGCGGGGACGGCTGGATCCGCAGGAAGATCACATACGCCAGCGAGCCGGGCGATCGTGTCCCGGCGTATCTCTTCGTTCCCGACGAGCCCAACGGCGCGGCGATGCTCTGCCTCCATCAGACCACGGAGATCGGTAAGAGCGAGCCAGCGGGCATCGACGGCAATGAGAATCTGCACTACACTCGGGAGCTGGCCGAGCGTGGCTTCGTGACCCTCGCGCCCGACTACCCCGGCTACGGCGACTATGAGGTGGACGTCTACGAGGACCTCGGCTATGTCGCCGCGACGATGAAGGGCATCTGGAACCACCAGCGCGCGGTGGATCTGCTGCAATCGATGGACGAGGTGGAGCCCGGGCGCATCGGGGCCATCGGACACTCTTTGGGCGGACATAACTCGCTCTTCGTCGCTGCGTTCGACGAGCGCGTGAGGTGTGTCGTGACCAGCTGCGGCTTCAACTCGTTCTTCAAGTATATGGGCGGCGACCTCACCGGCTGGTCACACGACGGATACATGCCCCGCATCAGGACCCGCTATGACGCCGATCCA
>JALGTR010000052.1 GCA_029821265.1 Candidatus Zipacnadia bacterium
GACGCGGCGACGGACTTCGTCATAGATCTGCTCCCGGCTGCCGCGCGGCAGGATCCACTGGGTATCGCAGCCGCCGCCCCAGAACGCGAGGTCGGCGCCGAACTCGCGCTTGAGCAGCGCCCCGTCCATGTCCGCGGCCGAGACCTGCACGGGGTTGATCGCGTCCACTCCAATCTCGATCAGATCCGGCAGCAGGTCACGGATTGATCCGCAGGAATGCAGCAGCAGCGGTCTGCCGGAAAGCGCCTTGATCTGCCCCCACAGCCGCTTGTGGTAGGGCTTGACCATCTCCCGATACAGCTCTGGCGAGAGCATCGGCCCCTTCTGCGTGCCCAGATCATCGTTGACCTGGACGACGTCCACGTAATCGCCAACCGCCTCGAGATACCGCAGCACCCGCCGGGAGTAGCAGTCAACGAGCCGACCCATCAGGTGGTGGGCCAGCGGCTTGTTCGTAACGAGGTCACACATGAAGTTCTCGAAGCCGCGCAGGATCTGCCCGGCGGCGAAGACGTGCACCCACAGGTTGGCCACCACGCACCGGTCGGTCTCCTCGTGCAGCACACGCGCCTTCGCCGCCAGATCCTCGTAGCTCTCGTCGAGGTAGTCTGGCCAGTCGAAGGCCAGGAGATGATCGATGTGCTTCTCGACCTCCAGCGGCCGGTGGATGCCCGCCAGTGGCGGGTTGACGGGGTCGAAGTAGTACCCATCCTCGGGGCAGACGGCGGCCGGCGTACCATCCTCGCGCGGGATGACCCACCCTCCGTCGCGCCGCTCGATCACCAGCTTCGCCGGGATGCAGCACGGAGAGCCATCCTGGAGCGTCCACGGGCGCCACTGGCGCGGCTCGATCAGCAGCGCGACCGCGTCGGCATCGATGGCGTCGAGGATCGGCTCTTCGACCTTCGCGATCATCTGCCCGATGTCGTAGATCCTGGTGCGCCCGTCGAGACCGAGATGATCGCGGAGCCGGTTATACGCCACGCCCATGATGCCTGAGGACTCGGACGCGCCGAGATCCACCGGTACACGATCAGGCTGCTCATGGCGTAGTGCCGCGAGGATTCGCTCGCGTGATGTCATCGGTCCGGCTCCCATGCCTCGATTCTTCGCTCGGCCTGCCCACCCCAGGCGAAGGACGCAGCGATTTCACCTCCAGATTGGCGAACTCCTTCAACTCCGAGTGATGCGCCCGGGAATCAGACGGAGGAGCGGGCGCCCGGGTAGCGAAACTGCACCACTGACGCAGCGACAGATGCTTCAGGCCGTGGGAGGCAGAAGATGGCGCAGGTCAACTACGATGCCTGGCCGGATGAGTATGAGGCCGCGGTCTCGATCACCTTCGACGACGGCAATGACACCCAGCTCAATGTGGCGGTTCCCGAGCTTGAGCAGCGGGGCTTCCGAGGGACATTCTACCTCTCGTGCGGCGGCGACGACTGGCGCGCTCGCCTCGAGCCGTGGGTGCCGGTGCATGAGCGCGGGCACGAGATCGGCAATCACACCGTCGGGCACACCTGCTCGCGCAACTTCAAGGATGGCCCCGGTGCGACCGGCCTTGAGGACATGACACTCGAGGAGATTGAGGCCGACGTGCTGGAGGCTGAGCGCCGGCTGGGCGAGCTGTTCCCGCGCGAGACTCGCAGCTTCGCGTACCCATGCTACATGACGCACGTTGGCACCGGCGAGGGCCGGCAAAGCTACGTGCCGATCATCGCGCGCAATTTCATCGCCGGCCGCGGATATGGCGAGTACGGCTTCAGCAACTCGCCGCACAACTGCGACCTCGCTCACCTGTGGTCCACGCCGCTCGAACACATGCGCGGCGAGCAGATCGTGGGGCTTGCCGACCTGAACCTCCGCCGCGGCAGATGGGAGATCTTCACGCTGCACCATATCGGCGGCGCGCGGCTGGGCACCGCTCCGACGGAGTTCAACGCGCTGCTCGACTGGCTGGATCGCCACCGCGAGCGCGTCTGGGTCGCGCCAGTGGCGGAGATCGCGCAGTACCTGCGCGACGAGGTGCAGTGAGACTGCCGAAAACAGAACACGAGACGTCTGGAGATGATGACGATGGCGGACATTCCGGAGACTCGACGTGCGGTACAGATACATGGCGATGGCTCGGTGACGGTCGAAGAGGTGCCGATGCCCGATCTCGGCCCGAAAGAGGTCATCGTGAAGACTGAGGTGAGCCTCATCAGCGCCGGGACGGAGTGCGGCGGCCTCGCCGGCAGGCGCGCCAGTCCCATCGAGTGTGATCCGCGCTGCACCGGCTACGCCGTCGCCGGGACGGTCGTCGCGCTCGGCGAGGAGGCCGAGGAGTTCGAGATCGGCCAGCGCGTGATCGGCATGGCGGCCGAGTGCTACAACCACGCGGACTACAACGTCGGCCACCCCATGGTCACCGTGCCGATCCCCGAGGGCGTCAGCTTCGAGGATGCCGTGATGGTCTGCCTCGCGGGGACCTCGCTGCAGGCGGTGCGCAGGCTCGACCCGAAGCTCGGACAGTTCTACGCGGTGGTCGGCCAGGGCCTCGTCGGCCAGTTCGCCGACCAGCTCATCGGGCTCTCAGGCGGGCGCGTTGCGGCGATCGACCTCGACGACCGTCGGCTTCAGGTCGCTCTCGACCACGGCGCGGAGATCGCCATCAATCCCACGGAGGAGGACCTGACCGAGGCCCTGATCGAGTGGGCCGACGGTGTGGGGATCGACGGCTCGATGCTTGCCTACGGTGGCCGCGGCGATGAGGTGATGCAGCAACTCTCGAACGCGTCGCTGAAGGCGCCCGACGGACACCAGGTCGGGAGCATGGTCGTGGTCGGCGGCATCACAGCCGAGATCAGAATGCCGGTCCCCTTTGGAAACATGGACATCAAGCCCTCTTCGAGGACCGGCCCGGGCTACCATGACCCGCTCTACCACCAGGGCGAGGACTACCCCCGCGCCTACGTGCGCTGGACGACGCGGCGCAACTTCCGGGAGCTGCTGCGTCGCGTGGCCGACGGCAGCTTCGTGGTCGGCGACCTGATCAGCCACCGCTTCGAGTTCGAGAACGCCGCTGATGCCTACAACATGATCGTCGAGGGCTCTGAATGGAGCCTCGGCGTCATCATCACCTACTGAACGGCTGCGCCATCAGCAGGGAACGTAGAAGGGGCGCGCGACCTGTTGTCGCGCGCCCTACTGCATCCGATGGGGTCTGTGCGGCCACAGGCTCGGGTGACCGATGATCGGGTAGTCGTCGGGGACGACGTCACCGCGGGCGATGTCCACCTTCAGCCACGTCACGTGACCGTCGGCGAAGCCGCGGTTCGAGCCGTCATTGTGCCGGACCACCGCAGGTCGCGACAGCGCATTCCCACGCCTCAGTGCCCTTTCTGATACCCCGGCGCGCACGGGCCAATCGATCGAGGATGGGCGACACAGGAACACGCGTCGGCCGCGAGGAATATCTCACCTGTACGGGCGGTGGGGGACGTCGATTGCCGACGCACAGCACGTGAGGGAGGACACACCATGCGCCCATCGAGCGATCTGAGCAGGCTGCATCAGTTCTACTGTGATCAGCTTCTTGATGACATCATCCCGTGGTGGATGGAACATGCCGTGGACTGGGACAATGGCGGCATCTGCACCTTCATTGAGGACGACGGCACCATCGTCAGCGACGAGAAGTACATGTGGTCGCAACTGCGCGCGCTCTACACCTGGTCGCTGCTGTACAACGAAATCGCCGCTCACGACGAATGGCTGGACGTCGCGCGCAATATCTACGAGTTCGTCGCCAAATATGGACGCAATAAGGACGGCGACTGGAACTACTGGCTCACCGCCGATGGCGAGGTCGTCGAGGGGCCGACGAGCATCTACTCCGACGGCTTTGCGATCATGGGCATGACCGAGTTCGCGAGGGCCACCGGCGAGCAGGAGCCGATCGATATCGCGCTGGAGACCTACGCCCGCGCCCGGGAGCGGCTCAGCAGGCCCGGCTCCTACCTCACCGCACCCTACGAGGTGCCGGAGGGAACGAAGGCGCACGGTGTTTCGATGATCTTCTCGAACGTCTTCTACGCCCTCGGTCGCTACCTCGGCGATGAGGAGATCATGGCCGCGGGCTACGACCACGCCCTGCAGGTGATGGACCACTTCCGCCGCCCTGATCGTATGCTGTTGCTCGAGTACGTCTCGCTCGACGGTGAGGAGGTGGATATCCCTGAGGGGAAGGTCGTCGTTCCCGGCCACGCGATCGAGAGCATGTGGTTTCAGATGCATATCTTCGAGGACCGCAATGAGCCCGAACGGATTCGCCAGGCTGCAGAGTGCGTCCGTTGGCACACCGGCGCGGCGTGGGATCCGCTCTGGGGCGGCCTCGTTCTGGCGCTACACGCCGACTGGGATGGCCCGCCGAAGTGGGAGCATTACGCGCGCAAGTTCTGGTGGGTCCACACCGAGACCCTCTACGCACTTCTGCTCAGCTATTACCACACGCGTGAGGATTGGGCGCTCGAGTGGTATGATCGGGTCCACCAATGGACCTTCGAGCACTTCCCCAATCCCGAGTGGGGCGAGTGGACCATGCGTCTGACCGAGAGCGGCGAGCGCCCCGAGGACCTGTTGAGTCTGCTGCCGCTACCGATCAAGGACCCCTTCCACACTCCGCGCGCGATGGTCATGGCGATCAAGGTACTCGAGCGAATCCTCAGCGAGGCCGAGTGACCGCACTGGAGGACGTTGCGATGACATCACGAGAACGAATTCTCGCCGTGGTGAACCACGAGGAGCCGGATCGGATTCCGCTGCACGACAGCCCGTGGGCCTCAACCGTCGAGCGCTGGCATCAGGAGGGCCTGCCCGAGGACACCTCCGTCGCCGAGTACTTCGGCTTCGACCGCTGGGTCGGCATCGGGGCGGACATGTCTCCGCGCTACCCCGAGCGCGTGATCGAGGAGACCGACGAATACATCATCTCCACCACCCGCTGGGGGGAGACCTCGCGGCGCTGGAAGCATCGCGCGTCGGTTCCGGAGTTTCTCGACTTCAGGATCAAGGATCGCGACTCATGGGCCGAGGCGAAGGAGCGCATGGAGCTCTCCGAGGATCGCATCGACTGGGAGATGCTCGAGCGCAACTGGCCCAGATGGCGAGAGCAGGGCGCCTTCGTGACCTACGGCATCTGGGGTCCCGGATACGACGTCTGGGCCAACCACGTGGTGGGGACCGAGCGCTTCTTGATGGCCCTCGTGCAGGATCCCGAGTGGTGCCGGGAGATGCAGGTCTTCGCCGCCGAGCGCGCCGTGCAGTTCGGCGATATGATCCTCGAGCGCGGCTACGACTTCGACGCCATCCGCATCCCCGACGACCTCGGCTACCGCAACGGCCTGCTCATCTCTCCGGAGACCTTCGATGTGGCCATCCGCCCCGCGCACGAAATCCTGTGCGACTGGGCGAAGAAGCACGATAAGGTGCGCTGGCTGCACTCGTGCGGCAATGTGATGGCGCTGGTGCCGCGGCTTGTCGAGATCGGGTGGAACGTCCTGAACCCGCTGGAGATCAAGGCCGGGATGGACCCCCTCGCGCTCAAGGAGCAGTACGCCGGCCGCCTCGCGCTCGATGGCGGGATCGACGTGCGCACCATGCTCGACCTCGACGAGATGAAGCGCGAGCTGGAGACGAAGATCCCCAGGCTCATGGAAGGCGGCGGCTACGTCTACCACTCCGACCACTCAGTGCCCGACAATGTGCCCTTCGACCACTACTGCACGCTGATCGAGATGGTGAAGGAGCTGGGGACGTACTGACGCAGACGGATGGTGGAGCCTTCGGGCAACGCCTTCACGCCATCCGGAGGCAGCATGGCGCGGGGTCACAGCCCCGCAGCGATCGTGAGGATCACCGGTGCGAGTGCCACCGCCGCGACGTTCGTGGTGATCCATGCGGCGTTGGCGAGGTGCTGGTCGAGGTCGAAAAGCTGCGCGAGGACCAGCCCCATGATCGCGGTCGGTGTCGATGACTGGATGAAGACCACCTTCAGGAGCGTGTGGTCCTCCATCGCGAAGAACCCCGCCAGCCACGCCATCGCGAGGCCCAGCGCGGGCGTGAGTACGAACTTCATCCCGCCGATAGCGAGGCATTCGCGCCAGTATGTGACCACGCTCGTGAGGCGAAGTGAGAGGCCGATCGCGAACAGGTAGATGCCCGTCGAGAGCGGGACGAGAAGATCGACTACATCGCCCGCGACCTCCGGACGCACGGGCCCGACGGCATGCAGCAGCCCGCCGACGGCGAAGCCCAGCAGCGGGTTGCGGCTCTCTGGCTCCCGCAGCGTGGTGATGATCGTCTCCCTGATCGGCTGGGGCGTATCGTGGCCGAAGCGCCGCGCGACGATGAAGCCGAGAGTGTAGAACATCGGCATGAACGCGATGCACCAGATCATCCCCAGCGCCGCGCCCTGCTCGCCCAGGAGAATGTAGCAGACAAAGGCTCCGTAAGTCAGACCCATGTTCGAAAACATGAATGAGAGCGTGACGGAGCCCGCCTGGTCATTCGGTAGTCCCATCAGCCGGGACGCGAACGCCCCGATCGGCCACGCGATCGCGATGAGCGCCGTGAGCATCAGCGGCAGCAGCGCCGTGCGCCATCCAGGCGCCTCCACCCCCCAGATCATCAGCGCCAGCAATACCGGCTGCACCCAGGTCATGGTCCAGCGGGTGATGTTTCCCGAGAGCTTCTCGGGCAGCCACCTGCGCTTGCGGGAGAGGTATCCCACGGCCAGCGAGCCGAGGATGACCGACAGCATGAGGATTAGACGCGCCTGCATGGAAACGATGGCTCCGAGGCGTCAACGTGAGAAAGCGCCACGATTGGGCCGTGGCGCGCGTTGCTACGTTCTGCGGCCGCCGGGATGGTAGCACATCGCGCGCGGAAAAGCAAAACGCGTCGCGCCAGCGCCGCCGGGCTGCGCCACGCAACTACCGCCGAGACTGCAGCCACTCCCGGAGGCGGCTCAGCGGCCATGTGTTGATGACCGTCACGGCCTCGACCCAGGCTCGCCGTGCGGTGAGAACTCCGTAGCGCATGAAGTCAAGGTGCTCGATCGCGTGGGCGTCCGTGTTGATCGCCAGCAGCGCACCACGATCCTGCGCCAGGCGCGCGTGAACATCCGACAGATCGAGCCGATCATACGCCGCGTTGATCTCCAGCGCGACACCAAGCTCCACTGCGGCGTCGATCACCTCGCTGATGTGGAGGCCCTGTGGCGGCCTCTGTAGCAGCAGTCGGCCCGTCGGGTGTGCGAGGATGTCGATCAGGCCGGTCTGCAGCGCCCGAACGACACGCGCGGTCATGCGGTCGGCATCGGACGAGAGGCCCTGGTGGATCGCGCCGATGACGTAGTCAACGAGTTCGAAGACCTCCTCGCCGCAATCGACGCCGCCGTCCACGGTGATCTCCGCCTCCGTCCCCAGCAGCACGTGGAACTGGTCGCCGAACCGCTCGTTGAGGGAATCGACCTCGTCGCGCTGGCGCCGGATCGCGTCCAGTCCGATCCCGCCGGCGACGTAGAGCGTGCGGGAATGGTCCGTGACGCCCATGATCGACAGCCCGCGGCTTCTGGCGGCCTCGGCCATCTGCTCGATCGACTGGCGGCCGTCGCTGGCGGTCGTATGCACGTGCAGGTCCGCGCGGATATCCTCCAGCGCGATGAGGTCGGGAAGCTCCCCGGCCTCCGCCGCCTGAATCTCCCCCCGGTCCTCCCGCAGCTCCGGCGGGATCCACGCCAGCTCCAGCGCCTCATACACGCTCTGCTCCGTCTCACCCGCCACGCATTCGCCCTGCAACTGCCCGGGATCCTCCGGCTCCGCGAAGACCCCATACTCGTTGACCTTCAGCCCGAGGTCCTGTCCCCGCTCGCGCAGGCGGATGTTGTGCTGTTGGGATCCGGTGAAATACACCAGCGCCGCACCCCAGCTCTCGGGCTCCACAACCCGCAGGTCCACCTGTCGTCCGCCGGGCAGGCGTCCGCTGACCTTTGTCTCGCCGGCAAGCTCCACCTCACGAAGCTGCCCGGAGGCCGCGAAGGCCCGGCAGACCGCGCCGGGGTCGTCAGACGTCGCCAGCAGATCGAGATCACCGACGGTCTCGCGTCCGCGGCGCACACTGCCCGCGTAGTCCGCCTCGAGCACCTCGTCAAGATCACGCAACCACGCGACCAGCCCCTCGGCCACCGGCAGAATCTCGCCCAGCAGGGCACGCTCCTGGCCCTGTCGATAGGTCTGGATCGCCGCCAGCAGCTTCTGCTCGGTCTTCTCGCCCATGCCCTTGAGTTCCTGGACCCGCTCTGCGAGGCACGCCTCCTCGAGTTCGTCCACCGACTCGACCCCGAGTTCGTGGTAGACCAGTGCTGCGCGCTTCGGGCCCAGCCCCGGTACTTTCAGCAGCTCCAGAAAGCCCGGGGGATACTTCGCCAGCAGTTCGTCGAGGTATGCGCTCGAGCCCGTGTCGAGAATCTCCTCGATCTTCGCCGCGATCGCCTCGCCGATGCCCGGTACCGACTGCAGCCCCCCGTCTCCCGCTCGAATCTCCGCCAGATCCTCGCCCAGCCCGCGCACCGCTTCCGCCGCGCGCTCGTAGCTGCGGATGCGGAACACATTCTCATCCTCAAGCTCCAGGATCGTCGCGATCTGATCGAGTATCTCCGCTACCTGCTCGTTGGTCATCGTCAGGGCTCCTTCGTCGAATCGCTCCCGTCCGGTGGCTTCCGCCACCTCCCGAGGCTTTCGACGAATCTGTCTGCCTTGAGGCTCACGTCGAGATGATAGCGTATGTGGTCACGCAGTAATCCGGCGATCTGGGCGGCGTAGTCCTCGGGCATACCGAGGCGATCGAGGCGATCCAGTTGGAAGCGGCGCATCGTCACGATCGTCCGCGCGGCCCCGGGTGAGATGTGACGCCCCGCGCCCGCGTCAGGTGAGCAATCGCCGCAGACCAGCCCGCCGTGCGCGGGGATGTACGTACCTCCGACGATCTCGGCCTCACATATCACGCAGCGATCCAGCACGGGCGCAAGCCCACTCATCTGCAGGTACGCCAGCTCGAAGGCCCAGCTAAGCAGCTGCGGCCGCTGCGTTGCCTCCATCGCGCGCAGATAGGGCACGAGCGTGTCGAACAGGCCCGGCACGACCTGCCCGGGCTCGGTGGTGCGCAGGATCAACTCGCAGGCCACCGCGGCGCAGGCGTACCGCGACATGTCCCGTCGCAGCTCGTAGAAGGACTCGATCGGCTCGGCCTGCGTCAGCCGATCGGCGCCCTTCCCCTCGGCCAGAAACAGCTTCGAGAGCGCAAACGGTTCGACCACCGCCGCGAGGGAACTGCCGGGCTTACCAATGCCTCGCGCCGCCGCCTCCACCAGCCCGCGCTCGCGCGTGTAGAAGCTGACCATGCGTCCGGAGCCGCGGAAGGTACGGGCGACAAGCGTCACGCCGGTGGCGGTGTAGGTCGGCGAGGTTGGTCATCTCCTTTCGGCGAGAAACTCTCTCGTCACGAACTCGGGGTGAGCAGGTTCAGGCCCGCCAACACCATGAGGAACAGAAGTGACGCAACGTAGGAAGCTGCGTTCGCTGCCGCGCTGGCTATGAGCAATCGGTCGGCACTGCGCTCCCTGTGCAGCGCGAGAAGCAGAATCGCGTACTCGACAAGAATCGCCACGATCAGTGATCTGACCCAGGCCCACGCGACGGCACCCCACTGCGCCTGAAACCAGGCCGTCTTCCAGCCGATGTCGCCCCCCAATGGCTGTCCATACCGCGCCCACCAAAACCGAGACCACGTTGATGAGCAGCACGATCTTCAGGCCCGTCCCGAAGTCCAGCCCCAACAGACGTCTCACGACCCACAGTTCAACTCCGAGAACCGCGAGGCTGTAGACGACGAGCAGGATACCGAGAGCAATCACCCCGGCCACGAGAAGGCCAATCATCAACCGACCCATATCGAAGCTGATCGGGTCGGCGCAAACAACGTCGGTGAAGCCGGCGAGAAAGAGCGCGACCCAAATGAGGCCCAGCCAAAAGAAACATCGGTTCCTGCCCACCGCAATCACCCTCCGGCCAGCCATGGCATCGCAGCGCGACCGCACACCCCATTCATTCACCCCTGGCGCCTCGAGCAAACCCGAACCAACTGACCGGCAGCATGACGACCGCCGAACTGACGCGGCCTACAGCAGGCCCAGCTCCTGAGCGATCTCGCGCGTGGAGCTCGTCCCGATGCGTGATGCCCCTGCCTCGAGCATTGCCCGCGCGTCGTCCGCCGTCCGGATCCCGCCTGCGGCCTTCACGGCCACACCCTCGGGGCACAGCTCGCGCATCAGACGCACGTCCTCAACCGTGGCACCGGCCGGGCCGAAGCCGGTCGAGGTCTTGACGAAGTCCGCGCCTGCCTCCACCGCCAGTTCCACCGCAGTGCGCTTCTCCTCCTCAGTGAGGTAGCAGGTCTCGATGATAACCTTCACGACGGCCTCTTCCGTCGCCGCCACGTAGACTGCACCGACCACCGCGGCGACGTCATCGAGCACGGCTGCTCTGTCGCCGGACTTCAGCGCCGTGACCGCCAGGACCATGTCCACCTCGTCGGCGCCATGCCGCACCGCCTCGCGCGCCTCAAACGCCTTCGCGTCACTGGTCGTGGCGCCGAGCGGAAAGCCCACAACCGTCCCGCAGCGCACCTCAGTGCCCTCCAGCGCGGACGCAGCCAGCGGCACCCAGCGGGGATGCACGCACAGTCCCGCCGTGCCCAGACCGGCGCAAAGCTCAGCCGCGCCGAGCACGTCATCGCTCGTCGAGTCCGCAGCGAGCACGGCGTGGTCGATACTCGAGATGATCTCATTCGGCTCAGGCATGGTCAACACTCCTCGATAGCGCCCGGAGATAGCGGCTGGCCGTCCTCGTCGCGCCCCGGGGCGATGATGCCGCGCAGATCCCGAATCGCGTCTCGCGCCAGCTCATAGTCGGTCGGCGGCTCGAACAGCACCGCGTCCGCCCCCGCTGCAGCGACACGCATCGCATCATCGCGGGTGCTGATCCCATGGGCGCTGATCAGCGTGATGCGCCCGGGGACCTGGGACGCCATCCGCTCGGTGACGGCGAGATCGGCTTCACCAGTGTCGAAGTCGCGATTCTCGACGGCGATGATCTGCGCCCCCGCCGCCATCGCGCTGTCCAGTTCGAAGTTGTCGCGGATCACGAACACCGGCGTCAGTTGGACCTTTTCTGCAGCCCAGGCCATCCGCTGCAGCGCGTCATCGTCCACCAGGCCCACGATCAGCGCCACGGCGTCGGCATCGTCGGCCCACGCCCGATAGACCTGGTACTCGTCCACGAGGAAATCCCAAAGCATCACCGGCAGCGCCATATAGCGGCGAGCCCGACGCAGGATCTGCGGCTCGTACCCCACTGATGGATCATCAGTCACCGCGCTGAGGGCCGCGGCACCTGCGCCCGCAAACTCCTGCGCGACATACCGCGGATCGAACATCAGCCGTGCCCGCTCCTCAGATTCAGGCGGGCGGCGAATCTCGGCGATCAGGCGCAGCTCGCGGCCCGACAGCGCCGCGCGCAGGTTTCGTCGCGGCTCGACGCCCTGGAGCGTGCGCTGCATGATCTCATGCTGGGGAAGCTCCTCACGCGCGCGCCGCACCTCCGCGCGCTTGCGCTCGGCGATTTGTCTGAGCGCGTCGATCATGCAGTCGCCTCACAACTGCGGACCGGCGGCGCCCGGTCCGTTGATGATCTGTTCGAACATGAAGGCCTGACGCGTCATCAACCACGCCGTCAGCAGACCCCAGACGATGACCAGACCCGACATCAGAAGCACCCACAGCCACCGCTGGCGCTCCGACGTCCCATGGTGCAGCCGCAGGGCCGCGATCGTGATCAGCGCGGCCGCGAGAGCCGTGATCGCGAACGCGGCCCAGACCCACGGACTCGGCCGACGCACAACCGCGAGGCCCTGGCCCGGCTCCTGATCCTCGACCGGCGGCGGCTGCTCGACAGCGGCCTGATCATCTTCCTCGTCGAGAAACTCGGTGTAGCCGAGGCGATCCTGAGCACGCGCGAGCGGGATCCACAGGTGCGTCGCCAGCAGCGCCACCTCGCCGGCGAGCATCGCGAAAACCAGCAGCAGCGCGCCGAGCGAGATCAGCTCCTCCCGGCGTTCCTCATCCATGGCGGCGAGCCTACATCACGTCGCCCTGCAGGTTCCCGAGCTGCGGTCCCAGGAAGGTCAGCGCGTAGTAGATCATCAGGCCTCCGGCGGTCACGATGATGGACATCCACAGAAGCCACATCCAGCGCATGTAGATCGAGGAGCGGCGACGCATCTGCCGGGCTGCGAAGACCGCCGTCCCGAGGCTGATCAGCGAGACGAAAAGCCCCACCCAGCGCCACGGGCTGGGGGCGGCAACCGGGGCTTCAGCGGCAGCGGCCTGCGGAGGCGTGGTCTCGTAGACGTCCCCATCGGTCGCGATGCGCTCGGTCACGCTCACCATCGGCAGAAAAAGCTGCGTGATCATCACGGCGACGAGCGCCCCGATTAGCACCGTGAGCACACCGAGGGCGAACGCGGCGTACATCCTCTCGCGCGCTTCGCGCATGATCTGTCTCCCGAGCGCTACCTTATTGCCCGACACCTCCGGCCCCGCTCTGCACCATGCCGGTGCCGGCCGGCTGCACCTGGGTGACCGGCAGGTGAGGCACGGCGTACACGACCTTCTCGTGATCCCAGTCCAGAACGGTCCTCGTTCCGGCAAGCTTGCCGGTGATCCGCGCCCCTGCCGGGCCGAACTGCGCGGCGGTGGCGCGTGCCGGCTCGAAGTCCAGGACGACGCTCAGCGACGGATGTGGCGATGTCCCCGACAGGTTCGGCTTCGTGACCGCCAGCGCGTTGGTCTGCTTGACGGGGAAGGTCGAGACCCGGCGGATCTTTGACCCTGGCTTCAGCGGGGAGGGGTACAGATTCTCCTCGATCTTCGCCCCCCAGAACACCAGGCCGGGCGAGATTCGAGCCACATCGAGTGGCACCAGCGGCTCGACCCGGATAGCGATCGAGCCCACCAGCAGCAGGAACGTCAGCACCACTGCCCACGTCTGCTGAATCTCCGACGCCCAGAGGAACCAGCCCATGAAGGCGAATACCGCTATCGCCAGCACATCTGTAAGCACCTCGCTGCCGATCTTGTACTTCACTGAGGTGGCGATCGGCAGGGGGTTGTCGCCCTGGCGCAATGTCTCGCTCGCCGCAAGGGCCTCGGGCACGGTGTCCATGATACTGAGGATCAGCGCGATGCCCGCGAGGGCGATGAAGATCAATCCGCAGCACCTGGTCAGGAAATACACGAGACATCCCCCGTTTCCCGGGAAATGGCATGATATCACCGTGCCGGACCGCCGCTGGCCCGATGGTCCGGCACGAGAAGTGTATCCTCAGATGGCGCTTTACGCAAGAGGCAGGCCAACCGGCCGGCCGCTGTCGGCGGCCTTGTAGGCCCCCAGCGCGACTTCCATCGCCTTCAGGCCGTCCATCCCCGTGATCGGAACCGGCGCGCCGGTGTCAACGCAGCGCGCGAAATCAGCGATCATATCAGCGTTGACGTCATGTCCGTAGGGCTCCCACAGGTGCGTGCCGGCGCTGGCCCGCCAGATGTCCACGTGCTCGACGAACAGGTCCACCCACGCGTTGCCCTCGGTTCCAATCACCGCCATCGTCACATCGCCCCAGATCGGGTAGTTCTTCGGCCGTGACCACGACGCGTCGAGGGTCGCGACCACCCCGCCGTCGAAGTTCATCGTCAGGATGCCGCAATCGTCGCAGGGCAGATCCGGATCGAAGATTGTATCGATCTCTGCGTAGACCTTCACGACCTCCTGTTCGAGCATCGTCCGGCACAGATCAACCACGTGCACCGTGTGATCGATCACCGCGCCGCCTCCAGCCAGCGACGGGTCGTTGAACCATCCACCAGGGTTCTCGCCGCGATTGGTCCCCTTGATGCACAGGATCTCGCCCAGCTCACCGGCGCGCACCATCTCCAGCAGCCGTTGGAACGACGGCGCGTAGCGCGACGGGAATGCGATCATAAGCTGCACCCCCGCCTGCTCGCACTCGTCGATCATGACATATGCGTCATCGACGGAGACAGAGATCGGCTTCTCACACAGGATATCCACCCCCGCCTCCGCGGCGGCGAGCACGTCGCGCTTGTGGTTGACGTTCTCGCTGGTGACGATCACCCCGTCGATCTCGTTCTCTGGCGCAAAAAGCTCCTCGGGCGTGGGAAAGAACCGCGTGTTATACTGCGCGGCCTTCTCCTCGCCCCTCTCCGCGTTATCGTCCCACACGCCGACGAGCTCCACGTCCGGGAGCCCGGCGATGGCGGTGGCGTAGAAATCTGCGTGCAGGTGCGCAAAGCTCATAATGCCGAGCCTGGCCATTGTTCGCTCTCCCTCCAACTGCCGCGACCGCCGCGATCTGTGCCGCGACGGGCCGCTTCCGCGATGTGCGCTGTGCCTCAATTGCAGCGGACGTCTGCTCGCCGGTGTCGCTAAAGCTTGATCGGCTTCCCGCCTGCCTCGTTGGATTCCATCGCCGCCAGCGCAACCTCGACCGCCGCCAGCGCCTCCTCGCCCGTGATCATCGGCTCCTCGTTGTTGACGATACAGTCGATGAAGTGCTGGTCCTCGAGCATGTACGGTGAGACCGCCGCAGGGCTCTCAGGCACCTGCACGGCCGCCCGGTCCTCGGCGCCGCCCCGGCGCTGGACCGTGAGCGTCGAGTTCTCGGTGCTGGAATGCCGGATCAGCCCGTCGCTCCCGGCGATGTCGAAGTGCGTGCGGAACTGCCCGAGTTCCGCCCAACTCCCCTCGCAGTGGGCGATGGTGCCCGACTCGAAGCGAATCGTCGTCAGCCCGTAGTCCAGCGGCGGCATATGGTTCGGGACACCCACAGAGTACACTCGCTCGGCGGGTCCGAACGTCCACAGCAGCCAGTCGAAGTCGTGGATCGTCATGTCCAGCGTCACGCCGCCGCTCATCTCGTAGTTCGCGAACCACGAGTTGGGGCCGCCCGGCAGCGTGTTGATGCGGCTCGTGCGGGCGATGGCAACGTCGCCGATCTCTCCATCCTGAATCAGCGCCCGCGCCAGCACATATTCGGGGAAGAAGCGCACGACGTGGCCGACCATGAACTTCACGCCGGCCTCCCGCACCGCCTCCAGCATCTCCTCGCCCTGCTCCATGGTTCGGCACATCGGCTTCTCGCAGAAGATATGCTTACCGGCCTCGGCCGCCTTCAGCGTGTAGTAGTGGTGGAACGGCGTCGGCGTCGTGATCACCACCACGTCAACGTCGTCGCCCCACAGGTCAGCCTCCTTCTCGGCCGGCCGAGCGGCGACGGCGTCCGCCAGCTCGCGCGCCGCGTCCTCGTCAACGTCGTAGACCATCGTGACCTCGGCGCCGGGCATTGCATCGAAGTTCCCGGCGTGGTTGCCGCCGAGACCTCCGGCGCCGCAGATGGCGACTCTGACCATTCGCGTTGACCCTCCCTCGGTGGCTCCGAACGCCCTGTCGTGTCCGACGCCGGAGCACAGCGGTCTGATGTCCCTCGACTTTGGTGTAAAGGCTTCGCGTCGCATCGGCTGAATCCTCCCGCACACAAGGATATCAGGGCTCCGAGCGGGAATATGCCAGGGCGTGCTCGAAGGAGGGCTGATCGGTGTCCCCGGCGGTCCCAGAAGCGCTCGCCAGCGTTCGCGTCGGCCTGCGTTTCACCGAAGCGGTCCAGGCGGCGACGATGGCCGCTGCCGGCTGCTCCCGCGAGGAGGTCGTCGAGAAGCTGACGGCCGGACTCGCCGCGCCCGACGTCGATCACGCCCGGCGCGTCGCTGGCACCATCTCGCGCCGCGTACTCTGCGACGCGGAGGCGGATGAGGACGAGGTGCTGTGTCCGCTTTCGACGGTCGTCGCAGCGGCCGGCCGGAGGATCGACGCGCGGCACCTGCTGCTGTATGCAACCGCGCGCCATGAGCCGCTGGTGATGGCCGTTGCGTCCGAGCTCTTCTACCGCCGCTTCGTCCTCGGCGAGGCGCTTGCAGAGATGTCCGACCGGGAGTACGCGACCTTCAACACCGGCAAGCTCTTCGAGACCGATGATGTCGTGACGCATCGCCTGGTGAACGAGTACGCCCGTAGGCGCTGGCACCTTGATGATCCGTCCAGCATCCAGTGCGCGCTGCGGATCCTGCGCGAGGGAGGGGCGCTGGGCGCAACGTGGATCAGCAGAGACGAGACGCGCTGTCTGGGGTACTTCCCGACGCACCGCGGGCCAAGCTGGCGCGTCTTCGTATACGCGCTCTTGGAGGAGTTCGCGGCCCGGGGCCGAAGGAGCGTGCCTCGCGCCCACCTTCGCACCATGGCGATGGCACGCGTCTTCTGTCTGCGCGGACCAGCGGTGGACGTGCTCGCCGGAGAGGCCGCGGAGCATGGCTTCTGCACCATCAGGCGCACGCGCTCCGGCGGACCGGTGACCGTTGCGCAGAGCAGCTTCGCCGAGGCGGCGCTGAGGCTGGCGGCGTGGCTCGATGCGCGCTAAGCAGCCGGGCGCGCCCGGTCGCCCATCCGATGACAACGGCAGCGATTCACCTTCCAGCCGCTCAACTGGAGATAGATGACACTCGCGGAACTGATACGAATCAAGGGCGTTCAGGATACGTTTGAGCTGACCGACGCGGCGGCCCTGCGTCGGCTGCTGCTGCGTGATCGCGAGGCAGGGCTCGAGCGCCTCGACGCGGTTCTGTCGGCCTACACGCACGACGACCCGGAGGTCGAGGCCGCGTTTCGCGCGATCCTCGGCAGCATGGCTCAGAGCGAGGGCCGGGGCGCCGGCTTTCTGCTCACCGGGCCGGCCGGCTCGGGCAAGTCTCATCTGCTCGGCACGCTCCTTCTGCTGGCGGGCAGCGAGGACGCCCGCAAGCGCCTCGCCCGACGTCGCACGCGCTACGCCGAAGCCCTTCGTGCAATCCACGAGGCCGCGCCTGTACTGGTCGTCCCGCTGCCGCTCGAGGAACATTCCGGCCGCGACGAGCTGCTCGAGGACATCATATTCGAGCGCACCGAGTGGGAGCTGCGCCGCGAACCGTACAACATCGTCGTCCCGCTCTCCCAGCACTCCTACGCTCTGGAGCTGATTGAGCGCCACGTCGTCCCGCGCTTCCGAGATGAACTCGACGAGTACACACGCGAGCGCGGCGGGCGCGGGGAGACGTGGGAGCAGCTGCGATCGCGCGACGAGCAGGCCGCAGTGCGGCTTGGGCATCAGTTTGCGCAGTCGATCAACTACCCGCTGGATTTCCGCCAGTCCCGCGTCGAGCGCATGGCCCGGCTGCTCGAGCTGTGCGACGGTCAGCAGCTCTCCGGTGTGCTCTATCTCATCGACGATCTGGGCGGCTTTCTCTCCAGCGTGGAGAACAAGGCCATGCAGGGCGATCTCGTCTTCCTCGAGTTCCTCGCCCACCGCGGGAAGATCGCTCCCATCTGGACGGTCGCCAGCCTCGAGGTCTCCCTGCGAGAGGTCCCCGGAATTGAGCCACACCTCGCGCGCCGCATCTCGGACCTCTACGGTGGCGGCCTCAGCCTCTCAGCCGCGCACATGCGGCGGGTGGTGGCCGACGCAGTTCGGCCCTCGGGGGAAAATGTTGGCGAGGCACTCGAGGCGATGGTCAGTGCCCATCGTGAGGCATTCGGCGATGCGGCGCCCGATGACGAGGATCTCGTCGCGAGTTTCCCGCTCGCGCCCTCCGCAGCGGCGGCTGCCGAGGAGATATTCGGCCGGCTGCTGGGCCGCGCAGACGGACTGCTGACAGTCCTGCGCCGCGCCTTCGATAACGGGCTGGCCGAGGAGCGCACGCATCTGCAACCTCTGACGGTCGCCGACGTGCTCGATCTGTTGCTGGCGCAGCTGCGCTCCACGCCCGATGCCACGCCCTACCTGGCGCAGGCTCTTGAGTACTACGAAGCCCACGCGGCCGAGGTCGATCCCGCCCGGCCCGAGTTGCTGCGGCGGGTGGTCCGCACGCTCATCGCCATGCGCCTCGCGAACACCTGGCCGACCGTGACGGAGCTTCGCGTGATGCTCGGACTCGAGGCCGACGGCTCGCCCGTCGCCGGGACCGACGCCCTGCGAAGCACGCTTGAGGCCGCCCGCATGCATGGGCGCTTCATTGAGGTGCGTCGGGGACGCGAGGAGGAGGATGACGCGTACTACGTCGAGGTGCATACGCCGCTCGGGGACACCCTGCGGGAGCGCCTGTCCCTGGCACGTGAGAGCATCGAGCGCGATGACCCGCGCCTGATGGAGGCCGCGATCGCCAGCTCCACGGCAGCGATGCCCCTCGGGGAGCTAACCGAGGAGCCGCTGCTGGAGGTTCGCTGGCGCAACACCGGCCGGGCGGTCTCGGCGTCGCTCGAGAGCGTGCACCGGCTCGATCAGATAGCGATCGACCGGCGAGTGCAGGAGATCATGGACCCGGCCAACATCGCCTCCGTCCATCTCTACGTTGCCGACCTGCGCTCACCCGACGTGCAGCGCACACGGTGGCGGGAGATTACGGCCGAGACGGTGGCCGGGCGCTGGTCCGCGTCGATTCTGTGTTGGATACCGCGCGCACTGCACGAGCGGGAGATCGACGCGCTGCGGGAGCTCGCGGCGTGCCGACTGCTGCTCTCGCAGCGTGCCGACCTCGACCAGGACGGTGGCCTGCTCCAGCGGCTCGAGGAGGAGCAGGC
>JALGTR010000291.1 GCA_029821265.1 Candidatus Zipacnadia bacterium
GAAGTCGTCGGTGTTGCGGATGTCCACGCCGGTTCGGCGGCGGTACTCCTCGACGATGGGGGCGCCGAAGCCGTAGAAGTCGTCCTGTTGCACGCTGGGCAGGTGCCTGGAGTGCGCGCTGGTGGACAGGTGTATGCCATCGGCGCCGAGGTCGAGCAGCTCCCGGGCCTGGCGCACGCGGAACTGGCGCGCCTCAGGCCATGCGTACTGCATGACACCGCGGAAGTGGCTGCCGTCACGTGCGGTCCAGTGGCAGTGCGGGTTCTCGTCGAGGAACTTCGAGTGAAAGCCCGGGTAGCCGTCATCGTAGATGTCGATCCAGATGACAACGCGCATGTCGCGCTCGTGCCCGGCGCGGATGAACACCTCCGGCGGGTTGTACATCTCAAGCGCAGCGCGGTACCGCGCGAGCCAGCCTCTGTTGCGCTCGGCGAGTCGATCGATCTCCTCGGCCGACCCCGGATAGCTCGCGCGGAAATCCTCCTCGTCGAACTGCAGCGGATAGCTCAGGTCGGTGTGGTAGGGCAGCAAGCCGAGGAAACCCATGCGGACAAGAAGCGTGTCGGCGCCATGGCGGTGCAGCTCGTCCACCAGCTCAATGACCTGCTCCTCCGTCATAGGCTCGGGGCGTCGGATGATCTCGTCGTTGAAGTCGATGTCAACGATGATCTCCGGTACGTCCTCGCCCGAGCGGGAGTCGGCGAACGCCACGGCGCAGGCGAGGAAGAGCAGTGAAGCCACTGCGGGCAGCGTAACGAACGGCTCCATCCATTCGCGGGCCATGGCTGCCGATCACTCCGATAGTGCGGCGGGCACAGAGCAGGCGCAGCGTGCAGACCGGTTGTCTGCGCCGCTGCGCCTGCGGGAAACCACCAGGCAGGCGGTTGAGCCGGGCCTACCTGTCTTCGGCGCGGGCGTCGTACTGCCACGCCCAGAGGTCGGTGACGAAGGCGGGCCACGGCGGTGAGTCAGCCGCGGCCTTGGCGGCCTTGGCGTGGCCATCGCAGTATGCGACGTTGACCCACTCATTGTGCCGCCAGAAGCCGGCCTTGCAGACATCGTCGCCGTAGCCGTTGGGGTCGGAGGTGAACAGGTTGGGCGTCAGGCCACCGGAGAAGAGGATATCACTATCAGTCCACATGATCTTCTCGGCCGGCGAATCGATCATGGACAGGGGCGCGGCGCCCAGCCCGGCCGTGGTCCAGGAGGTGTCCGGCTCCCGCAGCGGCGGTGTGCAGTTCCAGCCGTAGGAGGTCGGGAGCAGTGGCCGAGCCGCTCCGCCGCCGCCGTGAGTGTAGGGTTGGGCGTCGCTCGGACAGAGCATGATCTCATCGCTCTTGATGTAGGGCATTACCAGCTCGTGGACGTAGCGACGATTCCCGTAGATTCGTCCCGGAGTGCCGCCGTCGGGGTTGCAGGTCATGGGCATGGTGTCATCGTAGTCGGTAGCGTACATCATGGTCGCCAGGCCGATCTGCTTGAGGTTGGAGAGACAGGAAGTCTGTCTCGCCTTCTCACGGGCCCTCGCGAACACCGGGAACAGGATGGCGGCCAGGATCGCAATGATCGCGATCACAACGAGCAACTCGATCAGAGTGAAGCCCCTTCGCATGGCACACTTCCTCCTGTTGGCAGAGATGATCCGGGACCTTAATGCGGCGAGGTCACGGTCAGCGCATCATCAGCTTGCGGCACCCATTCCACACGAGTCGTCAAGTTCCTTCGGTCAAGGCGGAAAAATCTTTGCAATTTTCCTACTTGTGAAGGATTCCGCTCGTGGGATCGCGCACCTTCACCCGCTCAGAGGGCCGGAAGCGCGCCGTTGTGCCCTGCAACTCCATTGGGAGGCAACGCCCAACGATCTTTGGATCGTTTGGGCGCAACGGGGCGAAAAGGATTGTGAGCGTCATGCGAGCCCTGCTTGCGGGCATCGTTCTTCTCTGCACACTGTCGCTTGCAACGGGAGATGAGCCGATGGGCAGCCTGAAGCTCGAGGAGAAGACACTTCTCGACGCAACGTCTCCGTTGTTCCTCGCGACCTACCAGCATCCGACCGGCCTGGAGATGATCGGACCGCATGGGTACTCCCCGGACAACGGTCAAACATGGGAGGCGATGGAGAGCGGTCCGGACTTCGACAGCCGGCTGCCCGAAGGCTACCGGCGCGGCAAGAACACCCCCTGGGTCGATCCGATCGAGGATCGGATGCTGGTGCTTGTGAACTCCATGGACACGCCGGACGTTGATCCCTCGATCGGCGAGCCGCCGGAGGCGATGCAGACGTACTACCTGCGCTATCGGGTGTCGCTGGATGGCGGACGAACGTGGCTATTCGACGAGCCTATCGTGGTGGAGGGTGAGCAGTACTCGCCCGAGCACCCCTTCGAGGGCATGTACATCGGCCGGAACGCATTCTTCCTCGGCGACGCGGGGAACCGTCCCATCAAGCTCGACAGCGGCGAGATCCTCGTGCCGGTGCAGGCCACGGTGCTGGGTCCTGATGGGAAGCTGAGCCTCCCGGGCGGCGGCTACTACTGGCTGGAGACGATTATCCTCAGGGGGACCTGGCGCGACGATGGGACGATCGCCTGGGAGATCTCAGAGCGCATCACCGGGGATCCCGAGCGCACCGCGCGAGGCCTGTATGAGGGAACCCTCGCCCAGATGCCGGACGGTCGGGTGCTGTGTGTGATGCGTGGCAGCAACATGGGGAAGCATGACCCGAACGCCCAGTGGCCCAGCTATAAGTGGATCTCGGTCTCGGAGGACGCGGGGCGTACGTGGAGCGAGCCTCGGCCGTGGACCTACGCTGACGGGTCGAGCTTCTTCTCGCCATCGTCGATGTCGCAGCTCTTGACACACACGAGCGGCCGCGTCTTCTGGCTCGGCAACCTCACCGGAGAGAACGCACGCGGGAATCATCCTCGCTGGCCGCTGGTCATCGGCGAGGTGGACCCGGAGACGCTGGGGCTGATCCGCGACAGCGTCATCATCGTTGACACCAGGCGCCCTGATGAGGAGGACGTGAACCTCTCTCACTGGCTGGCCTTCGAGGACCGACAGACGGGACAGATCGTGATTCCGATGGCGCGCCACAGCGCGGGTTACCGGACGAAGCAGCCCGTGATCTACCGGGTCTCGGTTGGGCCGTAGCGGCGGCAGGTGCGGAGCTTAAGGAATTGTTCGCAAGGCAGGAAGGAGAATGGGAGTTCGCGTAGAAGCACCGTCGCAACGCCACAGGGGCAGAGGTGCCAGGAGTGAAGCGCGGGGTCGGTGACTGGCGTGCTGTGAGGCACGAGCGCGGCCGCCGCGGTGGGGGCGGCTGCGAGACGATAGCGCATCGCACTGGTCACAGTCGGTGATCAAGGAGGTCGTGGTGTGAGATACCGAAAGGGCTTCACGCTGATTGAGCTGCTCGTTGTGATCGCGATCATTGCGATCCTGGCCGCTATCCTTTTCCCTGTGTTCGCAAGGGCGCGAGAGAAGGCGCGGCAAACTTCGTGTCTCTCGAACATCAAGCAGATCGGCCTGGCCTTCACGATGTATTCCCAGGACTACGATGAGTCGATGGTGGGCACCTGGATCGGGTATCCGAAGACTATCTGGGCACACCTACTGTACCCCTACATCAACAACGAAGAGGTCTTTAACTGCCCGTCGCAGGAGCACAGGGCCTCGTGGACGAACGGGATCAACCCTGAGACCGGTGCGGCGGACCGGCGGACCTCCTACGGCTACAACACGAGCGACTCGGGGATCGCCGACGGAAAACACTCCGGTCCGGGGCGGGCTGCCTGGCGCTACAAGCTCTACAAGATGGCCATAGTGCGGGCGCCGGCGGAGTGCATCTGGCTCGCGGAGAGTCGCTTCTACAATCCTTCGACGTACGGCTATACGATCCGCGACACCGTGCAGGTGCAGAACCGCAGCGCGTGGCCGAACCCGCGGCATAATGATGGGGCGAACGTCAGCTTCATGGACGGGCATGCCAAG
>JALGTR010000053.1 GCA_029821265.1 Candidatus Zipacnadia bacterium
CTCCAAACTCTTCCGGGGCACGGGGCTGGCTCTGCTTCATCACGACATCACCGACTCGCGCAACGATGTGCACATCGAGGTCAAGTCCAGCCCCTTCGGCACGCAGAGCCACGGCTACGAGAGCCAGAACGCCTTCCTGCTCTATGCGTATGGCGAGCCGCTGCTGATCCGCACCGGTCGCCGCGACAACTACGGCTCTGCACACCACCGCGAGTGGATGTGGTCCACGCGTTCGGTCAACTCCATCACCGTCGGCGGGCAGGGCCAGATCCCGCACAGCGCGACGGCGAAGGGCGAGATCGTGGCCTTCCACACCTCGCCGAGCTTCGACTACACCGCCGGTGAGTGCGCGGGAGCCTACCCCGACGGGCTGGTCGATCTTCGATGAGCTGGCCACGCCAGCGCCGCAGACCTTCGAGTACTGGCTGCACGCGGAGGAGCCCTTCGAGATCGGCGGCCAGCATGATATTCGGCTCGAGATGCCCACCGCTGGCTGTCAGATCGACATGCTCGAGCCGGAGGGCCTGATCGTCGATCAGACCGATCAGTTCGATCCCCCGCCGCGCGAGCGCATCCAGCTCAGCCAGTGGCACCTGACGGCCTCGACGACCGAGGCCACGCGCGAGCAGCATTTCGCGACCGTCATCCGACCGCACCGCGCGGGGGAGGAGCAGCCGACAGGGGCATCGATCGAGCGCACCGACAACTGCCACGCCGTTCGCGCCGAGACCGCCGACGGCGAGGTCATAGCGCTCTGGCGCACCGGCCCCGGCGAACTGTCGGCGATGGGCGTCACGAGCGATGGAGACGTGGCCGCCGTGAAGCTCGACGCGGACGGGATTGCCGTCGAGGGTTTCGTCTTCGGCGGCGAGATGCTCGACTACGAGGGTGAGCTTGTGCCGCACTGACGCGGGGGGCTGACCGGCCACGGCGCGTGAAGTATCCTGTGACCCGGCGCGTAGAGTCATGTAAATCATATATTACGTACGAATCACATCCTGGATCCTGGCCGGTCTCCGGTCGGGGCCGTATGCAACACGGAGGCGGGAGAGCCGATGAAGCGGCCGTTCGCAGTCATCGTGCCGGTGGCGATCGTCGCGGTCGTGGCGCTCGCCATCTGGCATTTTGCGCTGCGGTCGGATGAGACTCCGAGAGATCGACTGGAGCTGTCGGGGACCGTCGAGGCAACCACGATCGACGTCGGCAGCGAGGTTGCCGGCAGGGTGATTGACGTGACGGTCACGGAGGGCGATCGCGTGGTCGCCGGGGATCTGCTCGTGAGGTTGAGCACAGATCTGAGCGAGGCGCGTCTGTCGCAGGCGCAGGCCTCCAGCAGCGCCGCCCGCGAGCGCGAGGATCAGTCCGCCACCTCTGCCGACGTGCAAGCGAGCGTCCTCGCCGCCGAGGCCGCGCGTGCCCGTCGGGCGGTCGCCACCGCAGAGGCGCAACTCGCGGACCTGCTCGCCGGCGCGCGTCCAGAGAGCATTCGGGAGGCGGAGGCGGCAGTCCTCCAGGCCGAGGCCGGGCTCCAGGCGGCGCGCGCGGAGCTGGAGAAGGCGGAGGCCGGCCCGCGGCAGCAGGAGATCGCCGCGGCGCAGTTGCAGCTGCAACAGGCCGACGAGCTCGTGACCGCCGCCGAGGCGCGCCTCGACGAGTTACGCGAGGGGACGCGCGCACAGGAGATCGACCAGGCGCGCGCCGCCGTAGAGACCGCCCGAGTGCGGGCCGCGAAGGCCGAGAAGGACGCCGGGCGCATGCAGGCCCTCTTCGACGAGGGCGTCATCTCTGCGGATCGCCTTGAGCAGGCCCAGACCGCCGCCGAGACCGCCGGGGAGAGCCTGCGGGCGGCGCAGGCGGCGCTTGATCTCGCGCTTGCGGGCCCTCGCCAGCAACAGATTCACATGGCCGAGGCGTCGCTCCAGCAGGCCCGGGCGGCGCGCGATCAGGCGGCCGAGAACCTCGACCTGCTGCGCGAGGGCACGCGGCCTGAGGATATTCGCGCGGCGCAGGCGGGCGTGCAGCGGGCGCGGGCGCAGCTTGAGGCGGCGCGGCAGCGTCTGGCGGCGCTCCGCGCGGGACCGACCCGGGACCAAATTCGCGTTGCACGCCGGCAGGTTGACGAGGCCCGCGCGGCCCTGCAACTCGCCCGCGAGCGGCAACGCGAAACAGAGGTCGCGCGTCAGGCCACGGAGGTGGTCGCGCGCGAGGCCGAGGCCGCTGAGGCTGCCGCGCAGGAGGCATCGGTCAGCCTCGAAAAGCATGACATCCCCTCGACATCGGGCGGCATCGTGGATAGCGTCAACGTCGAGCCCGGCGAGGTCGTCTCACCGGCGAGCTCGCTGGTGACCCTCATCGATCCCGAGGACATCTGGGTGACGGTCTTCGTGCCGGAGCCCGAGATGCCCCGCGTCAGCGTCGGACAGCGTGCGCAGGTCATGGTCGATGGCTGGGACCGCCCGTTCGACGCGCAGGTCTACTGGATCGCCGAGGATGCGGAGTTCACGCCCAAGTACGTTCTTACCGAGACAGAGCGCACGCGCCTGGTCTACGAGGTGCGCGTTCGCCCGGATGACCCCGACGGGCGCCTGAAGCCGGGAATGCCCGCCGACGTTACCATCTTCACCGATTGATCGCGATGGCTGAGGCCAGCGTCCGGACCAAGGGCCTGTGCAAGCGCTTCGGCGAGATCGTGGCGGTGGATGGCCTCGACCTGCGCGTCGAGGCGGGGGAGATCTTTGGCCTCGTCGGCTCCGATGGCGCGGGGAAGACCACCACACTTCGGCTGCTGACAGGCCTGATGGCGCCCGACAGCGGCGAGATCATGGTCGCCGGCGTGGACGTGCGGGCCTACCCGGAGGACGCTCGCCGGCGTCTGGGCTATCTCCCGCAGACCTTCGCGCTGCACGGAGACCTCTCGATCGCCGAGAACATCCGCTATTTCGCCGACCTCTTCTGCCAGGACCTCGGCGAGGTTGCCGAACGGCGCGACGAGCTTCTCGACGCCACGGGCCTCGCGGAGTTCACAGAACGCCGCGCCCAGGACCTCTCCGGCGGCATGAAGCAGAAGGCCGCGCTGATCTGCGCGTTGATCCACCGCCCGACTGTGCTGCTGCTTGATGAGCCCACGCGCGGCGTCGATCCCGTCTCCCGACGCGACCTCTGGCAGATCGTCTACGAGCTGCCCGCCGAGGGCGTCACGGTCATCGTGGCCACACCGGACGCCGATGAGGCCGAGCGCTGCAGCCGTATCGGTGTCATCGCCGGCGGCGCGATCGTTGACGCGGGCACCCCGGAGGAGCTTGTGGCGCGGCACACCGCCCGGCTGATCGAGGTCGCGACCGAACCCACCCGGCAGGCCCGGCGCCTCGTTCACGATATGCCGGGTGTGCGCGCCGTCTCCGCGTTGGGCGGCCATCTGCGCGTGAGCCTGGAGGACGATGGTCCCTCCGCAGACGAGATCTCATCGGCGCTCGCAGACGAGGGCCTTAGAGTCGAAGGCGTCCGCGAGGTCGAGCCGCGGCTTGAGGACGCGCTCCTCGCCCTGGAGGTCGAGCGCGATGCCGCGTGACGGCGGCCCCGCGATCGAGGTCAATGCGCTTACCAAACGATTCGGCGACTTCGTGGCGGTCGATCACATCAGCTTCACGATCGACCGCGGTGAGGTCTTTGGCTTCCTCGGCCCCAACGGCGCCGGCAAGTCCACGACCATCCGCATGCTCTCCGGCCTGCTGCTGCCCAGTGAGGGCTCCGCCACCGTCGATGGCCTCGACGTGGGCACCGAGACCGCAACACTTCGCACGCGCATCGGATACATGCCACAGCTTTTCTCGCTCTACCCGGACCTGACCACTCGCGAGAACCTCGAGTTCTACGGCGGCCTCTACGGCGTCGGTGACGATGCAATCGTCCGGCGGATCGAGGAACTGACACAGACGATCGGCCTGCAAAGCGTCCTCGACCAGCTCACAGGTACGCTCTCGACCGGCTGGCGGCAGCGCGCCGCCCTCGCCTGCGCCATCGTGCACGAGCCACCGATCGTCTTCCTCGACGAGCCCACCTCCGGCGTCGATCAGCAGGCGCGCCAGCAGTTCTGGGACCTCATCGCCGACCTCGCTGCCGGCGGCACCACCGTGCTGGTGACCACACACCTGATGGAGGAGGCCGAGCGATGCACACGGCTGGGGATGATCTCGCGTGGTTCGCTGATTGCGCTCGACACCCCCCGGGCACTGCTCGAGACGCTGGAGGGCCTCGTCTTCGTCGTAGACGTCGATGAGCCTCTTGCCGGAGTCCGAGCCCTGAGCGAACGGAGCTTCGTGCGCGATGTCGGGCTCTCCGGGACGCGCATACGCGTGCGGGTGGCGGAGGATCTTTCAGACGTTCGGGCGCGCCTGGGGCAGGCTCTTGCCACAGCGGGGATCGCGGTCCGCGAGATCCGCCCCACGCGTCCGTCGCTCGAGGACGTGTTCGTGGCACTCGTGGGCGATGCCGGGGGTGAGGACCAGTGAGCCGGCCCGACACCCTCCGCCGCACGCTCGCCGTCGCCCGCGCCGAATGGATTCACAACTGGCGCGACCCGCGCAGCCTCGCCATCATCATTGCCCTCCCGATCATGCTCCTGCTGCTTTACGGCTACGCGATCAACTTCGAGCTGCGGGAGCTGACCTTCGCGGTGCAGGACTGGGATCGCTCCGAACAGAGCGCTGACCTCATCGACACGCTCGCGCGTAGTGACTACTTCACCTTCCACTCACTCGTCGAGACCGGCGAGCAGATTGAGCGGCTGATTGAGGGCGGAGAGGTCCGCTTCGCGATCGTCATCATGCCCGGCTTCGGTGAGCAGATCGCAGCCGGCAAGACCGGGCGCGTGCAGGTGCTGCTCGACGGCGCGGATTCGACCACTGCCGGCATTGCGCAGGGCTACCTCGAGGGCGTCATGCGCGCGCACTCGGCCCGGCTTATGAAGCGCTGGGCGAAAAGCCGTGGCATCCCCGCCTCCGCCGCACAGCCGCCCATCCAGCCCGAACCACGCGTTCTGTACAACCCGGAGCTGAAGACCGCGAGCTTCATCGTTCCCGGGCTGATCGCGGTCATCATGACCATGCTCGCCGCGCTGTTGACATCCGGCTGCATCGTCCGCGAGCGCGAGGCGGGCTCCTTTGAGGGCCTCGCCTCGTCGCCGATCGCCCCCGTCGAGATCATCATCGGCAAGCTTCTGCCGTACGCCGGCATCGCGGTCTTCGACGTAATGCTGTGTATCGCCACCGGTGGCCTGATCTTCCACATCTGGCCGAGCGGTGACCGCGCCGCGCTTCTTGTCGTCTCACTCGTCTACCTGATCGCCTCTCTCTCGATCGGACTCACGATCTCGTCCGTCGCCCGCAGTCATCAGGTGGCGACGCTTATTGCCTTCCTCACGACGATGCTGCCGACCATGTTGCTGACCGGCTTCGTCTTCCCGGTACGCTCGATGCCGAAGCTCCTGCAATACATCTCTCAAATGATTCCGGCCACGCATTTTCTCGTCGTCATCCGCGCGATCTACCTCAAGGGCACCGGCGTCGGGCCATACATCCGGGAGGTCACAGCGCTCGCGCTGATCTCACTGGTGTTTGTTGTCGTCGCCGCAAAGGCCTTCCGAAAGTCGCTCGAGTAGTCCACTGCGCAGCGGGAGCTTCCGATGATCAACCGCCTGAGACTGCGTTCGATGATCCGCAAGGAGATCCGGCAGATGCGCCGGAATCCCGTCCTCCTGCGCGTGCTCATCATCGCGCCTGTATTCCAGCTCATCGTGTTCGGCTACGCGGCCACGACCGACATCAAAGACGTGCCGGTTGTCATCGCCGACGAAAGCCACAGTCGCGAGAGCCGCGATATCGTCCGGCGCGTGGAGGCCAGCCACTACTTCGTCCTCGTCGGCCATGTGCCCGACTATCGCGAGCTCAAGACCGCCCTCGATGCCGGACGTGCTCAGCTCGCGCTTCACATTCCGCCGGACTTCGCGCGTGACCTGCGGCGGGGCAGGAGCGCGCAGGTCGGCCTCTACGTCGATGGCAGCGACGCGATCACGGCGAACACGGCCGCCTCGTACGTCAGCGGCCTGCTGCTTGACTACGGCGGGCGTGTCCAGGCGCGTCGGCTCAGCCGCATCGGTGCATTCGTCTCCGCGCCGACGGTTGAGATGACCCCCCGCATCTGGTACAACCCTGATCTGCGCTCGGCAAACTTCATGGTGCCCGGCGTCTTCGGCCTGATCATCATGGTCGTCACCACCGTCTGGACCAGCCAGAGCATCGTCAAGGAACGCGAACTGGGCACCCTTGAGCAGCTTCTGGTCACTCCCTACGCCGTCACCGCGCTCTTCGCCGCCGGGATGATCGTGCTGCTGGCGGTCTACTGGTTCGGAGTGCCGCTGCGTGGCGACCTTCCACTGCTGTTTGCCCTCGCCGCGGTCTTCATCCTCACCAGTCTTGGCCTCGGCCTGGTGATCTCCACGGTATCCCAGACCCAGCAGCAGGCGCTCCTCGCCGCGTTCTTCGTCCTCATGCCTGCGATCCTGCTCTCCGGCTTCATGTTCCCCATCGAGAACATGCCCGAGGTCATCCAGTGGCTGAGCTTCCTGATCCCCTACCGCTACTTTCTCGAAATCTGCCGCGGCGTCTTCCTCCGCGGCGTCGGGCTTGAGGTGCTCTGGCCGCAGGCCGTCACACTGCTGGTCTTCGGGGTCGTGCTCTTCAGCCTCGGCGCGGTGTCGTTCCGCAAGCATCTGTAAGCTGGAGGAAAGGCGCCCATGGGCGGCTAACCTCCCGGCGGGCCCTGCAACCGAGCCATGCTCCGGGGGTCATCATCCATGCGCTTCATCTCATCGTTCCTCTGTCTTGCCGCATCGCTGGCAGCTATCGCGCTGACGCACGCTCAGCCGCTCGCGCTGGATCTCATTGAGGCCGCCGATCTCGCTCAGCGCGAGCCGCTGGCCGTGGATCTGCCGCCAGTCAGTCAACTCGGCGATGGTCCGGTCTTCCTCAGCTTCTCGGCCCGCATCGAGACGCGGTTTGCCACCGGTTCTGCGCCCGCGCTTCAGGTGCGGGTCAACGGCCTGCCAACCTCCGGCGAGCGCCTGCGCAACAAGCCGGATTTCTACTACTTCCACCCCGATCAGCCCGTCGAGTGGTACTCCCCAGCCCACGCAGCGTGGGTGTTGCCCTACTACGCCTGGGATCGGAAGGACGTCGCCCACGGTTTCGCTCATGATTACGTCCTTGATATCACCAATCTGCTGCGTCCGCATGACAACCGGCTGACCTTCGAGAGCATATACGCCGCCGCGCCCGGCGCCATCATCGAGCTGCGCGATGTGGTCCTGCTCACGACCGAGGACTTTCCGCGCAGCCCCGCGCTCGATGACGAGCCGGTGATCCGCGAAAGCCACGGCCTGCGGCAGTTCCGCGAGCGCGCAATCGGCTATCACACCGGCGCCGAGGCCACGCTTCGCACACAGATCGCCTACCGCCCACACGTTGGCGAGGTGAGCCCGCGCGAAAGCTATGCCCAGCCCTACGAGGTTGCACTGACGCGGACCGGTCACATCGTCGTCACTGTCGGCGACGATCGCTACGAGGCCGTCACGCACATCGGCACGCCGAGCACCGGCGTCGTGGAGCTGACCGGCGATCTGATCGAGGTCGACGGTGGCCGCCTGCGTTACGAGACGTCCGAGCTGTCCTTCGACCGCAGCGTTCTCCGCCACGAATCGCACATCGAGATACGCGATCTGGTGGTGAATCACACCGACGACGACCTGCCGGTGACGCTGCTGAATGCCGTTGACACCGGCGGCGTCGAGGGACTGCGCGAGTTTCGTATCAGCGGCCAGCTTCACAACCGCTTCTGGGCGAACACCAGTCCGCTGACTGACCGTCGCCTCGGCGCAACGCCCGTGGTCTACGTCGAGCGCGACCGCAGCGCCGTCGGCCTCGTGGTGGAGGATGACGCCTACCGCAACCAGGGCTCGGTTCTCGTCTGGGACAGCACCGTCGCCCTCGCCGACGATATGTTCTACCTCGGGCCCGGGGCCCATTACACCTTCGTCTGGAAGATCTTCCCGCTCGCCGAGCCGGACTACTACACGCTCGTGAACGCCATCCGCCACGACTGGCAGCTCTTCCAGCGCATTCCCGGCCTGTTCGGTTTCGTGCATCCGCAGAGCGACGAGCGCATGTACGAGGACGTTCGTTGCGAGGGTCCTGCAGAGATCGCTGACTGGCTGCGATCGGTCGGAATCGACATCGCCTCCACGGTTATCATCGCGCCTGAGGATGCGCCCGGGAATGCTCCGGGGCTCTACGGCAACGAGCCGATGCGGTACATCCGCGCCGGCACCGACCTGTTCCTTGACTGGCGCGAGGCCGTCGGCGAGTATGGCGCCGATCCGGCCTGCCTGCCCTACATGGATGTGCACCTGTGCCGACTCGTCGGGGAGACGCTCGATGACCTCCGCGAGCGCCTGCCCGGCTGCCTGATAGAGGATGCGTGGGGCAGGCCGGTGGCCTATCGCAGCGGCTGGCTCTACAACGTCCTGCCCACGCTCCAGAACGCCTCCGGCCAGCACCTGCTCGAGGTGATGCGCTTTTACATGGACGAGGAGGGCTTCGACGGCATCTACCTCGACGAGTGGAATCATTCCCGCGCCACGGTCTCATTCTCCCACGAGGACGGCATCTCGGCGCTGCTTGACGATTCCGGCCGTATCGCCCGCAAGGTCGGCATCGTGCCGATCATGGCCAGGGACTTCCAGGTTGAGATGATCCGCGAGCTGACCGCACGCGACGCCGTCATCTTCGCCAACCAGTTCGACAACACGCTCGCCGCCGCGCAGCTTCCAGTCTGTCACTTCGCCGAGCCGGGTGGCTCCTACGACAGCTACCTGCTCGCCGCCGCCCAGCTCTCACGCACACCGATGGGTCTGCATATCAAGCGCACGGAGGGCGTCTGGCAGGACGCGATCGAGTACCTGCGCCGCGGCCTGCTGATGTGCTACTACTGGAAGTACCTGCATGGCGATCATCTGCTCAAGCGCTGCTACCCGATTACCGTGCGGGAGATCCGCCCCGGCGTCGTCATCGGCGATGATCGCATCGTCACCTGCGCCTCCGGCACGTTCTCGATCGGGGGCGATGATCCGCTCGTGGCATACGTCTACGCCGGCCCGGAGGGGCAGCTCACCCGCACCATCGTGGGCCGTGCAACGATCGACGGCCACCCGGCGGTCGATCTCACGCTCGCCGAGGGCGAGGCCGCGGTCATCATGGCGGCCCGGTAGGGGGGAGCGATCGGGCGGTGCGCTCTCAGGCGCCGTAACTCCCACCGACTTCGCCTCGCCTACCGGTCCCAGATCGCCCCTCGGACTGTATCGCCGCCCGCGGCAACGACCAGCGGCCGCTCCCCATCACGGGGGGCCACCGCCAGCATCTGCAGCGGGTCGCCAACATGCCAGCGCGCAAGCTCATTGCCCGCGGCGTCGAAGATCGCCACCGAGCCGTCGCGCGAGGTCCGCGCGATCGCACCGTCGATGATCGCCGCGTCGGTCACCTGGTTGCCTGCGTAGCGCACCCACTGCACTGTGCCGTCTTCGGCCTCCAGCAGTGCCAGGAAGCCGCTGTGCGAGGCCAGGGCGATCTCAGGCGCGCCGTCGCCATCGACGTCGGCCGGCACAAGCGCCGCGACGCGATCATCGCCGATATGTCGCACCCAGTTCACGTCTGCGTTGCGGTCATCGCCCGAGGCAACCGTACACGCGGTGATCTGCCCGTCCACGTCGCCCCACAGCGCCTCGGGCAGGTCGTCGCCATCCACGTCGGCGACCGCGATCACGCTGTTGCCGCCCTTCGCGCTGCTGACCACCGTCAGCCGGTCGCTGCCGCTCCGGCTGAAGTCCATGATCCGCTGCGAGAAGTACGTGTATCCGCAGAGCAACTCCTTCAGCCCGTCGCCGGTGAGGTCCACCGCGCCGATCGCCAGCCCCTTGTGTCGCCAAACCGTCTCCCACGGCTCCCCGTCGGCATTCTTCAGCTCCCCCGTGTTGTCGAGGACGTAGAAGAACGAGTTCGCCGAGCCGACTGCTATCTCGTTTACGCCATCGCCCTCGAAATCGTCGATCAACACCGCGCGTGGATGGCCCTCGATTCCGCCCGCGGCGGTGTATGCCTCGAAGAACCGGGCCCATAGCTCCTCACCGTCGGCAGTGAGCACATGCAGATGCGAATCCTCTACGCCGACCGCGATCTCCGGTGGGCCCCCGATCTCGATCTGCCCGACGTCGAGATCATTGACCCGCGCATCAAAGCCATGGCGCCACAGCTCATTGCCTGCCGGGTCCAGCGCCACCAGCGTGCCGTCAGCGCAGCCCGCGAGATACTCCATTGTCCCATCGCCGGTGATATCCGCCGCTCTCAGCACGAGCACCTCGGCGGGCATCTGTGCCTCGAACGCGGCCCTCATGTTGCGGGTCGGTTCCGGCGCGGGTGGCGCTGGCGCCGCTTCGGCGATCTCCCAAACCCCCGGCCATGCCCCGCCAAGCGCCCCGGCGAGCGAGCTGAAATCGCCCCCGATCTCACTGCGCCCGGTCGGCACCTCGATCGTCTGCATTCCCTCGGCGCCATGCACCGTCAGCGTCGCCTCTGCCGCGGCCTCCACTGCGCCAGTGCCCTGTGCGAGGTCCAGCGTCAGGGTCACCGGCGCGTCCGCCTCGACCAGCGCCTCTCCCCCGGCGCTGAGCAACGTCCCCTCCGTCATCAGCACGCCCTCAGGCGTCAGCGCGAACTGGCGTGCGCGCACGGTCAGCGCGTCCGAATCGAGGTCTCCGGCCCCGGCGATCAGCCGCAGCGCGCCGTCCGTCACGATCGCGTTACCGAGCCGCCGCGCGTCGATCCGCGGCTGCGGCTGGCTCTGCGCGTAGAACACGGCCGGGAGCACCATGCGCTGGCCTGGCCGCAGCTCCTTGCGCATCCTGTGGCTGAGGATCTTCGGCGTGGTGTCTTCGGCGAACTCGTAGTTCGCCCAGTTATCCGTATCCTCCGGGTCAATCGCCTCCGCGAGACTTCCGGCGCCGGGGGCGTGCAGGAAGAAATGCTCGCCCTGCTGCTCAACGTGCCAGAGGTGGTCCTCCAGCGACGTCTGCCCGAGGCTCCGGAATCGGGCCTTCACGTCATAGCTGCCCGGCTCGAGCGCCTGCACCTCGTCGAGCACCACGAACGTGTCGCTGGCGCGGTGCCAGATCAGGTGCCGGTCCCAGTCGAGTCCGTTGTATCCGGCCGTTCGCGTGATCGTCGAACACCACTGGTCACTCTCCACCTCAGCCTCCAGGCTTGAGAAAAGCTGCGGCGTGGCGCTTTCGGCGTTCCGCATGATCGTCAGCGTATTGTGATCCTTCGGCTCGGACTTGAGGTAGTCGCCCTCACACAGCCACATCCGCCCATTGTCGGTGAAGCGGAGGATCGAGTTGCCGTCCCAGTGTCCGTGGTATCCGCCCGAGATGCCGTCAAGCAGCAGGTAGGACGCTCGCGCATCCAGCGCAGCCCGATAGCTTAGCTTGTCGAAGGTCTCCTCAAGCGGCGGCGACTGGTCCTCCGCGTAGTAGTCGTAGTACATCGGCTCCATCGGGTGCACATAGAGGCCCACGTGCCCGTCCCAGTCCGCGCGCGAGAGGTCGATCCGCCCACCGGTCGGCGGGAGGAACCGGCTGCCCGCATTCTCCTCGGGCGTCGGCAGACCGTCCTTGGGGACTTGATACGCGCCGACATCACCATAGCCCGCTGGCGAGCCCATGCTGTCGTGGCTCATCAGCCGCAGCGTCAGGTAGTCGTAGAGCATCCGCCGCTCGAACCAGTCCCAGCGCCCGGTCACGGCCGCGTAGCGGCTCACGTGCGTGCTGGTGATGTCCATGTAGCCCCAGCAGTCCTCCATGGGCTTCGAGCTCTTCAGCGGCCCCTGCATGAATAGCTCGGCCCATCGCAGCCAGTCCTCGGCCTCCGGCAGGTCGTAGTACTTACTGAAGTATCCGCCGGCCGTGGTGATCGCGTAGGTCGGGAAGGTCTGGTGGTTGTGCGCGATCGTCTCCGGCCGCTGTTGCAGGATCTGCGTGATCTCCTCCGGCGAATGATGCCTCTTCTCGCCGCCGGGAAGGCGCACGCAGTTCCAGTCGAAGATGCCCACGCACTTGCGCGCCATCAGCAGGATCAGGTTCGTAAGCTGCAACCGCTCGAGGTCGGTGAAGCTCGGGTGATGCTCACGCCGGTCCCAGCTGCCCACGATCTTCTGCGTCTCGGCGTCGATGAAGCCATCGCTGGGGACCTGGCGAATCGTGTCGGGCGAATCCAGGTACTCAAGGTAGCGGTAGCCGAGCAGCACGAAGGTGTCATCGGGGTAGTACTTCCAGTCGCGATGCAGGTGTCGGATGGCGCCCTGCCGGAGCCACTTGCTGCTCTCGATCGCCATCTCCCGATAGTGCTCCCGGCTGTCCTCATACTCCGGCGCGGGAAGTTGCACCCACGGCAGCGTAAGGTCCGCGTCGCCCTGCAGCCGCTCGGTGAATGCATCCACGCTGCGCCGCACCTGACTCTCGTCGCGGCCGCCGAGCACCACGGTATTCACGCCCGTCCCCCGTGGTTCGACGTCCACGAAGATCTGCGCCTCGCCCTCCTCCGGCGGCCCCGGGATCGCGCCCCACGTGTTCGGCGAGGACTTCACGATCGCGAAGTTCACGCTCGCGTCACCGAGCGCGATAACGTGGGTCGTCTGGAAGTGCTCCTCATCGACCGCGTCGCCCTCGATGATCGCGGGCCGCTCGCCCGTCCGTCGCTCGATCGTCGCGGCAAGCTCCTCAGCGGAGGCGCGATACTGGCCCTCGTCACCGATCGCGATGATCGCGTTCAGTTCACCGCCCTCCGCAAGCTGCGTGTCCTGCTTGAACCGCCGAAGCTGCACGATCGATTCGTTGAGCCGCAGGCGGTGCACGCGCACCTGGTCAAGATAGACGCCGGCGCCCTCTTCGAGCGTCATCGTGATCGTCGCCGGGCCGTCCTCGGGCTGCGTGAAATGTGAGCGCTGCCATGTGAAGATGTTGTTTGTGATCGCCTGCGGCCGCATGCGAGCATCTCCGGCGTGCAGCTCCAGCTCACTGAAGGTATCCGGCGCCAGCGCCAGCGACCGAACGCGCACGGTGTAATCGCCCGCGGGCAGCGGCATCTCGAAGCTCAGGCTCTCGCCCCGCTCGTCGAGCAGGACGGCCGTCTCCGTCGCGCCATCGACCTCGACGGCCTCGCCGGTCGTCGTCCCTGCCTCGGCCTCCATCAGTATGTCCTGCAGCGGCAGAATGCCGGCCTCGCCAGGCTCTCCTCCCAGCAGCCTGATCTCGTCCACGAACAGATAGCTCCACGTTGGCTCGTGGAAATCCAGGCGCACCCGCGACGCCTCGAACCCCGCCTCCTCCAGCGTGAACGGCACGATCTGCGCCCCGTCCGGCTCCCGGTCCTCGGGAGCGAGGATCTGCGCGACCTGCACGTAGCTGTCGTACGGGAATCGCGGGCTGACGATCGCCACGTCGATGCGTGGCGGCGGTTCCACGTTCCCACCGCCTGAGCAGACGTTCAGCTCGATCCGGTCGATCCACCGCGGCTCCCCGAGGTCGATCTCCACGGAGATGGGCTCCCGGTAGTCGGTGTCCCGCCAGCCCACCCACTCTGCCGCCCGGTAGTTCGCCGGCCCGGTGGCGCCGTCTGTCAGCTCTCCGCGATAGAACTGACCGGCGGCGAAGGCCTCGGGCCCGCCGTCATCGCCGTAGCTTCCCACGGGCGCGACGTTGACGCGATACGGCCTTCCGGCGGCGTGGTTCGTCAGCTCCTGCGCGGTCACGGTAACTGCAACGGCAACGATCGCAATCACGATCACACTTAGCCTCTTCATTGCTCTCTCCCGTCTGGTCACGGCCATCTGCTCGGGGCGTGTGCTCCAGCGTATTTGTCCATCACTCGCGCAGTGACCTGCGCGGAGGCCCTGTGATCACGACCGTCTGCCGACGGCTTTCCTCTGCGCGCCCTCCTGTGGTAGAATGGCGGCGGGTGTGGGTTGCCCCGGCAGGATGCAATGAAGCCCCCGAACGTGGGCGGTCGGGTACTGCCCTACGGAGGCGGGAGGGACGGTCACTGTGCGTGAGTTGAGAGAACACGAACTCGTCATCGTCGGCGGTGGCGCCGCAGGGCTTACCGCCGGCATCTACGCAGTACGCTACGGACTCGATCTCGTGCTTCTGAGCATTGGTGCGCCCGGAGGGCAGACCGCCACCGCCAGCACCATCGAGAACTTCCCCGGCTTTCCCGATGGAATCACGGGCGCCGAGCTGATCATGCGCCTCACCCAACAGGCCGAGAAGTTCGGCGTGGTCTTCGAGAACGCCGAGGTCAAGGAGATTCGCCCCGACGGCGAGCGCTGGCGCCTTGTCTGCGGCAATGTCGACTACCTCTGCATGGCCACGATCCTCGCCGTCGGCGCCAGCCCGCGACGGCTGAAGATCCCCGGCGAGCGCGATCTCTTCGGCCGCGGCGTCTCCTACTGCGCCACCTGCGACGGCTTCTTCTACCGCGGTCAGACCGTGGCCGTCATCGGCGGCGGCAACACCGCCGTGGAGGAGGCACTCTACCTCGCCGACATCGCCGAGAAGGTATATCTCATCCACCGCCGCGACGAGCTTCGCGCCGAGCAGATCATCGCAGACCGCGCCTTCGAGAACGAGAAGATCGAGTTCATATGGAATACCGTGGCCACAGAGATCCTCGGTGATGACAGTGTCACAGGCCTCAAACTCCACAACCGCAAAACCGAGGAGGACTTCCAGATCGACGTCGACGGCGTCTTCGTCGCCATCGGCTACGAGCCCAACACCGGCTTCCTCGGTGATCTGCTCGAACTTGAGGACGGCTTCATCGTCACAGATGAACGGATGTGCACCTCGCAGCCGGGAATCTTCGCCTGCGGCGACGTCCGTAACACCCCGCTGCGCCAGGTGAGCACAGCCGTCGGCGACGCGGCGATCGCAGCGGACTCGGCCTATCGCTACGTCTCGGAGCGCCGCTAACCGCCACCCGTCGACCCTTCGGATCGCGCCCTGCAGGCGCGGAGGTGGGGACTATGGCCGCAACCGGTCCGGCAATCACGACACGTCTGCTGTTGATCGCCGCACTCGCCGCCTGCATCGTGCTCTTCGCGGCAGGCTGCGATGAGGACGACGTCGAGGAGGTGCTCGGCGAGACCTCCGCGGCATCCATCGAGTCGGCGTACCCCACCGACCATGACCCGCTCATCAACGAGTGGCTCACCAACGCCGGACAGACGCTCGTCGCCCACAGCCGCCGACAGACCATCCCGTACGAGTTCAGGGTCATCGAGACCGATCTCGTCAACGCCTTCGCCGCACCCTACGGGCACATCTACGTCACCCGCGGCTTCCTCGACTTCGCCGAGACCGAGGACGAGGTCTGGATGGTCCTCGCCCACGAGGTCGGACATGTCGTGCACCGCGATTCCATCAAGAGCTTCAAGCAGAGCATCCTTATGGGCATCCTCGCGGAGGTCATCAGCGGCGAGTCCAACACCGCCGGTGACATCGCCGGAATCGGTCTCGGTCTGCTCTCCCTGCAGTACAGCCGCGATGACGAGTATGAGGCCGATGACGCCGGCACGCTCCTGTCCTATCGCGCCGGCTATGACCCCCACGAGGGGCTCAACTTCTTCCATCGCCTCATGACCGACATCGAGAAGCGTCGCCCCAGCCGGTGGGAAGTCTACTTCATGACCCACCCGTCCACTCAGGATCGCATCAACCGCCAGCTGGCGCGCAGGGAGCTTGACCCTGCGCAGACAGAGGCTGTGCTACAGATCGCGCGCGGTTACATGCTCCGTGGACAGCCGGCCGTCGCCGCCAGCCTGCTCGAGAAGGGCCTCGAGACCGCGCCGGACTCGCCGGTCGTCCATTCTCTGCTCGGTGACGCCTATGCCGCTCGGGGACAGCTGGATCTGGCCCGCTCGCACTATCAGATCGCCGCGCAGGGCGAACCCGACAATCGCTACCTCCGCACGCAACTGGCGGCCCTCGAGACGATGCAGCCGCCCTCGCTCCCGGGCATGGGTGGAGCTGAGCGTGAGCGCGCGGGAGAGCTGCTCGCTCGCCTGGACAGGGTCCAAGGCTTCGCCGAGGAAACGCAGGAGCGCACGTCAAGCTATGTCGCGAAGACGGCCGCCCGCATGGAGGGCCTTCAGGCATCCGTCCGCGGCGTCAACAACCGCCTCGTGGACCTTGCCGATTACCAGGGAGACGTGCAGGACGCCACGAAGGACCTCGTCGTCCGGGGCAACTCCGCAATCTCGAAGGCGATCGAGCCGGTGTACGTCCTTGAGGCGGTAAGCGAGGACCTCGACCAGACCGCCGCGGGGGTCGCCGACCTCACCGCGGAGATCAGACGGGCCCTCGAGGCCGCGCGCGATGGCCACGGCGCTCCCGGCGATGTGGCCGCTCTTGAGACCGCACTCCTCGAGGTTGAGCGGGCCACCGCCACGATGGACAGCGCCATGGACGAGGCCCCCGACACCGCCCGCGAGGTGCGGGCGGCGAGCTCCTCGGCCGAGGACCTGACCGGCCTCGTCGAGATGGTCGTCCGTCGCGATGAGCCCGACGGCCTTCTCGCCGATCAGCTTCGCAACGGAGCCACACACACGCAACGCCTCGGAGCCGAGGCTCTTGCAGCGGTCAACCGCGCGAAGAGGCAGAGCATCCGGGCCTGCGGTCACGCGCTGCTGGCGCGGCTTAACGTGCTCGGCATCGGCGCCACGGAATACCAGCAGCGGCTGTTCGATCGTCAGATCGCCCACCTCTTCCTCGTCCGCGAGGATCAGGTGCGCGAGCTCCGGCAGATCGGTCGGGGCTACGGCACCACAGCCATGGCCATCGCCGCCGCGAAGAGCGCGCGCTCGCAGCCGCGCGACTTCGTTCCGGCGATCGGCAGCAGCGTCAGCCCCGTCAGCGCGGCGATGGAGCAGGGCGCGACGATGGCGAACGTGAACGTGCTGCTGAAGTTCCTCGTCGCCCGTCTTGAGGCCGAGCGCGAGGCCGCCGAAGCGGCCTGAGCATTCGTACCCGTCCTCCCCGCGTCACCGGCCCGCGGAGCACTCCGCGGGCCTTTGCACATCCGGCGAGGAATCGCGACGGTCGTCACCGAAACAGCAGGGCGGAGCGCAGGTCGAGATGGAGGTCAGCCAATATGAGTGAGATGACCGGCCGCGAGCGTTTCATGACCGCCCTTCGTCGTGAGGAGCCAGATCGAGTACCGATCTGGGAGCTCATCGTCAACGAACCAGTCGTCCATGCCCTGATGGGCCCCGACGCCACCTACCTCGACCTCGCTGAGGCCGAACTCGACGGCGTCACCGTCGGGGAGGATCAGCGCATGGAGCCGGTCGATGACACCCACAGGCGCGACGAATGGGGAATCGTCTGGGGCTACGGCGGCGATGGCATTCCCTACCCGGCGGGCCATCCGCTGCCAAGCTGGGATGACCTCGCCGACTGGCGCCCGCCCGACCCCGATGCCGACCATCGCCTCGAGAGCCTGCAGAGGGTCGTGGAGCGCTTCAAGGGCCGCAAGGCCATCGTCTTTCTCGGCCACGACAGCTTCGAGTTCACCCACTACCTGCGCGGCATGGACCGCCTCCTGATGGACTACGTCATGGAGCCACAGCGCGTCCACGAGCTCTCCCGGATGGTCATCGACTACAAGGGCCGCGTCATGGAGCGCGCCCTCGAGCTGGGCGCCGACGTTGCTCTCACCGGCGACGATTACTGCCACCGCCACGCGTCTATCATGTCTCCGGCGCACTTCGAGGAGTTCATCCAGCCCTACCTCGCCGAGATGGTGGAGGTCGCCCACAGCGCCGGAAAGCCCTTCATCAAGCACACCGACGGCAACATCTGGTCGATCCTCGACGCCATGATCGACGCCGGTATCGACGCTATCGATCCGCTCGAGCCCATCGCGAACATGGATATCGGCGAGGTGCGGGAGCGGTACGGCGACCGAATCGCCCGCTGCGGCAATGTGGACTGCGGCGAACTGCTCTCCCGTGGCACCCCCGATCAGGTCGTCGAGGCCGTCAAGGAGACCATCGCCAAGGGTTCGCCCGGAGGCGGGCACATCCTTGCCTCGAGTAACTCCATCCACCCCGCGGTGCGGCCCGAGAACTACCGCGCCATGATCGACGCCGCCCGCGAGTTCGGTCGCTATCCGCTCGACGAGGACATGGTCGCCGAGTACAGCCAGCGAAACTACATCGCCCGTATCAGCGGCGACGAGTATGAGCAGTTCCGCAGGGCGTGAAGGCATCCTGCGCCCTGTGGGGGAGGCAGCATTCTTATGACCAGTCGCGACCCTCTGCGGAGCCAGCGCCAGCGCGGTATCAGCGTCCGCCATCAGCTCCGCGAGCGCGGTGACGCATTCTACGACGCGCCCGAGGCGCTGCTGCGGCAGCGCTTCGAGACATTTCCGCGCTTCAGCGGGCTGATTGTCGGGCAGAACACGCTTGAGTACGCACTGCTGCTTCTCCTGAGCGATGACCGGCTCTACGGCGGCGATGACGCCATCGAGGCCAACCGGATCATCCGCCGGATCCTCGAGTTCCAGGACCTGCGGCCGGACTCGGAGACATTCGGCAACTTCTTCTGGATGACGCACTGGGATCGGGTCAGGGACCGCAACGCCGTCTCATTCCTCGCACCGGGGCTCGCCTACATCTGGCTGCAGATGCGAGAGAGGCTCGAGGACAGCACCCGGCAGGCGATGGAGCGCGCCTTCGAACCGCTCGTCGAGGGTGTGCGCCGGCATCCGGCCGCGTGGCGCTACAGCAATATCTTCTGGCTCAACCTTGGCGCGCTCGTTGCGCTCTCGCAGGTTCTCGATGACGCCTCGCTGCATCAGGAGGCCGTCAATCGCTTCGACCAGTGGCTCACGGGCACCGACTCCGATGGCCTCCACGAGTACAACAGCCCCACCTATGCGCCGGTGACCTTCTTCGGTATGGAGACCGCGTGGGCCTGGACGCCCGATGAGAACTTCCGGGGGCGCATCGAGCGCGCCATCGACTACCTCGCCTACCAGTTCGCCAGCAATTTCACCCCTATCGGCTTCCCTGCCGGCGCCGCGGCCCGTTCCTACCGCCGCGACATCCTGTGGGGCAGCGGACTGGGCTCGTGGTGGGCGCACATCAAGTTCGGCACTCCACTGCGCGACGATTTCCACGAGCCCGACCGGCCGATTCTGCTGCCGGTCAACTACACGCTCTACGACTATCTGCCGCCGGAGGCTATCCGCAACACGGCCCGCCACTGGCGAACGGAGGAACACCACGCCTGCACCCGTTCACTCGGCGCCCGCCGCACGCACGTCATCACCTCGCGTTACAGCCTGGCCTCACAGCACCTCGAGAACGTCGGCGGACACTCGCCGGCCCCGCACATCCTCCTGGTGCGTCGCACCGCCGCAGAGCGCGCCAGCGTCGTCCTCGCGCCCGACGAGACCTACAGCCGGCTGCCATGCCCGTCCTTCCAGTCCTGTCAGGACGGCGGCCGCGTCGTCGGCCGTCTGCGCTGCCAGCCAACGGAGGAGCAGATTTCGCTCTTCTTCAGCGATCCGGAGTTCGTCTGCGAGCCCCGAATTCTGTTCGGGCCCCGCGAGGAGATCCGCTCCGTCCGTATCGGCAACGTGGACTGGGGCGGCGGGCCGGTCCGCCTCGAGCCCGGCCAGCCGGTGGCCGTCTTCTACGAGCACCTGGCAGTCGGCGTCATCGTCCTGCCGGTCGATCAGTCCGGACGCCCGAGCGATCGCCGATTCAGCGTCGAGTGGGGCGACGACGACGAGATGAGGCTTCGTATCCGCCTGTTCGGCGGCCCTGACACCGCCCGCGGCCATTGCCCCGATGACGCCCTGCTGCTGTTTGACGTGTGGACCATCGACGAACTTGATGTAGCGGCTCATTACGCCGACTGGCTCGCCGAGTGGTGCCTGTTTGTCGACGATGACGATGTCGTCCACGCACGACACCCCGGGGAGCCGCACATGCGTTGTGGCGGAGACCGCCGGCACCCCGACCTGCTCGGCGATGCAGTGCACCGATCTTCACTGATGACCGTCCACCCCGGGGATCTTGCCAATTGGGTCAATCACGGCGCCCGCCTCGGCTTCCTCGGCGACGGTGAGTAGAGGTGCTCGCGCGTGAGGCTCTGTACGCAGTGAGGGCCCGGCGTGGCCGGGCCCTCACCAGGCGATCGTTCTGCTGCACGCGTCCCTACGCCTTCTCGATCTCTTCCTCGATATCGCGCGCGAGGTCCTCGGCGGCCTCCGCCGCTTCCCTGGCGTGCTCCTTCAGATGGGCGTCGACACGTGAGCGCAGATCCTCGTACTTCTTCGACATCTGGCTCTTGAGATCGTCGGCTCGCTCCTTGGCCCGGGAAGCCGCCTCGCTGATGTCCCCGCGCAGCTCCTGGCCGGACTTCGGTGCCAGCAGCAAAGCCGTGATGGCCCCGATGATGGCACCGACAATCATGGCACCCAGTACTGCCAGAGCGTTCGCCGCTCCGCCGTTCTCTCTTCCGTTCGCCACGTTCGACCGCCTCCTCATCCAGATCAACGTCACGTGACCGATCACGTCAGTCTAATCTTCGCGAACGTCCGCTTGCCCACCTGCAGGATGTCCCCGTCGCTGAGCTGCACGTTCGCGGTCTCGTCCTCGATCTTCCTGTCGTTGATCCGAACGGCCCCCTGCCGGATCAGCCGGCGCGCCTCGGAGTTGGACGACGCCGCACCGCAGCCGGTGACCAGCTGCACGATCCACGCCCGCCCGTCCTCAAGGTCGGACTCGGCCACCTCAAGGTCTTCCATCTCTGAGGGCAACTCGCCCTTGCTGAAGACCCGCTCGAACTCCTCGCGCGCCTTCTTCGCCGCCTCGGTGCCATGGTAGCGCTCGACGATCTGTGCCGCGAGCTGCTTCTTCGCCTCCATCGGGTGGATCTCGCCGCTGCGCATCGCCTCGTCGATGCGCTTGGCCCCCTCGAAGCCCTCGTCGGTCAGCAGGGCCCAGTAGTGCGGGAGGACATCGTCGCCGATCGACATCAGCTTGCCGAACATCTCTGCCGGCGGCTCAGTGATCCCGACGTAGTTCCCGAGCGACTTGCTCATCTTCTCCGTCCCGTCAGTGCCCACCAGCAGTGTCCATGTGGCCGCCACCTGGGGCTCCATCCCGTAGGAGCGCATGATGTCCCGGCCCACGAGGAAGTTGAAGAGCTGGTCGGTGCCACCGACCTCGACGTCGGCCTCGACGGCCACCGAGTCGTACGCCTGCACCAGCGGGTAGAGAAACTCCACGATCGAGATCGGCGTCTCGTTGGCGAGCCGCTTGGCGAAATCGTCGCGCTCGAGCATGCGCGCGACGGTGTATCGCGAGGCCAGATCGATCAGCCCATCGCTCCCCAGCGGCTCAAGCCACTCGGAGTTGTAGTGGATCTCGCATGCCTCGATGTCGAGGATCTTACCGGCCTGCTCCGCGAACGTCTTGGCGTTCGCCTCGATCTGCTCCTGCGAGAGCATGGGCCGGGTTTTCGAGCGCCCGCTTGGGTCGCCAATGCGCCCGGTGAAATCGCCGATGATGAAGATCACCTTATGCCCGAGGTCCTGGAAGCGGCGTAGTCGCTGCATGGGGACCGAATGCCCAAGATGCAGATCCGGCGCACTCGGATCGGCCCCGTACTTGACCCGCAGCGGCCGGTCGAGTTTCAGCTTCTCCAGCAGCTCCTCACGGGAGTGCACCTCGGATGCATCACCTACGAGGAATTCGAGTTGCTCTTCAGGCGTCATGGTCTGAGGAATCCTTCCCGTCGTCTTCGGCGGAACAGCGATTGACGGCAGTTGTGACACGTAACAGCAGTAACGGCAGATAAGAAAAGGTCGAGCACGCGCTCTCTCTGGACCGCACACGTGCGGTGAAGAGCGTCGGTGCGCCCGAACAGCGCCACACCGGCTGATGGCCTGGGCCCGAGTGATCGGTCAGGCCCCTTACTCCATCCGTTCCAGAGCCTGCGCGGCCTCCTGATGCATCTGTGTGTCCGGCTCCGTAAGGTTCACCGTCGCCTGGAACTCCGCCAGCGCCCGCTCGCGCTCACCCAGCTCAACGGCCACCCACGCCATCAGGTAGTGCGCCTCCGCGATGGTCGGGTTGCGCACCAGCAGATCGTCCAGCGCCCGCTTCGCCTTGTCATACTCGCCCCGGTCCTTGTGCTGGCGGGCCAGTTCCAGCAGCCCCTCCTCAGTGGCCGTCACCGGTCCGGTATCCTCGAGCCTCGGCAGCGTGTCCGCCGCGTCGGCCTGGTCGGCCGGCTCCTCCTCGCGCTCGCGGCTCGCGAACGGGTTGCGCGCCCCCGCATCCTCCGGTGGCACGCCGTAGTCCTCGATCATCTCCGGATCGAAGCGCCGGCTGTCCGTCGTCGGCGTCGTCGTCGGAACCTGCGGCTCGCCCAGAGCCAGCGTGATCGCTATCGTCAGCGGTGCCAGCCAGATGCCAGCAAGCAGCCCGATCGCCACCCACGGCATCACGCCTGCCGCCGCGGGATCATCCGCCTCAGCCGGGGCGATCTTCAGGTCGCCCACAATCGCGAGGCAGCGCGCGAACTTGCGCGAGTGCACGAAGCGCGCCAGCTCCGCAATCCTCGCGCCGACCTCGGGCCACGAGCGGCGCAACTCCTCCGCAGCGGCTCGCCACTGCTCCTGCGACAGATACGAGAGGTAGCGGTGCAGGTCCAGCCCCGGCTCCTCCGGATCTGCGACCTCGGCCGAGAGCCAGTGTGCGACTGGCTCCATCCCGCGCGTGGCGATCGCCGCCGCCCGGTCGGCGCTCAGCTCAGCCGCTCGCAGCCACGACTGCATCGCCATGCGCGCCAGCGACTGCGGCCCCAGCAGAACCGGATGCAGCAGCCTCGCACGCAGCGGCGTCCAGACCAGCGTGAGCACCCCGACATGGCCGCCGCGCAGATGTGCGAACTCATGCGCGAGCGCCGCGCGAAGCTCGAGGTCATCAAGCTGCTCGACGAGACCCTCCGTGATGAACACCTCGCGGGTCTTCAGCCCCAGGCTGAAGCTGTCGATGTTGTCCATCGGCAGAACGTGGATCGGTGGAGTGGCGGGAAGGCCAAGCCGGCGGGCGACCTCCTCGGATGCTTCGTGCACCCGCGCCATCCGCGTCGGACCGACCGGCCGGCCGGACGCCCGGAGGCTGCGATGGTATGCCCGCGTCCGTACGAAGCCTGCGATCCCACCGGTGTTCAGCAGCACCAGCAGCACGATCCCGACCGTTCGGCTCACGGTCGGCGCTATCGGGGCCGCGATCGCCAACCACAGAAGCAGCGCCTCAACCGCGATCAGCAGGGTGAGTGCCAGCCCCGTCCCCGCGAAGAATGACGGAAGCTCGGACGGATGTTTGTAGTCGGCAGCCGTGAGCCGCATCTCTCTCCCGCTTTACGCCGCTCTGATGATCGTGCGCACGGCCTCCGGCAGATCCCCGATGCAGTCGATCGCGTGTGGATGACGGGGTGCGCCCTCGGGCCACGGCCGATGCTCGCAGCGCAGCCAGACGGCGTGCCAGCCAACCTCAAGCGCGCCGATCACATCATGCTCGGGGTTATCCCCGACCATCAGGCACTCCTCAGGCGCCGCCCCAACGCGCTCCATGGCGTGCTTGAAGAACTCGGGGTCAGGCTTGCGCAGGCCAATCTCGGCCGTGTAAAGCCGATGCTCGAAGCTCTCCTCGAGTCCCAGGTGGGGCAGAAGGCTCCGCCCGTTCGAGAGCACCCCGAGCGTGAATCGGGCTCCAAGCTCTCGAAGACACCGCTTCGTGCGCGCGAATGGGGCGATCTCCCGGCGCAGTTGCGCGTAGTAGGTCTCCGTGAGCACTTCGGGCAGCGCCTCATCGTGCACGCCGGCGTCCCGCAGGATCATCTCGAACGCGAGATCGCGTGCTCGTGCGAAATCCATCCCCTCGGCGTCGAGGGCGTCGCAGATCCGCCGCCGCTTTGCCGAGAGGCTCTTCGGCGTGTATCGCGCCGCCACATGTGGATACTCGCGCTCAATCAGCGCCAGAACGGGCTGCATCGCCCGGTGCATGGCCGAGGAGTAGTCGTACAGCGTGTCGTCCTGATCGAACCAGATGTAGCGAAGCGCCATCTATGTCTGCTCCTGTGAGGCAGGGACGGCAGTCCCGGACGCGCCCTTCGTCTTCACGCAGATTGCGGCGGGCGAGTGCACGTCCCCGCCCGCCGCAGAACGCCTGCTCGTCTCCTGGCCGGATTACTCCGCCGGCAGCGGAACCATCAAGAACCGCACGCGCATCGGGTTGCCGGTCTCAGGGTTGATGATCTCGAATGTGATCACGGCGGGCTGCCCGCTCGCGAAGACCGTGCCCTCGGGCACGTCCTCGACGTTGGGCACGGCCGTGATCGAGACATCAGCGGTGGGCGTACCGCCATCGGTCGGCTCGGCCGCCGGCGTCTCCGCGGTCGCCTCAGGGGCGGGCTGGTCGGTCGTCTCGGCAGGAGCAGCGGGCTCTTCCTCGGCCGGGGCGGCGGGTTCTTGCTCAGCCGGAGCAGCGGGCTCCCCCTCAGCCGGAGCGGCAGGCTCTTGCTCAGCCGGAGCGGCGGGCTCTTCCTCAGCCGGGGCGGCGGGCTCATCCTCGGCGGGAGCAGCAGGCTCCTCCTCAGCCGGGGCAGCGGGCTCGGTCATCAGCTCGAGGCGTGTCATCAGCTTCTCCGGCGAGAAATCGCTGCGAGCGAGCGGAAAAGCGA
>JALGTR010000292.1 GCA_029821265.1 Candidatus Zipacnadia bacterium
ATCCCCCGGAAGATGACGTAGACGAAGCCGTAGAGCGCCACCAACAGCGCGTATTTGCCGATGGTGAGCACAACTGTCAGATCCAACCCTGCACCTCCCGCGACCGCCGATGCTGCACCGGCGGTCGCTCTGCAAACGGCGTGCATCGTGTTGCCCGGGGCTCAGATACGTATGAATCGCAGCTGAACGAGGCCCACCTCGATCAGGTCGCCGTCGTACAGCAGCGCGTCCTCGATCTCCACCGCGTTGACAAACGTTCCGTTGCGGCTACCAAGATCGCGCAGGCGGTAGCCGCGATACGTCCATTCCATCTCGGCGTGGCGACGCGAGACAGCCGGGTCGGCGAGCTGCACATCGCACGTCTCGTCGCGTCCGATCGTCGCCCGTTCGGCAATTCGCAAGCGCGCACCGCCGGACTGACCTGCGAGGACCACCAGTTCAGCGCCCGGTGCATCCTCGTCGAAACGGCTCTCGGTCTCAATGCGCCCCGGAGCCCCGCCGCCCTCGAGACTGACGCGGATCTCGTCGCCCCAGGCCCACCCCTGCTCCTGTGCCCATTGCTGGAGGTGTCGCGCGATCTGCTCCTCGACCTCGCCCGCAACCTCACCCATGTTCTCGAGCGCCTCATCGCTCAGACGGACCACGTAGCGGTTCGGCACGTAGGGCACGTCGGTCCCCAGAAGACGATGATCGAGCATCTCCGACTGCAGCCGTCGAGCGATCTCAAGGGGGTGGACACCACCGCCGTCGAGGCGCGAGAGCCCGCCCTCGATGGCCGATTGCAGCGCGTCCTCAAGACGCCTGAGCAGCGACAAGAGATGCCCCTCCTCGTACCCCTCGATTATACCAGACGGTTGGGCAACGCGCCACCGAGCCCGGCTCCAGCCACGCCCGTCAGGCCCTCCACGGGCGCCCTCGGCCGCCAGCGCGAACACCGGCCTGCCTCGAAGACCGGGCCGGATACTCCCCCCTTAGCCGCCGGCAAAGCTCGCAACGGCCTCCGAGATCCGGCGACCCAGCTCGCGCGCCTGATCCACATCGATCGACGGGAAACACGCCCGGAGCGACCACTCCCCGGCACCAAAGCCCTCGCCCGGCGTCAGGATGACCTTCCACTCGCGGGCGAGGTACGTCATCAGCTTCCACGGGTTGTGACCCTCGAGGGCCGCGACAAGTTCCCGCCCGCCCCGAGCGCGTGCCACGTCCTGAAGGTCGATGATGGTCGCATAGCGGCTCGAGGGTCCGCGCGTCCAGTCGGGCGCAGGGATCCCAAGCCCCTCATAGAGCGCCTCGATCCGCGCCCCAAGCGCTTCCCGCACCCATCCGAAGTACTCGGCGGCGTCGGGCTCGATCATCGCGTACAGCGCGCATAGGCTGATCAACGCCTGCAGCGAAGTGGAGAGCCCGCTCATGTGCGTGAAGCTCACTCCCCGGCTGTCGGCCACGATGCGCTCGGCAAGGGGCATCGCGCACGGCTCCAACGCCCGGCGGCAATAGAGCCGCTCTGCGGCGCGATCGTCGAGCCGCGCGAGCGCGCGACTGGCCATGTTCTCACGATGCATCAGCACCACGCCCGCACGCATGCCGGCGAGGCCGAAGTCCTTCGACACGCTGTAGACGCCGATGGTGTTGCGCGGCAGGCGTCCGATCTCCGTGGGCACGGGCTCATCGAGAAACTGCGCGTAGACGTAATCGGAGATGATGATCAGCTCCGGGTTCGCCTCCACCGCGGCTTCCAGCGCGTCGAGGCTGCCCGGATCGGTCGTGACCGGCACGGGATTGCCCGGTGAGACCGTGATCGCGGCGTCCACCCCCGGCTCGAGGAGCTTCTCCAGCTCGCCCGGGATCGCGGCCCAGCCGGCGGCCGGATCGCGGCGGATCGGGACGATCTCGCAACCGAGCTGGCACTCGACAAGATCGCGCAGAGGTTCGTAGGTCGGCCACCACATGGCGACGCGATCGCCCGCAGATATCAGACCGTTGCGGGCGAGCGTCGCCGCGACCTGCGCGATCCCGGTCGTGGCCCCCTCGCAGCCGATGACCTCGAACTGTGCCGCAAGCTCGTCGTCACCGCCAAACAGCAGCGGAGAGAGAAATCGCGTGATGATCGGCTGCACGAACTCAAGTGTCGGGGGGCTGGGGTAGGCGCGACCGGCCACGGCCTCTGCGAACTCGAAGACGATACGGTCGCGCGACCACTGCTGCAGCAGGCCCTCGGCAAGCCACTGGAACGCCCGGCGGAGGAACTGACACCCCTCCGCCATCGGTGAGCCGGGCTCCTGCTGGATCGCAAATGCCTCGAACTGCGCCATGTGATCGTCCTCAGGGCGCAACGAGAGGACGATTCCGCCATGGCCATTCGGGGAGGGCGCCGCCGCGGCAGCGTAGATGCCGAGGGCGTGCCACGCGCGCAATATCAGCGGCTGCTGCCAGTTTGCGGCCCCGCGGGAGGCGTCGAGGAGCGCCAGGTCAGCGCGCTCGGACGTGTCAGCCTCATCGAGCAGCAGTGTGCGCAACAGAAACGGGCTCTTCTCGCGCAAAGCGAACTCCACAGACAGTCCTCCGGTCGTGAGTCAGGGCATCTGTTGTGCATCTCGTCTCACGAAGGCTGAGTCTATCGCGTCGGCGGCGGCAGGTCAACTTCGGAACGCCGGCGGCGGAAGCGACGACGGGCATGGCGATCACGGGTGGGGCGGGAACCACGCCGCCGCCCTCCTGTGCCCAGGCCCACACGGGATATGTGGTGCAGCGCGCTTGCGTGCGGGACGCCTCCGTGGACGTGTGGCGGCTTCCCGTCGCGCCCGCGGGTGAACACAGACGAGAGGTTCCGCGTCAATTGATACACGAATGTCAGAGAAACGCCACGGACCCGTCCAGCAGGTTTACAGCGGGGCGCGGCTTTGATATACTGATAGTGTGCACGTTGACAAGTGGTGGGGGCGATCGGACTCGACGGAGAGGCTGTGAGCCGAGGCTGCGAGCCGAGGTCTCCGATCCTCGTAAAACGCGGAACCCCTATAACTGCCAACAACGATCTGGCACTCGCGGCTTAATTGTCGCGACGTCCGCCTGGCTTTCGCCGATCAAGTCAGGACCGGGCGTAATGAGATCGGCCGAAGCGTGCGCCTTTGCTCGGTTAGCGCACGGGGGTAACAGAACCGAGCCCGCCGCAACGGAGCCCGCGCCCGGGCGCCGACGCGGCTAAGTAAAGCGGGCGCTACGCTCGTAGATGCTTCGGCCACCCCTTTTCGGACGCGGGTTCAATTCCCGCCGCCTCCACCAGTTGTCAACGTGAAATGCCCCGCCATCGAAGAGACGGCGGGGCGTGTCCATGTACGGCTGTTACGCACCCTTCAGCCCTCGGCCATTGCGGCCTTCGCCTGATGCTCCTCGATGAGATCTTTGAATGTCGTGTTGTCGTAGACCTCGACCACCGCCGCCTGAGCCCTCTCCCACATCGAGTGGAACGGGCAGTTTCCGTGCAGTTTGCAGACGGTGGGCCCCTCGGCCATGCAGTGCACGGGCACCAGCGGGCCCTGTATGAATCGTATGACCTCGCCAACGCTCACCTCGCGGCGGGGTTCGGGGAGCATGTAGCCGCCCTCCTTGCCGCGCTTCGAATCCACGAAACCACCCTGCTTGAGCTGGGCGAGGATGTTCTCAAGGAAACGCGGCGGGATGGCCTGGGCCTCGGCGATGTCGCCGCTCTTGACGGGCCAGTCCTCCTCACGCAGCGTAATCTCGTACATGGCCCGGAGTGCGTACTGGCACTTCTGCGACAGGATCACTGGTGAATCTCCTCTCGGCTCTGCTTCCGGCATGCCCACCGCCACCGGCGGTTCTTTGACGGCCATTCTACCACAAACGTTTCCGATGCCACAGGCGTCTGCACGAATTCGCTCG
>JALGTR010000054.1 GCA_029821265.1 Candidatus Zipacnadia bacterium
CGGCCCCCACGGCAGATAGCGTGTCACCTCGGGATCGGAGGCGTACGCGTGAAACGCTTCGAGGTCGGTTGGCTCGAAGTCGCGCAGCAGCAGGCGCTCGGTCTCGATCGGCAGATGATCGCGCATGGCGCTTACCATGTGAACTCCGCAGTGGCCACGATACCGAAGTGGAGAAGCTCGGGGCTGCGGTTGTACCACGCGCTTGTGACCATCCCCTTGGCACCCACCTCGATGCAGCGATCCGCGAATGTCTTGATGTTCTCGCCGTAACGCGGAATGTCCGGCAGCGTGTGCCAGAAGCTGTGGTTGCCAGAGCACGTCGGTGCCCCGTAGACCACGCGGCCGTGCTGCAGGTAGTACTCCAGGTAGGGCATTGCCCGGACGAACTTCGGGAAGCGGTCGCCGAGGAACTGCCGGTATTCGTCCATGTACCGGTCGCTGAGGGCGTGCTCGAGCGCGACCGGTTGCGCGAAGCGATCAAGGGTCCGGCGCGTGGTCTCCGGCAGTTCACCGGCCCATTCATCGTCCCAGCGCTCGTCGTAGACCACCGCCGGGCCGCCGCTCCCTCGCGCGACGAGCAGTGGGCTGGGATCCTGTGTGGTCCAGTAGTCCCAGTACATGATCTGCGCGGCCTCGTGGAGGTCCTCGATGGTGCCCTGGTGCGCGCAGAGGATGTCATCCCACATAATCGGTGTGATTCCCCGGCTGTCGAGCCACTCACAAACCCTGTTGATGTGCTCGACGTACAGGCCGCCGACTCCCACCTCGTCGATCGTCGCGGCGCACCTGGCGCAGGAGCCGAGCTGGCGGGCCTCGTCGGCCCCGATGTGCAGCAGGTCCACATGGCCGATGAAGTCTATGACCTGTCCCGCCAGCTCTCCCCAGATCGCGATGCTGCGCGGATTACTCGGGCACAGCTGCGCCCGGACCTGCTCCTCCTCGCGGATCTCGGCGTACCGGTCATGCCTGAGCAACCATTCGAGGTGGCCGATCGACTGCAGGAGGGGGATGACCTTCAGGCCCAGATCCCGCGCCTCATCGACGATGCGCCGAAGCTGCGGGCGCGTCAACGCCGCGGGCGATCTGATGACCTCATGCTCGCCCTCGAACGGGAAGCGGTCGCCCAGCTCCAGCAGCACCGCGTTGAGCTTGTGGCGGGCGGCGGAGCGCAGCAGCGGAATGATCGTCTCCTCCCGAAGCTGCCCGATCTTCTCGGCCATCAGCTGGAAGCCCCGGACGTTACAGCGCGGCCAGTCTCGAACCGTGCCGCACGGGAGCATCGGTCCGTCGCGGAGTTGGTCGATGGTCGCCAGCGCATGCAGATAGCCGGCGCGATGTGCGGCGGTGACGACGATCGCGTCGGGCGCGATCTCCAGACGGTACTCTTCACTGCGCATCTGCGTATCGCGCTGGAGCAGCACGCGATTCGGCTTCTCATTCACGCCGATGCAGAACGCCTCAGCGAATTTCACCCCGACATCCATGAGCCCGGATTCATCGGCGACATGCCAGTCGTGGTCCACCAGTGCCACATCAGCCTCCGAAAGCTCCATCTGTTTCGGAGTGGGCATGACCTCCGCTATGCGCAATGCAATCGCTCCCTGTCAGTCCCCCGCCTGGGGCTCGATGTTGTGGTTGAGGCGGAACACGGTGCGCGGGTCGTACGCCGCCTTAAGTCGCACCAGCCGCTCGTATTTGTCGCCGAAGGTGCTGCGCATCAACTCCTGACCCTCCTCGAGGATCGTCGCGATGACCTCGTCGCCGAGCGAGCTGACGAACGGTGACTTCCAGTATCGTCGCTCATGCGGCGGATGGTCCTCATCGAGGAGCTGCTGCAGCTCAACGTACGGCATCACGGCGCTCATGTCAATCTGCGGGCGGGCAATCTCCCGAAGCGGCGCCGCCGCGCAGCCCCCGGAAGAGATCCGCGCCCCAGCGCATCGCGCCGCCTCAGATGTGGTCGATCGCCTGATACTCCCACCGCGCGAAGGGAAGCGCCCTGCCCAACGCGGCGAGATCGCCCGATCTCGCGCCCAGGACCGTCGCCTCCTCGCGCCCGACGGCCGACTCGAGGTCGAAGCGCGAGAGCAGCCACCGCACGGCCTGCGCGTGCTTCAGCTCGACCGTGAGTGTGCGCGCGACCCGGCCCTCGGGTTCGTGGATGATCGCTTCGTCACGGGGTGTCCACAGCCGGACGCGCACATCGGCCAGCTCAGGCTGCGGGATCCACGTCTTACGGGCGACGGCCCTCAGGTCCAGCGGAGAGGCCATGATCATCTCCCCACGCGGCTGCGGCTCAAAGCCCAGAGCCTCGAACACCGGTCGGTAGACGCCCGCGTCATGCAGTTCGGCGCGCAATCGCCGGCCGTTATCCACCGCTGCCGTGCAGGCTTGCTGTACCAGGCGCGTGGCACAGGCGAGGTCGCGTTTCCTCGTGGCGACCTCCATGATCGTGGCCCCCGCCGATCCGCCGTAGAACCCGAGGATGCAGTATCCCTCGATCCGCGAACCGGCCTCCTCGACCAGCAGGTAGAAGGTCGTGTCGAGTTCGACGGCCTCGAGGTGCGTGAGCGCCCTCTCGTAGAAGCCCTCGGCGCGTCGCTGGTAGCCGCCGGCGTGTCCGTATGCGTCTCGGAAGACCTCGAGCAGCTCACTCTCTCGCGCGAGAAGAGCGTCAGCCGGCAGCACCTCACCCGCACCAACCGTGATCCTCGCGTCCTCAGGCAGCAGCCAGTGACGTATGTAGCAGACGTCCTTGAGGCCGCATCTGTCGTAGAAGTTGTACGCGGATGAACGCTCGTCGCCGCGGTACACGGCGAGCACATCCGCCCGGTCGGTCATGAACTGGCGGATCGCATCCTGAATTGCCGTTCCCACGCCCTGGCCGCGCATCTCCTCACGGACGCACACGCAGTGCTCGAAGGCGAGCTGCAGTGTCACGTTCGGCCGCACGACGAACTCGCGGATGTGCACAGGTATCTCGCCCACGATCTCCCCGCCGCGGACGGCCACGCCCGCAGTCACGTCATCGCGCGACATCCAGCGCACCATCTCCTGCAGTGGAACGTCTGGGAAGACCTCGTCGTGCAGGGAGTGGAAGCTCTCGATGTCCTCCGGACGGTACTCGCGAACCTGCATTGCGCTCATCGGTGGCTCCCCTGTCTGCGTGGCGCGGGCATCTGCACGTGGTGGAGATTCACCTGGTCTGCGGAGGAATCCTCTCGAGAGTCCGGCGTCGTGGAGAAGGCGAGGCGCGAGCAGTGGGGAAATACCGATGGTAGGCCGAGATGTGCAGGGAGGCTTCGAAGCGGATATGAGGGTCGAGCGACTGCGAAGGTCGTGCGCGAACCAGAGCGTCCTGCCCGCCGTGCTGATCGCCGTCCTCCTGACCGGCGCAGCGATGGCGCAGACCGACGATACCGGAGGTGCCACCGTGTACGGCGACCCTGTCGAGGTCGATGCTGAGAGCGGCGCGGAGATCTACCTGGTTGGCGCGGACGAGCGGCCCGCGGACAACATCTACGGCGAGCAACCCTACTCCGATCCCGGCTCCCGACGGATCGCCATCCGCTACTATCCGACCGAGGACCGCCCCGGTGGGATCGAGATCGTCGATCTCTACGACGGCTCGCGGCATGAGGTGCTGTCGGGCAAGCCTCCGTTCCCGGCTTTCCATCCGTGGAGCGAGTGGCTCTACTACCGCCAGTGGGTGGACGGCCAGCAGATGCTCCGGCGTTGCAACTACCTGACGTTGCAGATCGAGAACGTCGCGCCTTTGCCGCCAGAGCGTGGCAGCTACAGCTACGGGACGGTATCGCCCGACCATCGCTACTACGCGGTCGCGGTCAGACCGGAGGGCGCGGATCGCTCGCGGGTGGATCTGCTGGACCTCGAGACGGGGAAGTGGCGCGTGATTCTGGACATGCAGACACACCACGCCAAGCACGAGCAGTTCTCGCGGGACGGTCGCAACAGGATCCTGATCCAGCTCAACAGGATGCCCGACGTGGAAGAGGTGCTTCTCGGCGAGATCGACGTGAGTGGAGAGATGACGCTGTTTCCGGCCGACCGGCCCCACACCCCGCGTCCGACCGGCCATGAGGCCTGGGTCGGCGACACAAGCCGCATCTTCTTCTCGACCGGCGTGGATCCCGACAGCAAAGGTAACGTATGGACGGCCGCCGTGGGGGACGACGCACCGGTGCTGGTGCATGCCGACGGCCTCCGCTTCGGACACGTGAGCGTCTCGGCCGATGGACGCTACTGGATCGGCGACACCGGCGAGGAGGGCGTGCCGATATACATCGGCAGCTTCGAGACCGGACGCTGCAGGCGCGCGGTCTTCAGCCGCACGGTCTACGACGGCAAGCAATGGTCGCACGCACACCCGTACATGACCGCCGATAACAGGTGGCTGATCTTCACCGCGCGGCGCGGCGAGCTGCCTCAGGTGTATGCCGCGAGGCTCGCCGAAGGGTGGCTCGAGAATCTGTGAACGCCGCAGCGGGGTGCCTTCAGCTGCTCTGCTGATCACGCTCGCGTTGCTCACGGCCATGCCTGTGTTCGGCCAGCCCGCTATGGGGCGAACCGACGGCGAGGCGCCGACCGGCACCGTCCGGATCGATGGCGTCGCCGCCGGGCGGTTTCGTCCGGAGTGGTGGCAGGCCGGGACGCTCAACTTCAACTTCGACGCCCGCGCGCCGATGCTCGAGCCGAGGACCGGCGCGTTCCGCAGTATCTACGCGCCCAGTGTCGTCCGCGAGGACGGTCGCTGGCGGCTGTCGGGCGTCAACGGCCCGCGCCATTAGCGGGGGCGCAATTCGCCGATCTGTGATTGCCGGGAAGCTTGCGTTCGTCCACCCACACGTGTATCATCCCCTATATCGTGAGATCATCGACCGTGCTATGCGGTCGCTTTCTATACCGGCAGTTGATGCGTGATGACGACCGAGACAGCATCGCAGTTCCAGCAGACGGAGACTCCCGAACTGTCCCCCGACGACGAGCCTGACCCACACTGGCGACGCACCGTGTGGGCCGTCTGGTTTGCCCACCTGCTCGCAGCGATCGGCTTCTCGTTCGTGATGCCGTTCCTCCCGTTCTTCGTCCGCGAGTTGGGCGTGACGGAGGAACGGCTGGTCGGCTTCTGGGCGGGCGTGGCGATGTTCGCGGCGGGGATGAGCCTGACGATCTTCCAGCCGATCTGGGGGGCGCTCGCAGATCGCTACGGTCGCAAGCTGATGCTGCAGCGCGCGATGTTCGGCGGCGCGATCATGATCGCTGTCATGGGGCTCTCACAGACGGTCTGGCAGCTCGTGATCTTCCGGTTCATCCAGGGAGCGCTCACCGGCACCGGCTCGGCCTGCAACACTCTGGTGGCCTCGGTCACCCCGCGCAAGCACCTCGGTTTCTCGATGGGCCTGCTGCAGACCGCGATCATCGGCGGCAACTCCCTTGGCCCCTGGCTCGGAGGTGCGGTGGCCGACAGCTTCGGGTATCGCATCCCCTTCTACGTCTGCGGAGTGTTGTGGACCATCGCCGGGCTCGTGGTGTTGTTCTTCGCGCGCGAGGAGTTCGTTCCGCCTGAGAAGTGCGCGAACGGCAATCACGGCCTGCGCCAGGTCTTCGGCACCCGCGGCCTGACAGCGCTGCTCGGGGCGTTCTTCCTGTCGGCCTTCGCGGTCACATTCGTGGGCCCGATCTTCCCGCTCTTCGTCGAGCGCATCGCGCAGACCACGCGGGCGGCCACGATCACCGGCCAGCTTATGGGAGCGGGCGGCCTCGCGGCAGGCGTAAGCTGTCTGGTGGTGGGGCGTCTCGCCGACAGACTCGGACACCGCCGCGTGCTGATCGTCGCCAGCGCCGGCTCGGCGCTCTTCAGCGCCCCACACGCGATCGCCCAGACGGTCGGGCAGCTGTTTGGGCTGCGTATCGGCTGGGGGCTGATATCTGGCGGCGCCGGGCCGGCGATGAACGCGATGATCGGTGCGAACGTCTCGTCGGACACCTTCGGGCGGTCGTTCGGCCTGACCACCTCCGCGATGTGCCTCGGCTTCGCGCTGGGGCCGCTGGCGGGGGGCGCACTGGCGTCGGCGATGGGCCTGCGCTGGCCGTTCGTGGTGATGGCTGTGCTGCAGGCGGCTACGGCTGTCCTGATCGCACTGTATGTTCGCCCGCGCGAGCGTGTGCAACTGCCCTCGGAAGACGGGATTGCGGCGGAGTAGGTTCCTCCCGGTCCCGCGCCGATCAGAAGTACCCCATGCCCTCGAGTCGTTTGCGCACTTCCGGATCCTCGCGCTCGGTGAGCCCCTCTGTCACGGGGTGGGGCAGAACGCGCTCCTGCCACCTGCGCAGGGCCTCGCGCATCCTGCGACTGATCTCCGGCCGCTCGTCGATGAGGTTGTTCGTCTCTTCAGGGTCTTCCGCGATGTGGTAGAGCTCGTTGCGACCGGTCTGCGAGCTAATCAACTCCCAGCCGTCCTCGACATACGCGGCCATATGCCCGATGTAGGGCTCGAAGTCGAAGTTCGGGTTGCGCTTGCGCGCACGGCGCAGGCTGCGCTCCGGCCAGGCGGAGCGCTCCGACACCGCGTGCTCGCGGCCGGGCCCGGTCGCGGCCTCTCGCAGGTCCACCCGATGGACCGCAGAGCCCGGCAATGCGTCTTGGTTGCCCGCGAGCGCAGCGAATGTCTCTGTGACATCCGCGAGCTGCACCAGCGAATCGCTGGTCCGCCCTGCGGGGAACAGATCCGGCGCCCTCACGATCAGCGGGACACGGATCAGCGGCCTGTACATGCCCGCCGGCCGGCCGTGGCTGGTCAGCCGATGTTCGCCGAGCATATCGCCGTGGTCAGCGCAGATGACAGTCACGCAGTCGTCCCAGAGGCCGCGCTCCTCAAGGCCCTTGCGAAGACGGCCGATCAGATAGTCATTGTAGGCCAGACCGCCGTCGTAGAGCGCGTTAATGTCCTCGAAGTCCTCCTCGCTCCCGGTGGCGGCCAGCTCCTGCATCTGCCGCATCTTCGACATCAGGTAGAAGCGCCGCCGCAGCGAAAGCGGGCGCTCGGCGAACTTCGTGCTGAAGGGCTGCTTTCCCATGTAGGGATGGTGGACCTCGTTGTACCAGATGATCCCGAACCACGGCGGCTTGAGGTCCTCAACGTGGTGGAGCAGCCTGCCTGTCAGCCCGGCCCCACCATCATCCGTCCATCCAAGTCGCTTCGTTACGTACTTCAGGATGGGCTTGGCGAACTCCCTGACGTGCATCGACATATCGAAGTGGTCGAAGTGGCGATGCAGGCCGGTGGTAGGCCCGAGAAACGCGTTAGCTGAGAACAGGAAGCTCGCGTAACCGGCCGAGTTCATCGCCTCCTGAAGCGTTGGAAGCCCCGGCGGCAGCTCGCGGTAGTTCTCGGACCGATGTTCCCGCGGGGCGAGGCCGGTCAGCAGCGTGAAACTCACCGGCAGCGTCCATGACGACTCGCTGTAGCACTCGGTGAAGACCGTGGCCTCTTCGGCGATGCGATCGATGTTCGGGGTGGTCTCCCGCTCGTATCCGTAGCATGAGAACCGGTCGGCCCTCGCCGAATCGAGGACGACCAGCAGTATATTCGGCTTCTCCACGTCTCGGATCACTCACAGTCTCTTTTGGCAGGCAGAAGAAATGCGGCCCCGCGCCTGCAGATACGCTTAACCCTCGATACCAAGCGTCTCCCGCGCATGCTCGATGCCGGACATTATCATACCGTACTCCGAGCCTGCATGCACGAGCTTGAAGCCCTGATCTGCTCTTCGCAGGGCCTCTTCAGGGGTGGGACAGGCGATCCCGCTGGCTGTGCCCGCGTCGCGGGCCTTCTCGAGGACTTCGATGATGGCCGCCTCGTGCTCCTTTGAGCCCATCTCGCAGCCGAGAGATAGAGAGAGGTCGCCGGGGCCGATGAAAATCACGTCCACGCCATCAACGCGCGCGATCTCGGCGACGCGGTCAACCGCCTGTTTCGTCTCGACCATGACTGCAACGAGTATGCTCTCGTTGGCGTGGTCGGAGTAATCCTCGGCGAACAGGCCCAGTCGTGCGCCGCCGCGCGATCGACCGCCCCGAGGCGGGTAGTTCGCCGCATGCACCGCCGCCTCCGCCTCCTCCGCGGAGTTGACCATCGGCACGATGATCCCCATCGCGCCCGCATCGAGTGCGCGGCCGATGCGGAAGAACTCATTCGAGCCCACGCGTACGATGGGCACCGTGTCGGTTGGACCGATCACCTGGATGGTGCGCAGCAGCGAATCGCGGTTGAAGGTTCCGTGTTGCTCGTCGATCCAGATGAAGTCGAAGCCGCTGCGCGCGAACCACTCCGCCACCACCGACTCGCCCATCGACATCGAGAGGCCGAACGCAGGCTGTCCCGCCCGGATTTTCTCCAGCGCCCTGTTCTTGAGCATCAGAAAGCGCACATCCCGTGAGGTGTCATGCTCGTCACTCGCTCGAGATAGTTCGCATGCGGCCGACAGGAAACCTGCATGCGGCGGCGAGGAGCGGGACGCTTCGCGGCGAAATGACGGCCACAACAGCCGCGCTCTCGGGGAGTGAACGTCATGTGCAGGCTATTGACCGTCGCAACCCTCTGCGGCATCCTTGTATGCGGAGATACGGCCATGGCTGAGACCGTCGGCGCCGACGGCCTGCGGATCACCGTCAGCGAGCAGGCGACCGTGGCGGATGTGATGATCGCCGAAACACGCGTCGGAGGCGACGACGAATGCCCGCTGTTGGAGCTGGCGGACGTGACCCGCGACGCGGAGTTCGTCGCCGGGACGCCGGTTGGCGGCTCTCTGCGGGAGGGGCTGACGGTGCGCTTTGATGGCCTCCAGGCATCTGCTACGCTCGCTGCCAGGGCCGGGGAGCACGCCTTGCGCTTTACCTGCGAGCTGGCCGGAGCCGAGGAGCTTCCCGCGCGCGGCGTGCTGCTGCGCCTGAACCTGCCCGTGGACGCGATCGGCTGGCGCTGGCACAACGACATGCAGACTGCGCGAGAGATTGGGCCGGGGGAGATCTACGAGAATGTGGTCCCGCTGCGCGCATGGCCGGATCTGCCCGAGTGGACCGACAAGCCATCTCTGCGCATCGGCGCGGCGAACCGCAACTTTTGCACCGCCCTCACCGGCGCTGAGGGCGGCATCGCGCTGGCGGTCCCGCTCGATCAGCCGTGCATCTTTCGCACCGCCTATGACGCCGATATGCGGCGTCTGCAGCTCGTCTATGACCTCGCTCTATCGCCCGACACCCGCGAGCCGAACCGCTGGACCTTCGAGTTCGATCTGTACCCGTGTGAGGACGAATGGGGCTTCCGCAGCGCTCTGCAGACCTACTACGCGATCTATCCTGAGTTCTTCGAGCGGCAGGTCAACGACCTCGGCCAGTGGATGGCATTCACCAGGCTCTCGCAGATCGATAACGTCAACGAGTTCCGCTTCGGCCTGCAGGAGGGCGCTCCCGAAGTGGCCTACGATGACAGGATCGGCGTGCTCGACACGATCTACCTCACACATGCCGGTGAGTTCGCGAACATCCCGGGCCACGACCCTGAGAGCGATCCGCTTCCGCCCCACGAGCGACTCGTCGAAGTGATGACCGAGGATTTCCGCGCGCGCACGGGCGATGAGACGATGTACCCGGCGGTCGGGCTGCATGACGCGGAGGGCCGGCTCGCGATCGTCCCTGCCCGCGTTTACGGGCATATCATCGCACAGTTCAACCTCGATCCGGAGTTGCCCTACGGCCAGTGGACGATCGACCGCGCGGACTCGCTGACAGCGAGCATTCGCGAGCGGACCGGCGGCGAGCTGGACGGCTTCTACTACGACGGACTGACCAGCGGCCTGAACTATCGCACCGAGCACTTCAAGTACGCCGACGCGCCGCCGCTTTGGGATCCGGTGGCCGAGAAGCCTGTGCTCAACAACTTCTTCTCCTCCTGCGACTGGGCGCGAGCCGCGGCCAAGCATTTTCACGAGCGTGGGCAGGTCACGATGATGAACGGCGCCTTCGGCTCCAGCTTCTTCATTGCTCCGTGGCTGGACTTCTTCGGCGGCGAGACGGGCCTGCGCATCTCGCGCGAGCAGATGAACTACGCGCGCACGATTACCTGGCACAAGCCGATGCTGACGCTACTGAAGGGCAACTACGAGCAGGAGCGCGATCATGCGCAGATCGAGCTGTTCATGAAGCGCGCTCTGGCCTACGGGATCTTCCCCGGGTTCTTCGACTGGTCTCCGAGCGGTCTCGGCCCCGGCGGGCGTTACTGGGACCACCCGGAGTATTACGAGCGCGACCGAGACCTGTTCCGCAAGTACCTACCGCTCGTCCAGACCCTTGCGGAGGCCGGATGGGAGCCGGTTACGCACGCACGCTCCTCGAACCCGGATATCTTCGTCGAGCGCTATGGCCCGGCCGACGACGGCATAGCGTGGCTGACGTTGCTGAACGAGACCGATCGCATGAAGACCACCACGGTGACCATCGACGCAGCCGCGCTCGGGCTTGACCCGACCGACACGCACTGCGTGGAGTTAGTGGATGATGTGGCCGTTGACCTCGCCGCAGACGGGCCGACGCTGACGGCGGAGGTGACGCTCGAGGCCGATGGTGTGGCGATGCTGCAGCTTGGCACGCCGGCACAGATCGCGGCCTGGCGGCTCGGCGAGGCGGCGGAGGTCGTGGGGCTTGGCGTGGAGATGCAGGAGGCGGATCCCGACCGCCCGCCGATCGCGTTCGCATGGCACCCGGAGGCCGGTGGATATCAGCGCGAGCAGAAGCCCACCGGCGGCTGGCAGATGGTCTTCGATTCCGAGGCGCAGCAGCCGCAGCGGGCGTGGCAGTGGGCCATGCTCTTCCAGCCTGAGCCGGCGCCGGTGACGCTGCGTGTGCGCGCCTCGGCGCAGGACCTGAAGCCGCGCGAGGGCGAGCGAGTCGGCGTGTACATCCGCCACGCGTGGGTAAGCCCCAGCTTCAGTCACTACGAGACGGAGTTCCTCGAGCTGCCGCCTGGCACATACCGCGATCGCGAGTTCACCCACACGATCGAGAGCGAGCACCCGCTGCGCGCGATCTACCTGCGTCCCGAAACCCAGGGCCCGATCGAGGGCCGACTGCTGATCGACTCGATCACTCTCGACGATCGCTTCGAGCCCGCCGAGATGCGCGGGACTGAGGGGGACATCGTGCGTGACTCCTACGTCGAGAACCCGGACTTCCAGCGCTGGTACGAGCTCATCCCCGACGAGCATCGCGAGTCCCTGCAGACCCGCTATCGCGCACTGCGGCGGATCATCGACCAGGCGACGAAGGCTGTGACCGCCGATCCGGCAGGCGAGCGTGCCCGCGAGGCCATCCTCCTTGCGGCCGACAGGGCATGGCAGACGCGCGAGTGGATGCTCGACCAGGGCGGCTCGCCGGAGTGCTTCGACCGCGCTCTGCGTGATATGGCCGCCGTGGGCACGCACCTCGGAATGGCGCTGCTTGCGGTCGACGGCGTCCCGGCGCCGCGCTTCGACCTGCCGGCGCGCGTCTTCACAGGTTCGACGACACGCGCGCTGGTCCGTCTGCCCGAGATAGGGCTTGCCGTCAGGCAGGACGTTATGCTGCCGCCCGGGCTCGACGGAGCGCGCGTGTCGGGCCCGATTGCGCTCAATCGCCAGGCCGGTGAGCCGTGGAGCTTCACGGTTCTCCAGGAGGCGCGGGCCGGGGACACGGTGACGATCACCCGCCATGTGGTCATCGAGGGCCCCGATTCGCAGATGGTGCTGTACCCATCACACAGCATGGAGGTCGTTCGGCCGCTGGAGGTCGAGCTGAGCAACGGAGGCACCGACCCCGAAACCGGGGCGTTGGTGGCTTCGATACGAATCACGAACCATCGCGACGAGCCGGTGACTGCCGAGCTGGAACTCGAGGCAGGCCCCGGCTGGCATGCGGCCGAAACCGGTTCGGTGTCCGTGCCCCCCGGTGCCGGCGCACAACGGAGCGTCTCCATCACGCCGGAGGGCGGTGCCACAGCCGGCGCCGTCGAGGTAACGCTGACCGCTACGGTGGGCGACGTGACCGAGCGAGTCACACGGCAGCTCCTGTACATCCCGGCCCACGCGAACCTGTTGCGCAATCCCGGCTTCGAGGACGGCGAGGCCGGGTGGAGCATCGATCCCGCTGCGGAGATCGTCACCGATGTGGCGCACAGTGGCAACGCCTCCCTGCGGCTGCGCAACGAGGCCACGACCGACCGGACGCAGGCCAGCCAGACCGTCACACTCAACCAGCAGCGGCCCACGCCGATCCTCGTGCGCGCGGCGAGCCGCGCTGAGGGCGTTGGCGGACCGCCGGGCCGCGAGTACGCGCTCTACGTGGACATATATTACACCGACGGGACGCCACTTTACGGGCAGATCTACCCATTCGACACCGACTCCGCCGACTGGCAGGTGGGCGAGCTGATCATCGAGCCTGAGAAGCCGATCCGCAACGTCAACGTGTATCTGTTGCTGCGCGGGAAGTCAGGAACCGTGTGGTTCGATGACGTCGCGGTGGTCGAGGACCCGAGGCGCAAGGGCAACATTGCCCGCGAGGCCGCGGCGGCGATCGACAGCGCGTACTCGGGCTATGATGCTGAACCCATCAACGACGGGATCATCTACCCGGCCGAGGACGCGCACTGGACGGACGAATCGTGGGCCTCCGCCGACGAGGAGGGGCCCCACTGGATCGAACTACGCTTTGATGAGCCGCGAACGATCGATCGCGTGGTGATCTACTGGAGCCGTGACGGAGGCGTGGCGAGGACGTCGCGAGAGGTGCGTCTGCAGGTCCCCGACGACGGCGGCTGGCGAGATATCGCGACCGCCCGACCTCAGCGTCCGGCGTCACAAACGGAGATTGCGCTCGACGATCCGGTGACCGCCGGGCGCTTCCGCATCTATCAGCCGCCAGCGATGGGGCCGGCGGGCCGGCCGAACATAATGTGGGTGCGAGAGGTGGAGCTGTTCGCGGCCGAGTGAGGCCCGGGCATCACGGCCTGACATCGGGGCCGGCGTCGAAGTTCATGCGCACCTCATCCTCGCTCAGTGCGCGGTCGTAAACGGCCACCAGCCGCATGGAGCCCAGCCAGGTGCGATCCCGTGTCAGTTCGTTCGCGAGCGCAAAGCGGAAGTCGTCGGCCCAGTTGCTCAGATCGCCCGCGACCTCGTCCTCCGCGACTGCCACGCCATCGAGATAGATCCGCGCGGTACCGGCCGGGTCACGGGTGTACACCACGTGCGTCATCTGCAGCGTCACCGCGTCGTCCGGCGTCTCGAGCGGCGGGATCCCGTTTTCGCTCGTTCCCGTCGTGCGCAGGCGCATGACGTAGCGCCCGGCCTCCTGCCCGAGCGTGAAGTTCCGGGCGCCGGCGTCGCGCGACAGCGTCACAATACGGGCCGGCCCTCCCTGTTCGAGGTTCTGCGGCATGATCCACGCCTCGACCGTGATCGCGTTTGATTCCATGCACGCCCGCGCCATCTCCTCGGCAGGCCGTTGGGAGGCGATGAGCGAGTTCTGGCTGACGATCAGCTCGCCCGCGAGGGCGTCGGCGGCGCTGCCCTCCTCGATCATCAGCGGCAGTGGCGGCTCCGCGTTGCTCTCGTCGGGTATTAGCCCGTCCTCGACGCCTTCGAAGAGATACAGCGCGATCAGGCCCTCCGCCACGCGCGGTGACTGCTCGGTCCACGTGAACTGCTGCGTCAGCCCTTCAGTGACGTTCGGCGTGACCCACCTGTCCGCGACACCGCTTACAGTCAGCGTGTACTGCTGCGCCTGCATTGGCGAGGTCGTCAGCATCACCACGCGATCACCCTGAAGCTCGGCCTCAGCGACCGTCACGCCGGGGTCGATAGCGTAGTTCGCCGCGTTGGTCGCGCTCGCTGGATCGACCGGCTCGGAGAAGCACAGGCGCACCCGCTCGGGGTCGCCGCCCGCCTGCAGCGCCACGACCGTCGGCGGCTCCGTATCGGGTCGGGCACTCTCGAGCAGCAGCACCCAGTCGGGGTCCTCGTTGCCCGTGGGCGGCATGAACCGTCGCATGCCCTCCGCCTGCTCGAACTCGCCGGCCTCGCTGCGCTCGCCCGTGCGCGGGTTGATCCACGTGGCGCGGACGCCTTCACCGCCGATCCGCGCCAGGTCGATCTGCGGCGTGATCAGCTCGGGGAAGTACACGAGCGCGAAATCGCCCGCCGGTGTGCATGCTGCCACCACCTGTGATCCGCCGTCGCCGCCGTCGGCGATCATCTCCTGCGCCGGTCGGAGCCGATGCCAATCGAGCGACGTCATCACGCTTTTGAGAACGCCCATATGCCCCGCGCCGGGCAGATCCAGCGCACGTCGCCAGCCGATCTCCGGCTTCCAGCGGCCCTCCTCGCCCTCTGCCGCGAACTGAAAGATGCCGTTTGCGCCGTAGGTATGTCCGCAGGCGCCCGAAAGCACTGCCTGCCAGGCGGCCTTGCGCACCTGATGGTCATCGATCCGCGGACCCTCGCCGCGCAGGCCGTGGTGGATGTTCTCGTAGCGCGGCTCCCCGACGAGAGTGGGCTTCACCGGTTGCAGCTGGTAATCGCGCAGAACCGGGCGATACTCGGGGTAGTCGATCGAGTGGCTGCTCTGGATCATGTTCAGATCGAGCCACGCGTCCTCGTGGAACCACTCGGATGAGCTATGTCCGCCGCCACGCGGGTGGTAGGTCATCAGGTGCGGCATCGCCTCCGCATCCTCGATGCCTCCCGCGATCAGCCGGAAGACGTCCTCATAGCCCTCTGCAAGACGATCGCCGCCGAGCACCCAGACGATGTTCGGATGCTCGCCGAGGGCCGTTCCGAGCCAGCTCCCGTACTCCCGCGCGTTGACCTCGTTGATGCGCTCGTTCACCGTCACGAAGTCGCCCCATGCGGGCAGCAGCGCCATCACGATGCCGCGCTCCGCCGCCATCTCGACGATCGTCTCGACATGGTCGAAGTATGCCGGGTTGGGATTCGCCGGGTCCCCGTCGATCCACGGTTCATCCCCGTAAGCGTTTGGGTCCGGAGAGCGCCACGCGAGGACCGCCTGCACCACGTTAAAGCCCTTCTCGGCGCGATCGTCGAGGTACTCCGCCGCCTCCTCGTCGGTCAGTGTGGTGAACAGGCCCCATGCGGTGTCTCCCAGCCAGAAGAACGGCTGGCCGGTGCCAGCGACGAGGTAGCGCCCGCTCTGATGGACACGCAGTTGCAGGGAGCCATCCTGGGCTCGGGCGTCCGTTGCGCACAGCACAACTCCGACTGCAATTGCAGCGCTTGTCAGCGTTACGCACAGCGTCCTGACTTCCATGGAGAGGACCTCCCCGAACTGGTGGCACGTCATGCACGTACAACACCCCCGTCCAGGCGAGGTTCCGTCGCGAACGATCAGCCGACGGGGCTGGTGGTGCGCAGCAGCGGATTGCCGGGGGCCGAATACGGGGCGCAGTTGCAGACGTATCGATCCGGAAGCTGGCCGTGGCGCGAGAGGTCCCCGGCGAAGGCCGCCCAGGTCGAACACTGCTCGCGACAGAACGCCCAGGGCGTCTCGGGGCTGACGCGCTCGAGCTCATCGGCGACGAAGCGGTAGATCTCGTGGCGGAACTCGTCCGGGATCTCACAGCCGTCGGGGACTTCCTCGCGCTCGTCCGCGGCCATGATCTCCAGCAGCTTCGGGTCGAGCAGGTCCTCATCGAAGAGGGCCCTCATCTGCGCCGCGTCGAGATAGCGGATGGTCTCGAAGGTGATCACATCCGGCGCGACGCGATCGAAGAGCATCTCGATCATCTCGCGGATCTCCTCCCGCCAGCCGCGCACGGGGATGATCGGCGAGAAACGATGGCGCACATGGTAGCCGGCCTGCTGGCACCTGCGGCTGGCCTCGATACGCTCCTCCATCGTCGCGCTGCGCCACTCGAACTGCGCGCACTGTGTGCGGCCTGCCAGCGACCAGCAGCAGACGGTGTGCCCGCGGTGGTCGAGATCAAGCAGGAACTCAACGTTCGCCGACTTGCCGACGTACAGCTCGAGGAAGCGGTCGTCGGTTGACGCGAAGTAGTCAATCAGCAGCTCTGACGCGCCGTACTCGGGCTCGAAGGCGACGATATCGGTGCCGTTATCGTACTGAAAGAGCGTCTGCTTCGGCGCGCGCTCGGCGATCAGGCGGGGCAGGCGCTCGACGAACTCCTCGACGTTCATCATCAGCGTCACGTAGTGCCCCAGCCCGCAGTAGGCGCAGCGGTAGTGACACCCCCACGCAGTGTGAAGTTGCCATGCGGGCTGACAGATCATCCCCGTCTCGCGGCGATGCTCCGGCGATCCGGAGCGCCGCCAGTAGAACGCGTCATAGCCCGAGAGCGGGTAGGTGCCACGCGAGAGCACCGGGAAGCGCTCCAACCGTGCGGCACGCTGTGCGTCGCTGTCGTCGAAGCGGCCGAGGTTGAAGATCACGGTGGGGGAGATCTCCAGCCGCATACCGTGCCGCCCTCGTCCGACCAGCTCGGGGTCATCCATGATCTCGCACAGGCGTGCGTCATCGACCATCTCGACTTCGTCGGGCTGGAGGGCATCCTGCATTCGCCGCGTGCGCTTCGCGGCGCGCGCATCGTCCTCCACGCCCTCGACGATCAGCAGGCGGCGAACGTCAAGTGGTTCCATCGCGCGGCTCAACTCCCGCCCTCGTCACTTTCACTGTCCAGTCTCCACGGCTTGCGGAGCCGGAAACGGTTCTCGAATGTGTTCTCGATCGCGCCTCGCTCCTCGAGGTGGATCATGCACGCGCGCATGCAGCCGCGACTGCCGCACACCGCCGACGGGTGGTGGTAGCTCTCCCATGCCCGCGCAGAGTACGGAACGTTTCTGTTCGCGTAGGTGAAGGGCCCCGATCCCGCATACGAGAGCATCTCGCTGCGGGCCTCGCCGCGCTCCTCACTGGTCAGCGTGTCGATGTAGTCGGCGACCTCGTCGGGCAAAAACGGCGAGTACTGACGCGTGCCGACCTGGTAGACGGCCGCGCAGCGGTCCTCGTCAAGCTCGCCCCATTCGACCCTGTGACCGGCGATCTCGCATGTGACTGATCGGTCGGCACTGATCGCGTTGCCCGGGCATTCGGCGACACACCGCATGCAGCGGTCGCACAGCGGCTCACCATCATAGATCGGGTCAGGCTCGAGCGGGGCGTCGGTGATGATGAACGCGAAGCGCTGGCGCGGCCCGAAGCGGGGGGTCAGGAAGACTTTGCTCCAGCCGATCTCGCCCATCCCGCAAATGTACGCGGCGATGCGGAAGTGCAGGAAGACATCGGGTCTCGGATACCCCTCGCGGACCGGCTTGCCGACCCCGCAGCCCATCCGGATCGAGGTGTTCTGGTAGAGCACCGCCTCGTAGCCGTTGTCCTCGAGGAAGTCGCCGATCTCGCGCAGGGCGATCGGCGCGTAGACGTCGTTGATGTTCGCGTAGCCCATCGACGGGTACGCAGCGAAGAATGTGCCCTCCTCGATGCCACGTAACAGGCCCCGGTGGACACGGAAACCGAGCCCGATGATCGACTTCGCCTCCGGGAAGATGTATCGCGGATCGTTCTGCAACGGTGCGCCTTCGAAGCGCTGCATGTCGCCGATGCCGACGATGTCGGCGCCGCTGGCGAGCGCACACTGCTTGACGTCTTCGGCTCTGAGCATGGCAGCCCCCGGACTTGCAAGGTTCTCGCCGTCGCCTGGCACTTCCGCGCGCCGCCGGCGGGACCTTCCACCGAAGGAGACGAGTTGCCGACAGCGAATGGTGCCTGCGCCGCAAAGACAGACAGGGAGGCGCGAGATGATCAGGATAGCGATGGCCGGCGGGGCGGCCGGTGAGGGCAAACGAGGATCATTCCACGGTAACGCCTGGGCTGCCGCGCTCAACGGTGTGGACAGGGAGCGGATTGAGAGGGCGGGATGGAACGACCGCGGCACGGACCAGCGTCGCGTCGATGGCGGGAGGATCGTGAAGATCTTCGATCCCAACGCCCCGAACGCGCGGAAGATGGCGGAGGCATTCGACATCGACGAGGTGGCGGGCAGTCCCGAGAACCTCGCAGAGGGTGTTGACGCTGGACTCATTGTCGAGCCGGGCACGTTCGATCATCTCGCGTGGGCGCGACCGTTCCTCGAGCGGGGCCTGCCGGTG
>JALGTR010000055.1 GCA_029821265.1 Candidatus Zipacnadia bacterium
GACGACATTGTAGCGCCCCTCGTAGGACATCTCGTTCTCGTTGTGGGAGTACTCCGGATCCTCGAAGATGTCGTCGGAGATCTCCGCGTACCGGGTCTGCATCCCAAGCTCATCGAGCAGGTCCTTCATGTAGGCCTGGACGCCCTGCTCGTTCCCCTGGACGCTCTCAAAAGCGATGAGGTCCATGAGCCACTGCTGGGCCTCCTCTGCGCGAGCGTCAACGGCCTCTGCTACCTGTCTGGCATCGACTTCACTCAACGAAATTCACTCCGATTCGCAACGGCAGGCTGCACGTCGCAATGTGTAAACAGTACGCCATACGCAACGGGCGACGCACTGACGGCGTAAGACAACAACAGCGACATGACGAACGGCGGCGACGGCCGGTAGGGCGTCGATGCTACTCAGCCGACGACGCGGGCGCCGTCGGCGGAAAGCGGCAGCACACGAGCGATGGCCGTCGTCCCCGCGCGCCCGAATGCTTTCACCATCGCCTCGCCGACAACCTCCCCGTCATCACCGACGAATGCCGCGACCGTTGGCCCCGAGCCGCTCAGTGCCGCTCCAAACGCGCCGGCCTCACGTGCGGCCTCGATCGCATCCTCCATCCCCGGGACGAGCGGCGCGCGATAGGGCTGGTGGAGCCGATCGCGCATCGCCTCAGCCAGCAGGCCAAACTCGCCGGTGGTCAGCGCAGCGACGACAAGGCCGCAGCGTGAGAGGTTGAAGACCGCGTCTGCGTGTGGCACCTCGTCGGGCAGGACCCGCCGGGCATCGTGCGTGGCGACCTCAAAGTCGGGGATCGCGACGACGCAGGAGAGGCCGCGGGCCACGTCCAGCCGCTTTGCGTACACCTCCCGGCCGACCGTGCAGCACACCGTCAGGCCCCCCAGCAGCGCCGGGGCGACGTTATCGGGGTGACCCTCGACCGCGGTGGCGATGTCAAGCATCTCTCGCAGATCGAGACCCAGCATCAGCAGCTCGTTGGCGGCGACGATCCCGCCCACGATCGCGGCCGAGCTCGAACCGAGCCCGCGTGCCAGCGGAATGCGGTTGGTCTGATGCAGCGAGAGGCGCGGAAGCTCCTCCCCCGCGGCGTCGGCGGCAGCCTGCGCGGCTCCGAGCACAAGGTGCGTGCGATCGCGCGGGAGGCAGTCCACGCCCTCGCCGTTGATGGTCACCTCGTCGGCATCGGCGAGCGAAAGGGTGACGGTGTTGTGCAGGCCGAGCGCCAGCCCGAGGCAGTCATAGCCGGGGCCGAGATTGGCGGTCGTGGCGGGAACGTCAACGGTGACGGACGGGCGGGCCATCAGGTGGCCTCCTTGTTGAGGTAGACGCGTGGCAGGCGGTTCGTCAGGCGCGTGGCGATCTCCTCGACGATGCTCCCGGCCCGGGCGGCCAGTTCCTCGACCGTGATGGCCTCGTCGCCCTGAGCGCCGATCAACACCGCCTCGTCGCCGGGCCGCGCCTCCACGTCGGTTACATCGATCGTCAGCGCGTCCATGCTCACGCGCCCCACCAGCCGACAGCGGCGGCCCGAGATCAATACATCGGCGGTGTTGGAGAGCGCGCGGGCGTAGCCGTCGGCGTAGCCCAGCGGGAGGACGGCGATCCGGCTGTCGCGCGGCGCGCGCCACGTGCAGCCATAGCCGACCGGCTCTCCGCGCTCCACGGTCTTGATGCCGGCTATCTGGCAGCGCAATGAGAGCGCGGGCCGTATACCGCGAGCCGCCTCAGGCACGGGGAAGCCCGAGTTCATGCCGTACAGCACAGTCCCGGGCCGGACCATGTCGAAGTGCGCCTCGGGCATGCGCATAATCGCCGCGGAGTTGGCCATGTGCCGCACAAGATCGGAGCCGAAGCGGGCCTCGAAGACCGGTAGGACGGCGCGGAAGCGGCGCAACTGCTCCTCGGACCATACGAGATCCTCATTCGTGCAGTCGGCGAAGTGCGAGAAGACGCCGGTCACGCGCAGGTTCTCGTCTCTCTGAAGCGCGTCTGCCAGCTCCTCTGTCGCGCCGGGTCGCGCGCCGTGGCGTCCCATGCCCGAGTCAATCTTCACGTGCACCTCGGCGGTGCTGCCGGCCCGGGCGGCCGCGTCGGAGATGATGCGGGCATGCTCAATGTTGCTGACCGTGGCGGTGACGCCGAGGCGCACGTACTCGCCCGCCTCGCCGGCGCAGGGCGGACCGAGGACGAGGATCGGAGCGTCGATGCCGGCGTTTCGAAGCTGTGCTGCCTCACCGACGATCGCCACGCACAGCGTCGATGCGCCGGCCTCAAGCGATGCCCGCGCGACCTCGAGCATGCCGTGACCGTAGGCGTTGCCCTTGACGACAGCGGCGATCCGCCGCTCCGGTCCGATCTGCCGCCTTATGCACCGGATATTGCCGCGTATCGCGTCGAGATCGATCTCAAGCCAGGCTGCTCGCACAGATATCCTCCAGGGCGTCCGAGCGCCCCGGAGCGACCGGGGCGAATTCGGGGGCTGGTGCTGCGTTAGCGTCCATCGGCTCGCTCGTCCGCCGCGTCCTGTTCCTCTGCCCACTGCAGAAGACGCAGGGCGGCGGTGGTCAGCCCGAAGCCGCCGACGAAGACGAGACCCGACCAGAGCGCGGCGTAGGCGTACTGCTCCGCATCGACCATCGGACCCGCCACCTGCCATGCGGCGACCGCAGTGGCCGCGAAGATAGCGGCCAGCACCGCGCAGGATCCCCCGGGCGCGGAATCGATCGGCGTGCCGCCACTCGCGTCAGTCGGAGGCATGCCAAGCTTCGGGGCCTCACGATCAGTCTGCGGTGGTCGCGCCACCCAGGCGTAGAGCTGCTGCAACAGCGCCATAGTTGCCTGTCGCGCGCCGCGCAGATCGCTGGCCTCGCGCGAGACGATCGTGAACGAGCGATTGCTCTCCCGCGGCGCATGCCAGCGAATCAGTATCCTCGGCACACCAGCGGCGGGCTGTATCGGCTCGATGATGTCGATGCGCGAGCGTGGCAGATACCACGTGAAGTCATCGCCGTAGTAGACGAGCGCGTCACCCCATGCGGCGAGAAAACCGATGTCACGGTCGGTGTCGCCGTCCCACGCCAGCGGCTGGTCGGTCGGCGAGAAGCCGACGAAGACCGGATCAACACCCTCCGGGAAGGTGTGGCCCTCCTCGCGGATGCGCCTGCGCAACTTCGCGCGCAGCGTCTCATTGCCGGCCAGTCCGAGGCGATTATGTGTCGCCCAGGTGGCGACCGGACCGAGTATCAGTGCCGCCGCCGCGACGATCATCGGGCCGAGGCCCTTGCCATGGGGCCAGACGAGCTCGAGTATCAAGAGGCCCACGGCGAAGGGCAATGCGGCCGCGAGGAATGTCGCGACCGAGACGATCAGATTGTACCGGCGGCGAACGGCCGCGCCGAAGACTCTGTCGGACTGCATCAGACTATCAGGCGGCCCGTGGCCGCTGAGCACATCAGCGATTGATGAGTTCGAAGTTCGCCTGCGCGCTCCCATCGCTGATGATCGCGATGTCCTGGTAGGCCGGGCGGAAGCCGTACTTGAAACACTTGATACGCGGCGTCCCCGACGGCAGGCCAAGCGTGTAGGTTCCACCAGCGTCGCTGAGCGTCGCCAGAACGTCATACGCGAACCATGGCGACTCCCGCAACTGCCATCCCGAATCGCTCTCGATGCGATCGATCACGGCCTGCGGCACCGTGGGCTGGAAGGCGCTGTCAAGCTCCGCCCGCAGGCTGGCGCCAGGAAGAGACTGCGTGGCGCCGCCCCCGATCTCCCCGGAGATGATCCCGCTGACCGTGCCGGGAGGCAGGCCTCCGGCGCTCGAAAGCTGCAGGTCTGCGACGACCGTCTGCCGCTGGCCAAGCCCCTGCACGAGCTGAGCGTCGGTGGTGAAGCCCGCAACCGCAGCGGTGATCAGGTAGTCGCCCGGCGCGACGCCCTCGAGGAGGAACTCCCCGGTCCCGTCGGTATACGCCGCATAATGCGTTCCAGCAGGGGGAATGGCGGTGACCCCGGCCGTCTCACGCACCGTGACCGCACCGCCCGGTATCGCGTAGACGAGCACGCGCGGGGCGTTGCGGATCGAACCGCCCTCATCAAGCGTGACCGTCCCGCGGATACGCCCCCCGACCTCGGCCTGCAGGTTGCCGAGGCGGACATCGGCGTTCGGCTGCACGTCAATGATCGTGACCGCGCCGCGAAAGCCGCCGGGCGCGACGACATGCAGCAGGTGGCGTCCCTCGGGCAGGTCCTGCAGCCGCAGCTCACCCGAGGTGTTGGGCGTGATCGGCGGAAGCTGTCCGTCGAGGTACACCCGCGAGTCGGCGGGGTCATCATCGTTCTCGAACAGGTTCTCAACGTCGCCGATGACGTCGCCGACGCTGATGAGACCGATCAGGGCCCCGAGGAGCGCACCCCCGCCACAGCCGGCCAGAGCGAGCGTCAGAGCGGCGACGGCCGTGAGCTTCAGGATTCGTCGCATGATGATCCTCCCGGAGAGTTGAGTGCGGCGCGGATCACGAGCATCGCGTCGGGTAAGGGACTTCTCCGCAACAGGTTCCGGCACCTGCCGCGCGCTCAGCCCCCGGCGGGGGTGATCGTCACTGTCCCGCCGGCGACAGTGAGCCAGAAGTCGAGCACGCCGCGGTGGTCGGCGATCGCGCGCGTGACCGAGAGCGACTCTCGGCCCTCGCGAACCGACACCACGTGCTCGGAGCCCGGCTCGATCGCATACGCGCCGTCCTCGACCGAGATGCGGATGCGCGTGGCCAGGCCGCCGTAGAACCGCAGCGGTCCGTCGCGTCGCTCCGCACCCCAGCTTGCTCCCGTGCCCCCGAGTTCGAAGGCGATACGGCCTGAGCCGAACTCGGTCACGATCGCATGAGCCGTGCCGGAGGCGGGGCGGATGCGCAGAGGCACGGCCCGGCAGTGGACCATGCCGCCGCGTGGGAGATTGACCGCGAGTAGCGCGTCACCTGTCCGCCGACCATCGGGTTCACGGGAGGACGCCGAGAAGGTGGCCTCGGCGCCGAGCCAGGCACGATGGTCGGCGGCCGCGAGTATCTGGACGGTCCCGGAGGCGCCGCGGCTGAGCAGCGACAGATGGTCCGGCGAGCCGGAGACGCCGATCTCGCTGCCGAGGAAGGTTGGCGCGATGACCCTGTACGACGCCCGGCGGGCCAGGAGGTCGCCGTGGATCGCCGCGTGGAGGTTGTCGCTCGGTGGCCAGTGACTCCACGCTGGAAATGGCGCGAAGAGCGCCAGGCCCGGGCCGATCTGGTGGACGCTCACGCCGAGGAAGTATGGCCGCTGCTCATCGTCGTGGCGAACGTTCTGCGTCGCCAGCGGGATGGCGCTGGCGAGAAGATTGACGTACCAGCTCGGCCCCTGGAAGGCGTACCCCTGCATCTCCGTTGCGGCGCCCAGGAATGAGTGGCGGCGAATGTTGCCCATCGACACGTTCTCGCCCTGGCCGGGAACGAATGTCCCCGATGCCTCCATCCCAGGCTGCACTGACGGAAAGTCTGGATGCAGCTCGCCGACCACGAAGCCACCGTAGCGATGCGCAGGCTCAATCGCCGCGGCAATACCCAGCAGAGCGGACATCGGCCCCATCGCAGGGTTCCAGTAGCGCGCCTCGTACACTCCAAAGCCGAGATCGGCGAAGAGGGCGCCGCCCCGCTCGACGTAGCGCCGGAGGATCTCCTGCTGCTGTGGCGGCACGGAGAGACAGATCGGCGCAAGAATGGCGCTGTAGCGGTCGAGATCGGCGTCCTCGAGGTCCTCGAGGCAGAGGTAATCGAGGCCTCCGAGGACCGTGCCGGTGCGGTAGTTGAAGGCGAGCTCGGCGAGATCGGTGGACGGGAAGTCCTCGACGTAGCCCCAGGCGGGGGTGCCGTGGAAATGATGCCCACCCGCGTAGGGCTCGTAGAGAACCGCGGCGCACGGCTCGGGAGGCGTAGGTTCAAACGGTCTGGCCGCAAGTGCGTCGGAGAGCTGCTCGACGATGTTGCGCCGGACCGCCGCCGAATAGCCGACGCGGTCGGCGTCCATCAGCCCCACGCCAATGGCGCCGCGCAGGCCCGCCTCCATGATCCAGCGCGAGAGTCCGAACTGAGCGTAGGCCTCACTGGGCGGCACGGGCACGCTCAGCCACGGAATGACCTCGAAGCGCCCCCCGCGCCTGCCGATCTGCACCGCCTGCACGTTGTGTGTCGCCAGATCGCGCTCGAGGATGTCCGGGGGCATGAATGGCTGGACGACATCGTAGGTCGTCGGGATGGCGGTGAGACTGCGATACAGCGAGATGCGCCCGGTCATCAACGTAGTGTCCGGATCGTGGCGGCGAACCTCGTCGGCCCACAGCGCCATAACATCGTGGAAGGCCCTGCGCTCGTACTCCGCTACGTCAACCGTCGCGCGCCCGACCCCGTAGGTCTCGTTTTCGTCGAGGGCGCGCGCGCGGGAGCGGGTGATCTCCCCGAGATGTCTGTACTCGGTGCCCCACGCCTCGTTGATGCCCTCCAGAGAGCCATGGCGATCGAGGAGGAAGGCGCGGAACTCGTCCTCAGAGTGTGTGATATCCCGCTCGAGGTAGTGGTCGGTGGCCCAGGCGTCGATCCCCTCGGTCCCGGCGAGACCGCTGACGACCGATGCGATCCACTCGCGGCAGGAGCCGGCGTACTCCTCGTCGGACGCCGTGATGGGAAACGACCCGTCCAGCTTGGTGCGGAGGCCCACGATCACCTGCAGGCCCTGTTCGCGAGCCTCCGAGATGGAGTCGCGAATCTCGCCGAGGTGCATCGGGGCATCGCGCGGGAGGTCGAAATAGATGGTGTTACAGCCGAGGGAGCGTGCGGTCTCCGCCGCGCCCGGGCCCTGGAGCCCGTAGACGAACACGAATGGGCCCGGGCGGGCGTCATCGGCTCGGGCGGCAATGGCCGACGCCACGGAGAGCAGCCCGACCAGGATCAGCGTGCGCAGAAAGGTGGTTGCGCTGCCCGGTGCGACGGAGCTGTCGCCCGGGATTCGCTCGCGGATGGTCACGATCCCTCCTGACGGTCCGAGTGCATAATGCTCCCGAGCGCCTCGCGTGCGGCCTCCTGCTCCGCGGCGCGCTTGGAGCTGCCCTCCCCGATCCCCACGACCTCGCCGCCGCAGACGGCCTCTACGGTGAACCAGCGGTCGTGCGGGGGACCGTCCGTGCGCCTGACGCGATACGTTGGCGGCGACTCGCCGCGCGCCTGCAGGACCTCCTGCAGCGCAGACTTGTGGTCGCGCAGGGAAGCGCGCTTCTGCACGTCCTCGAGCAGCGTGTCGAAGTGACGAAGAATGAACGCCCGCGCTGCCTCATAGCCGCCGGCGAGGAAGATGGCGCCGATGAGCGCCTCAAGCGTATCGGCGAGCAGGGAGGCCTTATCGCGACCTCCGGTGCTCTCCTCGCCGCGACCGAGCAGCAGGTAATCCCCGAGCTCGAGGCGCCGGGCGACCGACGCGAGCGCCGAGCCGCGAACCAGCGCCGCCTTCAGGCGGGTCAGGTCACCCTCGGGGAGCTCCGGATGAGCGTTGTAGAGGTGGTCGGCAAAGACCAGATCGAGCACCGCGTCCCCAAGATACTCCAGCCGCTGGTTGCTCGCCAGTTCATCGAGGCCGCACTCCCGCACCCAGGAGCTGTGCCGAAATGCAAGCTCGAGCAGTTCGGTGCTGACGAACTCGAGGTCGAGTGTCTTCCTGAGATGTCCAAACTGCTCTCGTGCCACCGCCTCACGGCATTCGCCGTCCCGTTCCCCGCTCCGGTCGGCTGCGAGCGCCGTTCACCCCTCGAAGCGCTTGATGATGATCGAGATGTTATGCCCGCCGAAGCCGAACGAGTTCGACATCGCGATGTCAACCTGCGCCTCGCGGGGCTCGCCGCGAACGATGTCGAGGTCCTCGGGCTCGGGGTCCTCGCAGTTGAGCGTGTGCGGGATGATGCCCTCGTGGATTGCCTTGATGCAGATACCCAGCTCCGTCGGCCCGGTGGCGCCGAGCATGTGCCCGTGGATGGGCTTGGTCGAGGAGATAGGAATGTCGCCGGCGTGCTCTCCGAGAAGCTTCCTGATTGCGAGGGCCTCGGATCTGTCGCCTGCGAGAGTTCCCGGACCGTGCGCGTTGATGTAGTCGATCTCCTCCACCGTCAGTCCGGCATCGTCGAGCGCGTTTTGCATGGCGAGGACGGCTCCGGCGCCCTCCGGGCAGGGCTCGGTGAAGTGGTGCGCGTCGCCGCTCATGCCGATGCCCACGATCTCCGCAAGCGGCTCGGCACCGCGCTCGAGCGCGTAGTCAAGGTCCTCGATGACCAGGCCTGTCGCCCCCTCGCCCATAACAAAGCCGTCGCGGCTCTTGTCGAATGGTCGGCAGGCGGTCTTCGGGTCCTCGTTGCGCGTGGAAAGCGCCTGCGCCGAGCAGAACCCCGCAAGGGCGCTGCGGCTGATACCCGCCTCCGCGCCACCGGTGATCATCGCCCTGGCGCGGCCGACCAGGATAAGGTCGACGCTCGCGGCGATGGCGTGTGCGCCCGATGCACAGGCGGTGACGACGGCCAAGTTCGGCCCCATCGCCCCGCAGTGCATGGACATCATTCCAGAGGCCATATCGATGATCATCATGGGGATAAGAAACGGGGAGACGCGATCGGGACCGCGCTTGAGCAGCCGCTCGAACTGGTCCTCCCACGTCGTCATCCCGCCGATCCCGGAGCCGATGAGTACACCGATCTCGGCTCGATTGCTGTCATCGATGACAAGCCCGGAGTTCTCGAGCGCCACGTCGGCCGCCCACACCCCGTACATTGCGAACGGATCCGCGCGCTTCATCAGCTTGCGGTCGATGCGGTCGGTCGGGTCGAAATCGGGGTCCACCTCCGCGCCGATATGCGCTTTGTACTCCGACGGGTCGAAGCGCGTGATGTAACCGATCCCCGATCGTCCCTCGAGACAGGCGTCCCACAGGGTGTCAAGCCCGTTGCCGACGGCGGAAACAGTCTCGATGCCGGTAATGACTATGCGTCCATTCATCTGATCAGGCCCTCGCAGCGTGTGACAGGAATTGACCAGCGGCCGCACACCGACGGTGGGCGGCCGCGGTCACCCAAATGCCCTCGCGTTCGGCGTGGCACAATAGCGCCCCTCAGCCGGACTTCTCCTCGAGGTAGCGAACAGCGTCCCCGACGGTGTTGATGTTCTGCGCGTCCTCCTCAGGGATATCCACATCGAACTCGTCCTCAAGGGCCATCACGAGCTCAACGACGTCAAGCGAGTCGGCCTTGAGATCGCCCTCGAAGGTGGCGGACTCGGTGACCCAGCTCTCGGGTACGGACAGCTCGCGAACGATGACTTCTTTGACCTGCTCGAACAGTGCCATGACTCGTCTCATCTCCCGTTTCGGTGCGTCTCTTCTGCCGGGCTCGAGCGCCCGGGATTGCTTTTGCGGCGGTTATCCGCCGCTGCGGCCGGCGCGTTACGCTCCGACCGCGTGGTTTTCGCTGTGGGTCTGCGCAACCGACCGCGCGAGCATCACGGCGGCCGGATAGTGCCCTGCAGAGCGAGACGACGGCCTCACATGATCAGCCCGCCGTCGATGTTGATGACCTGTCCGGTGATGTAAGAGGCGCCCGGACCGGCGAGAAACAGCACGGCCTGCGCTACGTCATCGGCGGTTCCGGGACGCCCCAGCGGAATGCGCTCCAGCCAGGCATTTCGCTGGTCCTCGGGCAGCTTGTGCGTCATCGCGGTCTCGATGAAACCAGGCGCGAGTGCGTTGCAGGTCACGTTCCGCCCCGCAAGCTCCTGCGCGGTGGTCTTCGTGAGCGAGATCAGTCCGCCCTTCGACGCCGAGTAGTTCGCCTGCCCGGCGTTGCCGCCGACGCCCGAGACCGAGGCCATGTTGATGATGCGGCCATACCGCGCCTTCATCATCGGCCGGGCCACGGACTTCGTGCACAGGAATGCGCCCTTGAGATTGACATCCAGCACGATGTCCCACTGCTCTTCATCCATGCGGACGAGGAGCCCATCGCGCGTGATCCCCGCGTTGTTCACGAGTATGTCGATGCGCCCGAAGTGGTCCATCACCTCGTCGACCATCGCCTGCACCTGGCCGCCATCGGTGATGTTGGCGGTGCTCACGAGGCCCTCGACGCCCCGCTCGGAGACCTCCTCGGCGACCTTCGCCGCAGCCTCCTCAACGACATCGTTGACGACGATGTGTGCGCCGGCATCAGCGAGCGTATGTGCGATGGAGGCTCCGATGCCGCCGCCGGCTCCTGTAATTATGGCTACCTGATCCTGAAGCTGCAAGTGCAACGCCTCCCGAATTCCCGACTACGCCAGCTCGTCGACGGCGCGCTGGAGGTCCTCAACTGTGTCCACGTTGAGGACGTTCAGACTCCGATCGATGCGGCGAATGAGCTTGCTGAGCACCGTCCCGGGTCCGACCTCAACGAAAGTACTCACGCCTTCGCCCGCGAGCCACCGAACGCTCTGTTCCCACAGAACGCTCCAGGTCATCTGTCGACCGAGGCAGTCGCGGATCTCGTCGGGGTCGGTGTGTGGACGGGCGTCAACGTTCGAGACCACCGGCACGGTCGCGGGCGCGAAATCGGCCTGCGCGAGTCGCTCGATCAGCGGCTCGGCGGCCGGCTCCATCAGCGGTGAATGAAATGCGCCGCTCACGTCCAGCGGAATCACCCGCTTCGCCCCGGCCTCGCTGCAAAGCTCGGAAGCCCGCGCAACCGCGTTCACCTCGCCCGAGAGCACGACCTGCTCGGAGGAGTTGTAGTTCGCGACGACGACGGTGCCATCCTCCTGGACGGGCGCTATCGCCCGTTCGACGTCTTCGGCCTCGAGCCCAAGCACGGCGGCCATCGATCCGGCGCATTCGTCGCCAGCTCGCGCCATCAGCTCCCCGCGGAAGCGCACCAGCTCGAGCACCTGCTCCGGCGTCAGGCAGCCCGCGCAGGCGACCGCGGAGTACTCGCCGAGGCTGTGTCCGGCCACGAAATCCGGCTCGATCCCGGCATCGCGCAGTCCCGCCAGCGCCGCCAGCGAGTGTGTGACGATCGCCGGCTGCTGGTTATCGGTGCGCGTGAGCGCCTCCTCCGGGCCCTCGAACATCACCCTGAGCAGCCCCGCGCCGAGTGCGCCCTCGGCGACCTCGAAGACGAGCCCGGGCGGTCCGTCCGCCTCATGGAGGTCGCGGCCCATCCCGACGTAATGCGAGTTCTGGCCCGGGAAGACGAAGGCGATCACGCGGTATCACCCCGGCGCTGCTTGATCGCCTCGATCATTGCCGGGACGACCTCGAACAGGTCACCGACGATGCCGTAGTGCGCCACGTTGAAGATCGGCGCATCCGGGTCCTTGTTGATCGCGACGATCACGTCAGACGAGGACATCCCCGCAAGGTGCTGAACCGCCCCGGAGATGCCGCAGGCGATGTAAAGCTTCGGGTGCACTGTCTTGCCGGTCTGCCCCACCTGATGCGTCGCGGGGATCCAGCCGGCATCGACGGTCGCGCGCGACGCCCCAACCGCCCCGCCGATGGTGTCGGCAAGCTCCTCGATCAGCGCGAAGTGCTTCGGATCGCCCAGACCGCGGCCACCGGAGACGATGATATCCGCCTCAGTGAGGTTGACGTCGCTGCCGCTCTCGTCTTTGACAACCTCGAGAATCTTCGTGGCGATCGACTTCTCGTTGATCTCCACCGGGACCTCAATGACCTCTGCCTCGCGCGAGTCGTCGAACTCCAGCGGCTTCATGACCTTCGGACGCACCGTCGCCATCTGCGGCCGCGTGAACTCGCAGAGGATGGTCGCCATGACGTTGCCGCCAAAGGCCGGCCGGGTCTGTTCGAGCAGCCCCGTCTCGTCGTTGATCGAAAGCTCCGTGCAGTCCGCAGTGAGGCCGGCCTTGATACGCGCCGCCACGCGGGACGCGAGATCGCGGCCCATGCTCGTGGCGCCGATGAGGACGATCTCCGGCTTGTTCCGGTTGATCAGGCCGGTGAGCACATCCGTAAACGGCTGCGTGCGGTAGCGTTTCAGCGCCGGGTGATCGACCAGAAAGACGCGATCGGCTCCGTAGCCGGCCGCGCGGTCGGCCAGATGGCCGATCTCGTGGCCCATCAGCACACAGGACACGTCGGTGTCACGCTTCTCTGCGAGCCTGCGGCCCTCGCCGATCAGCTCGGCGGTGACCATCGCCATCCTCCCGTCGTTGATCTCGCCGACGACCCACAGGCCCTCGTACTCAGAGGTGTCAACCTCGCCCTTGCCGGCCATCTCCAGCACGATCGCGCCGGTCGGGCAGGCGTAGGCGCAGGCGCCGCAGCTCGTGCAGTTCTCGTTGAACTCGGCCTTGTCATCGACCATGTCGATGGCCCCGTATGGGCAGGCCGGGATGCACATCTTACAGCCGATGCACTTCGGCTTATCGATGTAGATTGCCATCGTCTCGCTCCCGGAATGGTCCCCGATGCAGGCAGGCGTCGCCCGCTGGACTCAGATAATCTTCTCGGCGATAAGCGCCTCGACCACCGCGGTCGCCACTTCCTTCGGCTCACCCTCGTACTTCTTACCCTCGGTGTTGCGCGAAGGCGCGAACGTGCGCACAACCCGCGTAGGCGATCCGTCGAAGCCACACAGGCAGGCATCAGCGTCGATGCAGGAGGCGTCCCAGACCTTGACTTCCTTCTTCTTGGCGGCCAACTTCGCCTTGATGCCAGGGCGCCGCGGCTCGTTGATCTGCTTAACCACCGAGATCAGCGCCGGCATCTTCACCTCAACGGTCTCGAACTCATCCTCGAGCAGCCGCCGCACCCTGACCTTCCTGCCATCAACCTCAATGCCGATCGCGAAGGTCACCTGCGGGATGCCGAGGTGCTCGGCGATGCCCGGCGGCACCTGCGCGGTGTCGCCGTCGAAGGCCTGCTTGCCGCAGAAGATCAGATCGTAGTCCCCGATCTCGCGGATGGCCGTGGAGAGCACGTACGACGTCGCCAGCGTGTCGGAGGCGGCGAAGCAGCGGTCGGAGACCAGGATCGCCTCGTCTGCGCCCATCGCCAGCGCCTCGCGCAGCGCAGCCTCGGCCTGCGGAGGGCCCATCGACAGGACGGTGACCTTCCCGCCATGCTCCTCCACCATCTGCACGGCCTGCTCGATCGCGTTCTCATCGAACGGGTTGATGATCGCAGGCACGCCCTCGCGGACGATCGTGTTGGTCTCCGGGTCGATGCTCACCTCGGAGGTGTCAGGAACCTGCTTGATACAAACAATGATGTTCATCTATCTATCAGCTCCGGTGCGCGGCCGCGAATGCCACGCGAATCGGTGGGCCACGGCGACGCATCAGGGTTGCGAGCGCTCACGACCGGCCGCGCGGCCCGGCCAACTCAGATGCGGTACTCGCGCAGCAGGCGATTCGCAATGATCCCGCGCTGTATCTCCGAGGTGCCCTCGACGATCTCGAAGAGCTTCGCCTCGCGCATGTAACGCTCGACCGGGAACTCGCGCGTGTAGCCCACGCCGCCGTGAATCTGCACGGCGTCGGAGGTCACGCGGGACACCATCTCGGAGGAGTACAGCTTGGCCATCGCGGCCTCTTTCTCGAAGGATTCGCCCTGGTCCTTGAGCCACGCAGCCTTCTGGTACATCAACCGCGAGATCTCGATCTCCGTCGCCATGTCGGCGAGCTTGAACTGAATCGCCTGGAACTCGGAGATCTTCTGACCGAACTGCTCGCGCTGCTGGGCGTAGACGATCGCGGCGTCGAAGGCCGCCTGCGCCAGTCCGACCGCGCCCACGGCCATCCCCAGACGCCCCACACCGAGCGTATCCATTGCGACGCGGAAGCCGCGACCGGGCTTGTAAAGCACGTTCTCAACCGGGACCTCGCAGTCCTGGAAGATCAGCTCGCGGTTGGGCAGGGCGTCCCAGCCCATCTTCTTCTCGTTCTTGCCGAACTCGAAGCCCGGCATGCCCTTCTCGACGATGAAGGCCGTCAGGCCGCGGGTGCCCTTGGACGGATCGAGGTTGGCGATAACCACGTAGGTCTCGGCGACGCCACCGTTGGAGATGAAGATCTTCGTGCCGTTGAGGATATACTTGTCGCCGCGCAGCTCGGCCTTTGTGGCGACGGAGCCGGCGTCGGAGCCCGCATTCGGCTCGGTGAGTCCGAAGGCACCGATATGCTCGCCACTGGTCAGCGGGCGGAGATACTTATCCTTCTGCTCATCGGTCCCGAAGGCCATGATGGGGTACTGGCAGAGCATGTGCGCGCCAAAGACCGAGCCAGTGGTCGAGCAGTAGCGGCTCAGCAGCTCGCCTACGACGCCCCACAGCAGAAAGCCCATCTCCAGCCCGCCGTACTCCTCCGGCACCGGGATCCCGAAAAGATCCATCTCGCGGAGGATCTCAATGTTCTCCCAGGGGAATTCGCCGAGCTCCGCGACCTCGGAGGCACGCGGCTCGAATTCCTCCTGCCCGATCTCATGCACGGCGTCGATGATCATCTGTTCGTCTTCAGTGAAGTTGAAATCCAAGGGGATTCCCTCCCTGCGGCTTAAGCGATGTGCAAATGGTGTTCGCGGCGTATCCTGCTGCAGGCGCCGTGACTACTGCCACTTCACAATGGCACCGCCGAGACTGAACCCCGCGCCGAAACCCACGAGGAGCAGCGTGTCGCCGGACTGGAGGCGCCCGTCGCGATAGATCTCGTCGAGAGCGATCGCCATCGAGGCGGCGGACGTGTTGCCGTACCTGTCGAGATTGACGACCACGCGGTCATCGGGAATATCCAGACGCCTGGCGGCCGCCTCGATTATGCGCAGATTGGCCTGGTGCATCACGACCCAGTCGATGTCCGAGTTCGTCAGGCCCGCCTTCCGGATCGTCTTCTCGGCGACCTCGGGGATGCCCCGCACGGCCAGCTTGAACAGCTCCGGCCCGTTCATGTGCAGGCAGTTGTCCCGAGACCGGAGAACCTCCTCGTCCACCGGATGCCGGGAGCCACCGGCGGGGACGTCAAGCAGGTGTCCGTACTCGCCGTAGGACTCGAGCACAAACGCCGCGAGGCCCTCCACACCGTCATCCCCGGCGCTGACGACCGCCGCGCCAGCGCCATCGCCGAACAGCACGCACGTGCTGCGGTCAGTCCAGTCGGTGATCGAGGTGAGCTTCTCAGCCGCCACCACGAGGATGTTCTGCATCTCTCCGGTGGCGATGAACTGCCGGGCGACGTAGAGGCCATACACGAAGCCGGTGCAGCCGCTGAGCAGGTCGAAGCCGGCGGCGTTGCTCGCCCCGATGCGATCCTGCAGGATATTCGCGGTGGCCGGGAAGACGTGGTCCGGCGTGATGGTCGGGCAGATGATCATGTCGAGATCGTCCGGGCCGATCCCGGCATCCTCCAGCGCCCGCCGGCCGGCCTCGAGAGCCAGATCCGAGGTGGCCTGCTCGTCCGAGGCGATACGGCGCTCCTTGATGCCGGTGTGGCTGACGATCCACTCGTCGGTGGTGTCGACGATCTCCTCGAGATCCTTGTTGCTCAGCACGCGGTCGGGCACGTAGGAGCCCAACCCGGTAATCACTGCCGGACGCAGGGACATCGGCAATCTCGCACCTTTGTTGAGCCGCCGCGCTTCGCCCCGCGGCGGCGTCGGTGTTGCGTCAGCACGTCATCAAAAAACAAAAGACGGTGGCTCGCCTGCACCGAGGCTCGTGTGTCCCCCAGGCCAGGTCCGCCACCGCACGTTCACCCAGGACCCCATGAGCGTGCGGCACCGCGGCGACCGGAGCACCGCTCTCAGGCCAGAGCCTTCGCCCGTTCCGCAAAGACCTCTGAGATGTGCTCAATCAGCTCCCCCGCAACCGCCCGCTCAGCGAACCGAACCGCATTGCGAATCGCGTGGGCGTCGGAGCAGCCGTGGCCGACGATGCTCACACCGTTGACCCCGAGCAGCAGCGCGCCACCATACTCCGCGTAGTCGAACTGCTTGACAATCCCCCGCAGCGCGGAACGCAGGATCGGTGAGACCAACCGGAGCAGCGGGTTGGTCGTCACCGCGTGTTTCACCTGCTTCATGATGACCCCTGCGACGCCCTCACTGTTCTTGAGGACGACGTTGCCCACGAAGCCGTCGCAGACGATCACATCGCAGCCGTTCGCGTACAGATCACCGCCCTCGACGTTGCCGACGAAGTTCAGGTCCGTCTGCGCCAGCAGCTCATAGGCGGCCTTGCTCAGCTCGTTACCCTTACTCTTCTCCTCGCCGATCGACAGCACGCCGACGCGAGGATCGTCGATCCCCAGCGCATACTCGGCGTACATCGCGCCCATCAGCCCGAAGTCGCGCAGGTGCTCGGGCTTGCAGTCGGCGTTCGCACCGGCGTCAAGCAGCACCCGCGGTCCGTCGGGCGTCGGTAGCGGCACGGCGATGGCCGGTCGCTTCACACCGGAGATCCTGCCCATCCGCATCGCGCACAGCGCCATGAACGCGCCGGAATTGCCCGCCGAGACCACGGCCTTGGCCTCTCCGCTTGCCACCAGGTCCACGGCCACAGCCATCGACGTGTCGTCCCTGCCCCGCAGCGCCGCACCCGGACTCTCCCCCATCTCGATGACATCCGAGGCGTGGCGAATCTCGATATTCGCGGGACGCCCGTGGGGATTGCCAAGCAAGCGCTCCAGCCTGTCGGACTGGCCGCACAGTGCTATCTGCGCCACGACCTCATCGGCCGCGAGACGGGCGCCAGCAACAATCTCGTCGGGGGCGTAATCGCCCCCCATGGCGTCGACGGCTATCCGCATGGGACTCCAGAGCACGTCCGTGCAGGCTGAATACGGGGTGGCAGATCAGGCGATGGCAGGCGGCGGTCAGCTCGCCGACTCGCGCCGCTTCTCTTCCTCGCTCACGGTATGGTCGATCTTCCGGCCCTTGTAGTATCCGCAGCGACCGCACGCATTATGCGAAAGCCTCGGAGCCTCGCACTGCGGGCACGCGCTCACGGACGGAGCGCTCACACCCTGGTGGGTTCGCCGCTTGCGGACGCGGGCCTTCGAATGTCTTCGCTTGGGAAGCGCCATGGTACACCTCTTCGTGGAACATATCAATTCTGTGAATTCGCGTCAATCCAGCAGGTCACGTAGCGGCGCCATGCGAGGGTCGATCTCATCCTCGTCGCATTCGCACCGCGTCTCGTTGAGGTTCGCCCCGCAGTGCGGGCATAGGCCCCTGCAGTCCGGCCGACAGAGCGACCGCGGTGGCACGTGCAGCACCAGCAGCTGCCGCACCAGCTCGGACAGGTCCACAACGTCACCATCAAGCAGCGGAATCCGCGCCGGCTCGTCCTCGTCCGCCACCTGAGTGTAGGACAGCGGCTCGTCGATCTGCGTCAGCGCGCACGATTCCGAGAAGTCGAACTCCAGCGGCACCTCATGCTCGACCAGACACCGGCCGCATGGCATCAGCGCGACCGCATTGAGGTGCCCCCACGCCGCGACCTCGCCGCCCCCGATATTGCGGAGCGTGATCCGACCGGTCACGTTGCCAACGAACTCAGCGTCGGTTCCTATGGGGGCCGGCGCGTCGATATCAAGCGCGACGTCCTGGTCTCGTTTGCTCAGCTTGCTTGCAATGTCGTGTCTCATAATCAGAGCGCCGCCAGCCGATCCGGCTGGCGAGCGGGAAGCGAAGTAAAGTATACTTGCCGCCTGCCCGGTTGTCAAGCTCATGCCCGGCGCCGGCCGGCGGCCCGGAACCGGATAGAAAGCGGGGCTCGCGACATTGGCGCGACGGCCAGCCTGTCCTCTTGCGGTGGTGCGCCCGGGCCTCAGCCGCCTCCCCATCCCAGCGGACGAGCCGTCCATTGCACTGCACTCAGAGACACTCCAGGCGCCGATCGCCCCGAGCCCACGCGGATGCGCAAGACGCGGACAGAACAGAAAGGAGGGGCGGAGAGCTGTCTCCGCCCCTCCTGCAGGGCTTGCGAGGCACACAGCTCCGGCGGTTCAGCGGCTTCCGTCAGGATACCAGAGAACGCCGGGCGGGTTCTTCGTCAGCGGCACGCTGCCAGTGCCGGTGTAGTTCGGATCCAGCGGGATGTTGTACCACTTGGCGTGCCCATCGCAGAGGATGATGTTCGCTCCGCCG
>JALGTR010000056.1 GCA_029821265.1 Candidatus Zipacnadia bacterium
ACTACGAGAACCTTGGACTTCTGCTCTTCACCATCCTCAACGGCAATGCGAAGATGGAGAAGTACACCAAGCCATACTGCGAGAAGATCCTGATCTGCGCGGAGAAGCAGGTCACGCCCACGCACTACCACTGGCAGAAGATGGAGGACATCATCTGCAGAGCGGGCGGAGAGCTGTGGCTGCGGCTGTGGAACGGCGACGAGGCGGGGGAGAAGCTGGACACCCCGGTTGATGTCAACGTCGATGGACATCAGTTCACCATCGACGCCGGTGGGGAGATTGTGCTCAGACCCGGGCAGTCGATCACCCTGTCCCCCTATCTTTACCATGAGTTCTGGGGCGAGCCCGCCGATGGTGAGAAGTACGTGCTGGTGGGCGAGGTCTCCGCGGTCAATGATGACGAGACCGACAATCGCTTCCATAGTCACGAGATTGGACGCTTCCCGGAGATCGAGGAGGATGAGCCGCCGCTGCACCTGCTCTGCACCGAGTATCCGCCGGCGCCGGAGTGACGGTGTGGCCCCGCGCTGGATGCTCGGCTGTCGGCAGAGGCCGGAGACGTCCCGCCATGAAGGAGAGACGCAGTGATGATCATCAGATCGACGGTCGCCGTGATGCTCGCGGCGCTTACAGTAGCCCCGGCCATGGCGCAGGAGCTGCCCGAACGGCCCTACCCGCAGGGCGACGCATTCCCGCTCGGCGCCTACTCGCTGCAGCCCGCGGAGGAAATGCCCGGGGTCGCGTCGTTCGGCTGGAACTTTGGACACAGCTATCAGTTCGACCTCGACTACGTGACGGCCGCGCTGGAAAATGGGCTGTACTCCCTGGCGCCAGTGCCGCGTGTCGGTGAGGACACGACGTGGGAGGACGTTCGCGCGGCGATCGAACAGTACGCGCAGCAGGAGAACGTACTGTGGTGGGATCTGCCCGAAGAGCTGCGCTACTGGGTGCCTGAGGAGCAGGAGATGCTCGCGCGCATGTCGCAGATGACGCGCGAGATCGATCCGATGCAGCGGCCGAACTACATGTACATGCCGACGCATGTCACTGCCGAGCGCATCGCCATGGACGCGCCGCACCTCGACATCATCGGCTGCGGGGCATACACCGAGTATCACCACATGCCGCGGTCGTGGATCCGCTACGCGATCGAGCGGGAGATCGAGGGCATCCGGCAGGCCGGGTTCGAGGTGGGGCAGGACTATCTGAGCGGCGAGAAGACGCCCATCGCGGTGCTGCAGCTGTTCTATCAGCCCGAGAACATGAGCATCATCTCGCCGATCGACGCTCGTCATGATTTCTGGGCCTCGATCGCGGCGGGAGCCCGTGGGGTCCTGATTTTCTCGTACTGGCACAAGCGAGATGGCGGCGTGCTGCAGGCGACATGGGACGCCTACGCTGAGTGTGCGCGACAGCTCACCGAGGCGGATCTCGGCCCGGTGGTGCTGTTTGGTGAGCCGTACGAAGTGAGCTTCGGCATAACCGGCGGCCCGCGTATGAGCGCGCCCTTCACTCCCTACGGCTACAATCACGAGATCCGCTACCCCTCGCTGAACGTGCGAGCGTGGACCTACGAGGGCGACCTGTACGTGATCGCGGTTAACTCGGCGGAGCGCGGCGTGACGGCACGGCTGTTCGGCCTGCCTGACGGCGCGACTGAGGCTGCGGCGCTGTTCGAGACGATGACGCCCGAGGCCGAGGGCGCCGAGCCGATGCAGCGGATGGTCGCCATCTCGGCTGGCAGCCTGGAGGACAGCTTCGCTGGCCTCGGCGTGCATATTTACCGCGTGGCGCTGCCCGAGGGGTAGCGCCGGCGTCTTGGAGCAGCCGGCGCAGCACGGTTCCGGTTTCGTGAAATCGCGCACGAATCTGGGCGCGCCCCCTGTTGAGCCTTGCACGTAGCGGCCATTTAGCGTATGCTTAGTGTACACCACCGCGCCGATGCTGGCGCAGGCACGAGGCTGTCTGCGCGGACGGCGCGATTCTGCTATGTCCGCAGGCGGGGCGCGTACAGGGGCGCACCTCGTCTGCGCACACTTGCAGTCACGCACGCCGTGGCTGCATCCGACAGCCGTGAAGCCAGAGTTTTCAGGTCAAGCCACCCGTGTAAAGGAGTACTGCCATGGAACTTGCGGAGCGAATGAGCAGGCTGGGCACCGAGACGGCGTTCGAGGTGCTGGCGCGGGCCGGCGAGCTTGAGGCGGAAGGACGCGATATCATCCACCTCGAGATCGGCCAGCCCGACTTTGACACCCCCGACTACATCATCGAAGCCGCCTACCAGGCGATGAAGGACGGCTACACCGGCTACGGTCCCTCCGCCGGTCTGCCCGAGGCGCGGGAGCGATACGCCCAGTATCTGAACGATACTCGCGGCACCGACTACAATGCGTCCGAGATCGTCATCACGCCGGGCGCAAAGCCGATCCTGTTCTTCGCCATCCTCGCGCTGGTTGACGAGGGCGACGAGGTCATCGTCCCCAATCCCGGCTTCCCGATCTACGAGTCGGTCACCGAGTTCGTGGGCGCGACGGCCGTTCCCGCGCCGCTGCGCGAGGAGCGGGAGTTCCGCCTCGACCCGGAGGAGCTTGCCTCGCTCGTGACGGACAGGACGAAGATGATCATCATCAACTCGCCGCATAACCCGACGGGTTCGATGCTGACGATGGAGGATCTCGAGGCCATCGCGGAGGTCGCGATGCGGAACGAGATCATGGTGCTCTCCGATGAGCCCTACTCGAAGATGGTCTACGACGGCGAGTTCCACTCCATCGCCGAAGTAGACGGAATGAAGGACCTGACGATCCTGCTCGAAGGCTTCTCGAAGACCTACGCGATGACCGGCTGGCGGCTCGGATACGCGGCGATGCGGTCGGATCTGGCGCAGCAGATCGCGAAGCTGCAGACGAACAGCAACTCCTGCACCGCCAGCTTCACGCAGATCGCGGGGATCGCGGCCTACGACGGCCCGCAGGAGGAGTCCGAGGCGATGATGGCGGCGTTCAAGGAGCGCCGCGACGTGATGGTTGAGGGCCTCAACAAGCTGCCGGGCGTCTCCTGCCTCTCGCCCGCCGGCGCCTTCTATGTTTTCCCGAACGTGACTGGGACGGGGATTGACAGCAAGGAGCTTGCGAGCATGTGTCTCGAGGAGGCCGGCGTCGCGGTGCTCAGCGGTACCGCCTTCGGCAAGTACGGGGACGGCTACCTGCGGCTGTCGTCCGCGAACTCGATCGAGAACATCGAGGCCGCGCTCGAGCGCATCGACGACCTGCTGCGGAGCAAGGTCTCCGGCTGAGCGCAGCGGGATGACCCGGAGGCACACGCAGTGATCACGGTCCTGTGCGCGAACGCCGGCGTCGACAAGACCTATGAGGTGCCCAACTTCGCCGCGGGCGGGTACTACCACCCGTCCGCGGCCAGCACCGTCGCCGGTGGCAAGGGCATCAACGTTGCGCGCGTATTGCAGGCATTCGACCAGCCGCACCTGATCATGGGGTTTGTCGGTGGGAGCAACGGGCGCTTCATCAACAAGAACCTCATCGAGGCCGGCCACAATACCGATTTCGTGCAGGTGGCCGAGGAATCACGGCTAACACTCAATGTGATAGACCCCGCGCAGAAGACGCAGACGCGGGTGGATGAGCGTGGCCCGCTGGTGACCCCCAGCGAGGTCCGGCGGCTGACGGCGGCGTGGGCGAAGCATCTCGAGCGCACCTCGCTGGCGATCATCGCCGGGAGCGCGCCGCGCGGGGTCAGCCGCGATCTGTATCGCGAGCTCATAGAGATGGCTCGCGGCCGAAGCAGGCCGGTGATCGTGGACGCGCGCGATGACCTGCTCGAGCGTGCGATCGCCGCGAAGCCAACGGTGATCACGCCGAACCTGAACGAACTGCAGCGTCTTATGCACCGCCAGCTTTCAGTGCCCGACGGCGTACTGGAGGCAGCGACGGACCTGGTCGAGGGGGGAATCACGATCGTCCTTGTGACGCTGGGCGCGCGCGGCGCGATCGGCGTCTCGAGCAAGGGCGCGTGGCTGGCGAGGCCGCCCGAGATCGACCGCGTCAGCAGCGTCGGCAGCGGTGATGCGTTCACCGCGGGATTCGCCCTCGCCTCGATCAGGCGGGCGAGGTTCGCGGATCGCCTGCGAACCGCCGTGGCCTGCGGCGCCGCGAACGCCGAGACCTTCGGCGCGGGCAGACTGACGCCCGAGCGGGTGCAGGAGCTGATGGCGGAGGTCGTCGTCGAGCAAATCAGCGGCCGGGGTGAGGATGACGCGGAGGAGCAGTAGCCGGGAGGTGTGATGGAATGTTTGGGCTTGGCACACCGGAGCTTGTCGTCATTCTCATTCTCGTGCTCGTATTGTTCGGGGGAAAAAAGATCCCTGAGATCATGCGCGGCATCGGTGAGGGACTGCGCGAATTCCGGAACGCGTCAAGCAGTGCGCAGGCCGAGCTCAAGCGGCTTGCCGAGGAGGAGCCAGCGCCGGGCGAGGACACGGAGACGACGATCGACGCCGAGGTCGAAGAGCCGGAGGATCGGACCTCGGCCAGTGAGGGGAACGCGTAGATGATCTCTCGCCCGATTGCCACGGTATGGGAGGTGCCCGGAGCCTGCTGCTGTACGCGGGCGCACGGCTGCCTCGACGTGGTGAAAGCTCGGTAGGGCCATCTGCACCAAAGACGACGGCAGCTATGCGCAGCGGCGAGGTCCGCTGCGCTTTCCTTATTGTGACCAGAGAGGCCGGGAGGCATGGCGATGCTCAGGATATATAACACAGCGACCCGCCACAAAGAGGAGTTCAAGCCACTTGAGCCGGGCCTGGTGAAGATGTACTCGTGCGGGCCGACGGTCTACGACTTCCCACACATCGGCAACCTACGGACCTTCCTTTTCTCCGACCTGCTCGTGCGGGTGCTGGAGCGGCGCGGCTATGAGGTCCATAACGTGATGAATATCACCGACGTGGACGATAAGACGATCAACGGTGCGCAGAGGGAAGGCGTGTCACTGAGCGAGTACACGAGGAAATACACCGAGTACTTCATGGAGGACCTCGACACGCTGCGCATCAAGCCCGCGTGGGAATACCCGCGCGCGACCGACCACATCGAGCAGATGCTGAATGTCGTGAAGACGCTCATCGAGAAGGGCCACGCCTACGAGCACGAGGGGAGCGTGTACTTCGACATCTCCAGCTACCCGAACTACGGGAAGCTCTCCGGCGTCGTGCCCGAAAAACACCACAGCCGACAGTTCGGCCGGTTGGACAACGACGAGTACGAGCGCGAGGACGTGCGCGACTTCGTACTGTGGAAGGCCGCCAAGGAGGGTGAGCCGAGCTGGGATAGCCCGTGGGGCCCGGGACGCCCGGGCTGGCATATCGAGTGCACCGCGATGTCGATCGAATACCTTGGGGCGACGCTGGATATCCACCTCGGCGGTGTGGACCTGATCTTTCCGCACCATGAGAATGAGATCGCGCAGTCGGAGGCAACGACGGGCCAGGAGTTCGTGCGCTACTGGGTCCATCCCGAGCACCTCATCGTCGAGGGCGAGAAGATGTCAAAGTCCAGGGGCAACTTCTACACGCTCCGGGATCTCGTCGAACAGGGCTACGATCCGATCGCGGTCAGGCACCTGCTGATGAGCGCGCACTATCGGCGGCAGCTCAACTTCACCCGCGAGGGTCTCGAGCAGAGCGAGCAGGCGCTGAGCCGCCTCTGGGACTTCGTCGACCGTGTGCGTGAAGTGCCGAATGGCGCCGACGGTGAGGACGTCTCCGAGCAGGTGGACCGCGCGCTTACGAAGTTCGATGCTGCGCTTGACGACGATGTGAACATCCCGGGCGCGATGGCCGCGGTATTCGAGTTGGTGCGCGACGTCAACCCGCTGCTGGCCGAGGGCCGCCTGGGGGCGAATGGGGCGTCCCGCGTGCTCGAGTTCATGGAGAGCGCCGACGAGGTGCTGGGAATCATCGAGCACGAGAAGGGCAGCCTCGACGAGGAGATCGACGCGCTGATCGAGGAGCGACAGAAGGCGCGCGAGGCGGGCGACTACGCACGCGCGGACGAGATCCGCGACAAGCTGCTCGAGCAGGGCATCGTCATCGAGGACACCCCTCAGGGCCCGCGCTGGCGGAGGGAGTAGGCGGGCACACGCTCTTAAGCGACCGCGGACCGGCCATCTCCGACCGCTCCGCCACGCCGTCTCATCCGATTGGCAACGGGCGGCCATGCGCTGGTGCTGCCGCTACTTCCGCAGCGCCACTGTGTAGTTAGATCCTGAGCCTCAGCTGCGCTCGAACTGGGAACCCGCATCCCCGGCCATCCGGCGCAGCTGAGGCTGTGGGATGTGGTCGGGGTCACCCGGCTGCTCGGTGTTCGAGTAGAGCCCGCCCGGACGCAGTACCCTGCGGATTTCCGCCAGGGTCGCCTCCGGCTCAGCCGTCTCGCCCAATACCGCAACCAGCATCACCCCATCGAAGGAATCATCTTCGAATGGGAGCGCCCTCGCCCAGGCCGAGAAACCACAGGGATGTAGCAGCGGGGTTGGAGCTTCGTCGGGAGGGGGGAGGTGGGCTGCTCGGAGCTGTGCTTCGCGGTCATCTGTTGTTCGACGTGTGATCGTACCTGAGATGCTCGCGGGTCGCCCCTCACAACCGCTGCAGCGGGTCCTCGTCGAGGGCGTCGTTCTCGGGGTCCTCGTCGGAGACCTCCTGCTCGTGAACGAGGCGCGCACGGGTGATCGCGCTCTTGCCGAAGCGGTCGGCGATGGCGTCGCGCGCTCGCGCGAGCTCACTGCGGCGCTCGCGGCTGTCGTCGAACAATGAGAGCTGGCCCGCGCCGGCGCCGTCGCTCAGGTTCGATACCCCCACGCCGATCAGCCGCGCCTGCTGAGCACCGAACTTCACCCGGCGAAGCAGCTTGCTGGCGCGTTCGAAGATGACCTCATCGAGCTCCGTCGGCTCCTCGAGCGTTTCGCTGCGCGTGAAAAGCTTGAAGTTCGAGAGCTTCACCTTCAGCGTAACCGTGCGGGCACGCTGACCGGCGCGCCGCAGCCTCCAACCGACCTCCTCGCACAGCGCAAGCAGGCGCTGTTCGAGCACCTCGAGGTCGCGTGTATCCTCAGCGAGCGTCTCCTCGCGGCTGATCTGCTTGCGCGAGTCCTCGCCGGGATCATACCACGGGACCGGCGCATCGTCCTGCCCGCGCGAGGCGCGCCAGAGGTAGCCGCCATGTGAGCCGAAATGCCGCTCGAGCAGCGTCTTTGGGATCTTCGCGAGCTGGCCGAGCGTATGCACGCCCATGCGCGCGAGCTTCTGCTTTGTGACGTCGCCGACGCCCGGGATGTCATCGACCGGCAGGTCGAAGAGGCGCTCGGGCAGCTCGTCGGGGTGCACGATCGTGATACCGTCGGGCTTATTCCAGTCGGAGGCGATCTTCGCCACGAGGCGATTCGGCGCGACGCCGATCGAGATCGTGATGCCGAGCTGCTGACGGATGTCGCCCTTGATGCGCGCGATGAGGTTGTCGAGGCCGCCGAAGAGACGAAGCGAGCCTGTGACGTCGAGATACGCCTCATCGATCGACGCGGGGTCCATCCGCGGGGTGAACTGAGCGAGGATCTCGCGGGCGCGGCGGGACGCCTCGGCGTACGCCTGGCCATCGACGGGCAGGAAGGCCGCGTGCGGGCATCGGCGCCTCGCCTCCCACATCGGCATCGCAGAGTGCACACCATAAGACCGTGCCTCATACGAGGCCGCTGATACCACGCCCCGCTGGGACTGGCCGCCCACGATGACGGGGCGGCCGCGCAACTGCGGGTTGCGCTGCTGCTCCACCGACGCGAAGAATGCGTCGAAGTCCACATGGAGGATGATTCGCTCGCCTGGCGGCCATCGGGTCATGCAATCACGCTCGAGATACAACGAACGCGTGTTCGATTACGCCTCATTATACCCGATCGTCGCGCGCAGAGCAAACCGATGGGAGGACATCGGCCGCGTTCGCCGCCGGTGAGCAGGCGGTGTGGCGGAAGGGGCTTCGAGCCCCATCGGCGAACTGGGAGACGAGACGACAAACATTCGTGGCGGCCCTGCGGTCGCCTCGGGAGGTTTGCACAGATGCCGCAGCTTACGGAAGAGCAGCAGATCACGAAAATCGCGGACTACCTGAAGCGAAACTACGGCGAGAAGCTCGTGAACTGCGACGTGCAGCAGGATGAAACCGACGAGGAAGGCACCGGCCGCCTGGTGACCGAGTGCACCGTCGAGGTCGGCGGGTCGCGAAGCCTCTGGCGCAAGACATTCACTTTCGATAAGGGCGAGATCGTCAATATGTCGTGGCAGCGCCTGGGCTGAGCGATGGAGCGCTTCAGATCCGACGACGGTCAGACGGTGGTCGTGCGTCTTGACGACGGTGATGCGCTGCTCGAGAGCCTGCAGCAGGTGGCCGACGAGGAGGGCCTCGACTGTGCCGCCATCGTCACTGGCTTCGGCGCGCTCAAGCGCACGCACATTCACGTGGGCCAGTGGGCGCAGATGCCGCCGAAGAACCGCTATGTGGTGCACGAGGGCCCGATGGAACTGTGCCAGCTCTCCGGGCTGATCGCAGACGGTGAGGTGCACGCACACATCACGGCCAGCGACGCGGAGACGACCATTGGCGGGCATCTTGAGCCTGAGACGATCGTCCTGTATCTGTGCGAGATCGTGCTGCAGGTGCTGCCAGGCCTGCGGCTGACGCGGGAGTTCTCGGACGATGAACTGCCGCTCTTGCAGCAGCGCTGAGGGGCGCGCCTGAGAGCACGCAGCCGGCTCGCGGCCGCCGCTCTTACAGGCGGCGGCCGCTTCATAGGCAGAGCAGCAGACGCGGAGGGCGCTGACATGGTAGGGAGGGTATGCCTGCTCATCCGGACGATGCTCGCTGCAGCCGCTGTCGCGGTCGCGTCGCAGAGCCCGGCGGCCGAGAACCTGCTTCAGAACCCCGGCTTTGAACCTCCCACACAGGAGGGCCTCGCGCACGGCTGGCTGCCGAACGTCTGGGGCGACTGCGACACTGTTTTCAGCCTCGATGCGACCGATGCGCACTCCGGTCAGACCTCTCAGCGCATCGAGTGTCTGCGACGGGTGACGGGCGCCTCGCAGTTTCTGCAGCCGCTCGAGGTCGTCGCTGGAAAGCGCTACGTGGTGCGACTGTGGGTGCGCGCGGAGGGCGACGTGCCGTTCGTTGGTGCGGCGCTGAGGCATAACCCGCCGCCGTATACCAGGCACCTCAGCGGGACCTTCGAGCCCGGTCGTGAGTGGGAGCTGTTCGAGCTCCAGGGGCTGGCGCTGGAGAGCGATGACAACGCCGGGCTTTACATCTGGTTTGAGGCGACGGGCAGCGGCACGGTGTGGGTTGATGACGCCGAGGTGCTGGCGCTCGGTCCCGAGGCGATGAGCGGGCCGTCGCCGGAGGGCAACGTCATCGAGGGCGGCAGCTTCGAGGTCCCTCTCGCGCACCGTTGGGACCTGCGCGGAGATGCGCGCAGCGTCGCAGATCCCGGCGCGCCCGATGGCCGGCGGGCGCTGCGGATCGATCTCGCGGCGGGTGAGAGCGCCCGGCTTACCACGCCCTGCATGCAGTTCAATGGTGGCAACGAGGCCCTGACCCTGGCGCTGTCGGCACGGGCCCAGGGAGGCCCGGCGGAGGTGCGGGCGCGGCTGCGCTGGGCAGTGCGAGCCGGACAGAGTGAGGAGGCGCACGAGCTCCGGTTCACTCCCGGGGAGCGATGGGAGCGCTTCTCGGCGACCCGGGAGGTGGCGCCATCGCTCAACGGGGCATACTACCTGACGGTCGACGCCGCAGCCGAGGGGCCCGCCACCGTATGGGTCGACGCGCTGTCGCTGTCGCCGGCGGGCGCGGAATATGTGCCGGCGGCTCCGGTCGAGGCCGCGCTGACCGCGGAGGCGTTCGCGGGCGTGTTCGCGCCCGAGGAGCCGAAGCGGGTACGGCTGCATCTGTACGCCGCCCGGGCGCTGGACGAGGAGATCACCGTGCGTGTGCGCGACTACCTCGAGCGCACGGTCGCGCAGGTCACGGTGCCGACCCGGCTGGAGGCTGGGGAGAGCCTGGTGCGCGAGATCGCCTTGCCGCTGCGTGGCATGGGCGCCTTTCGGGCCGACGCTCATCTCGCGGGTCGGGCCGAGCCGGTGGCGTCGATGGTCCTCGCGGTTGTCCCCCGCCCGAAGGATGTGCCGTCGCAAAGATCGGTCATCGGCGGGCATTTCGGCATACACTCACCCTGGCAGGTACGCGTCGCGCGTCGTCTCGGCTACCGCTGGACGCGCATCCACGACGCCTCACATATCACGCACTGGCGGACGGTCGAGCCGGAGCCGGGGCAGTGGCAGTTCTTCGACGAGCAGGTCGATCGCGCGTGCGACGCGGGGTTGATGATTCTCGGCGAGTTCCTGCGCGTACCGCAGTGGGCGATGGCCGAGGACGCGCCCGCGGACGCGATCGCGCGCGGCGCGGGCCCGTATCGCGACGAACGGGAGTTCCAGGAGTACGTCCGGACGGTTGTCCGGCACTACCGCGGGCGGATTGACCACTGGGAGATCTGGAACGAGCCCTACCACAGCGGCTTCTACGGCGGCAACGCCGAGGATTATGCGCAGATGGTGCGGGCGGCCTCTGAGGCAGCGCGGGAGGCGAACCCGCGATGCACGCTTCTCGCCCCTTGCATCTCGCCGAACCTGCCGGAGTGGGTCGATGCCACCATCGCCGAGGGCGCGCTCGATCCGGTCGATATCTTCTCGTACCACGGCTATGGCTGCAGGACAGCCTCGAAGTACGCGCTGCTTCAGGACTGGGTGAGACGAAACGGGCGGGTCATGGAACACTGGAACACCGAGACCGGTCTGAGCGCCGACAGCTTCTACCGCTTCACCCCGGATCTGCTCGAGGATTCGTACACGCGATGGCTGCGGGCCGGTCCGGTTGAGGAGGCGGTTCACGACACGATCCGGTATTTCGCGCTTTCGATGGCGGCGGGCTCGGAGCGCTTCTTCTACTACTGGAACAGCGTCGAGGCGGGCATGCTGCCGCGCCTCGGTTCAATGTCGATTTACGAATGGGATCGGACGATCCGGCCGCATGGCGTTGCCTACGCGATTGCAGCCTGGCTTCTCGATCCCTGCGACGGCGCGGGTATCGAGCCATATAACAGCCGGGTGACGGCCTGCTATCTACGCACAGATGATCGGTTCGTCGCCGTGGTGTGGGCGGACAGCAAGCTGTCCAGCGGACGCTACGAGATCGATCTGCCCGAGGGCGCGCAGGTGCTCGATGTGATGGGCAATCCGCTGTCGCGGGCAGAGGCGCAGAACGTAACGAAGTCGCCGATGTACGTGATGGTGGACCGGATGTCGACGACGGACCTGCGGCGGGCGCTGAGGGAGGCCTTCGAGCGGTAGCCGCCCGGAACCGAGGGGGCCTGCGACACGTCATACCGGGCTGCAGGCGATTGCGTCCGCAACTGAGCCAACGACTGGCGTCCGGCGGGCCACTGAAGCGGTGAGGGACGAGCGGGCGGGGAGCGCCCGGCGACTCCAGGCGTTCAGGAGGCAGACGAGATGATCTCAAAGCGCAAGACCCTTGCGGTGGCGGTTGCGGTCGCCGTGGTGTCCACGATTATTGCCGGCTGTCTGCCACAGGAGGTGTCCTACGAGGGGGAGAAGCTGGGCGTGGAGGCTCCGGTGCCGCCGGACTACGCGCCCGAGGCGCCGATGGTTGAGGAATCGGCGCGCAGTGATGCCGGCATGCAGATCGCAGCGACGGGGGACACCGAGGCCGCGATGTCGATGATCGACGTGGCCGAGGCCGCTCAAAGCCGCAAGGTCATCAAGACCGCCGATGTAGATGTGGATGTCGAGGATCTGGATCAGGCCCAGGAGCAGATCGTCGACCTCGTTGACAGGGTCGGCGGCTTCATCTCATCCCTGACGGTCAACGAGCATTCAACGTACACGACCTCGGAGATCATCGCGCGGGTACCCTCCGCCAGTTTCCGGGAGGTCTATGAGGCGGCCAAGGCGCTCGGCGACGTGACCTACGACCGCATCGGCGGACAGGACGTGACCGAGCAGTACGCGAACCTGGAGATCGCGATCGAGAACAAGCAGGCACTGGCCGGGCGGCTTCGCGAGCTGGCGAGCAAGTCCGGCTCGGTCTCCGATCTGCTGCAGGTCGAGCGCGAGCTCTCGCGCGTGCGCGGAGAGATCGAGCAGCTCCAGGGCCAGCTTCGGCGCCTGAAGGACCAGGTCGCCTTCTCGACGCTGACGCTCTCGCTCACCGAGCGGGGCGAGGCGCCGGTGGAGGAGGCCGAGGGCTGGCGTCTGGGCTACCATTTCCGCGGCGCACTGCGGACGCTGGTGCGGTCGGCGCAGGGTCTGGTGACGTGGCTGATACATGTGGTCGTCGGCGGGCTGCTGTGGTGGGTGCTGCTATTGATCGCGGTGCTCGCCATTCGCGGCTGGTGGATTGGCCGGCAGGGGCGGGCCGACGCTGCCTCCCATGGGGACGGCGGCTCGGATGACGAGGGACCGCCTCCTGTTCCCGAGCAGCGGGAGTGAGGATCCACCGAGGACTGCCCGGGCGCGCAGATCGGCCCGGGCAACACTGTTCTCGCTTACATGATGCCCAACACGAGCCGCGGAGGCGATGGACGATGGGCAGATCAGGGCGCATACGGACGATGGCCGTAACGGTGGTCGCGCTAATGGCGCTGGTGACGCTTACAGCCACGCTCAGCCTGGTCTCGGCGCGGTCCCAGACAGCGGCGGCGCGCGAGGCCGTGACGGCCGCGCTCGCCGCGCTGCAGGCAGCCCCCGCCGAGCAGCCGCTTGTGCTGGAGGGCGTGGGGGCCGGGCCTCAGGACGCCGCAGCGCTGCAGAGCCTGACACTGGCGTACCTCGGGGCGATCCAGGAGCGCAAGTGGGAGGCGGCGTGGGAGATGATCCACCCCGCCACGCGCGAGGGCATGCAGATGCAGGAGTGGTCGCTGCTGCAGATCCTCGAGCAGTACGGCGATGCGGAGCAGTACTACTACACGGACCTGATGTATCTGCTCCGGAACCTGCTCGTGGGCGGCGAGACCGAGCTGGGGGAGGTCGTAACGCAGGAGATGAGCGGCTGGGCGGAGCTGCACGCCTCAAATCAGGTCAGCGGGACGCTGATCATGCGGCGCACTGACGGCGGGTGGGGCGTGGACCTGGAGGCGAGCCGCGACCTTGAGGCACGAGAGGCCGTGGAGCGTCAGCTTGAGCCGTTCGAGTCCGACAGCGATGCGCCGCCCGGGATGCTCGAGAGCATGATCTACGGGGGCATGGGGCGCACGCCGATGTCGCTGACGGAGCTTGCGCTGGCGAAGCGGATCGGGGTGCAGTTCGCGGTCGATGACATCCGCGTCAGCGGCGATCACGCGACCGTGGCCGTCACCGCGACGGCGAACTTCCGCATCGCCCTGCCGCTTGCGAACGGGGATCGCGGCTGGAGCATCGCGTGGTGCCGTGAGCCGGCGCTGATCGGCCCCGATGAGAGCTTCGCCGAGGTCGTGAAGGGCAGGCTGGTTGAAGAGGGGGCTCTCGCCGAGTGTCAGAGTAACATGAAGCAGCTCACTCTGGCGCTGCTCATGTACTCGCAGGACTACGACGAGCGCCTGCCGATCGCCGACCGGTGGTGCGCGTCGCTCTGGCCGTATCTGCGCAACCGGGCGCTCTACCACTGCCCGGCCGACGACGCGGCCTTCAGCTACGCGTACAACTACAAGCTCAGCCGGCTGCCCTACGACAGGGTTACCATGCCTTCGGCGACCATCGCGCTGTACGAGAGCGAGATTGGTGTGGGCGATGCCTTCGACTGGCCGGAGTACCCGGGCACATCACTGCCTGATCCGCCGCGTCACGGCGGGCAGAATGTGTTTGGCTTCGCTGACGGCCACGTAAGCGCAATGCCGCCGGGTGCCTGCTGGCCGACCGAGGATTCCTGGCGACCGAATCGGCCGGTGCTGGAGTACATGACAATGGAGAGTGAGCCCGGCTGGCCGGCGGGGGTGGAGCCGCCAATGGATCCGGGCATGATGCCGCCGCCACCTCCGCCGCCCGAGGAGCCCTGCGAGGAGTGAACCGGACGCGCCCGGGTGTGATGGGGTGCCCGTGAGTCAGTCGGTCGGCTTGATGATCAGGTAGTCCAGGCCGAACGTAAAGTCGGTCATGCTCGGCTCTGCGCCTTCGTGCGCGGTGATCGTCAGGGTGTGTTCGTCGGCCTCGAGGAATGCCTCGCCGATGACTACCGGATCACCCGGCTGCACGCTCTCCGCGCCGAGATCGACGACTTCGCTGGCCTCGCCGCCATCCAGCGAGAAGCTGAAGCGGCCGTGGCGGGGCCCCTTGCTGGGGCATACCGCCACCTCATAATCTCCCGCCGCGTCCACGGTGAAGCCGAGCACCAGCGCGTCACCCGGGTCAACGCCGCTCCACGTGATCCGCTTGCCCCCGCTGAAGTCCTCGCCGAAGTCCGTCATGCCCTCGACGGCGACCTCGCCGCCGGTCGTTGACACCACGCGCATGCCCTCCGCCTCGATAGTGCCCTCGACCTGTTGGATGTCCACCCCATCATCGGGCATCGGCACGTCCTGGGCGTCATCGGAGGCCACCTCCGGTGAGCCCGGAAGCGCGGGCTCCGGTGGCATCGGCTGCACCGGCGTATCCCGGCCCGGGCAGCCGAGGATCACAGCAAACAGCGTCGCGAGCATCGCGGCACCGATCGCCTGACTGAGTCGCATGATGCGCCTCCCCGGCTCTGCCTGCGCGCGCCTTTACCTGATTCGCGGCTCTTCGGATATGCTCCTGTCGCGTGCCTGAAGCGAGCGTCGCGGGTCCGTGCGTCACTCTTCGCCGAGGATCTCGCGCACCCGTCGCATGGTCTCCTCGAACGCGTCCTGCAGGTGTTGGCGATCGTCCTGCTGCTCCTCGCGATCGACGGCGAGGTTGCAGCGAAGCTGCTCCAGGCAGCGTCGGACCTCGTCCGGGTTCGTGGAGCCGAGGCTCTTCTGCGCACGGACCACCGCCAGCGGATCGACGATCTCCGCGACCTGCTCTGCCGTCATCTCCTGCCCGTGCTCCGTGAGGATCTCGGCCACGCGCTCGTGGTCGTCGAGCGTCGCGCCCTCCTCCACCAGCGTTCCCACCAGCGAGCCGACCAGCTCGTGGCAGTCACGGAAGGGCATGTTCCGCTCGCGGACGAGGTAGTTCGCGAGCTCGGTGGCCGACGCAAACTCAGCGCCCGCAAGCTCAGCCATCCGCTCGGTCTTGAACTGCATCGTGCGCCACATCCCGATCATGACCCTGAGGGTGGCGAGCGCGTCAGTGCAGGCGTCCCACAGCGGCAGCTTGTCGTGCTGATAGTCCCGGTTGTATCCGCTCGGGAGGGCCTTCAGCAGCGTGATAAGCTCCATCAGCCGGCCCGCCACCGCCGCCGTCCGCGCGCGCGAAAGCTCGCCGGCGCAGGGGTTCTTCTTCTGCGGCATGATCGAGCTGCCCGTGGCGAATGAGTCGTCGACTTCGAGCATCCCGAAGGCGGGGGAGGAGAAGAGCACGGTCTCCTCGGCCATGCGCGAGAGGTTGATCATCAGGTTGGCGATCGCGGCCAGCGATTCCACCGCAAAGTCACGCGACTGCACCGCGTCGAGGGCTACCATCACCACGCCGTCGAAGCCCAGAAGCTTGGCGGTCAGCTCGCGATCGGTCGGGAATGACGTTCCGGCCAGGGCCGCCGCGCCCAGTGGGCACTGATTCGTGCGCAGATACGCCTGGGCGAGCCGCTGATCATCGCGCTCCAGTCCCGCAGCGTGCGCGGCCAGCCAGAAGCCGGCGGTGACAGGCTGGGCATGCTGGGTGTGCGTGAAGCCGGGGAATGGCGCGTCAGTGAGCTTCTCGGCGTGGTCGAGCAGCACCTCGCGGAGCTCGGCCGCGGCCTCCCGGATGTCCAGAAGGTAGCGGCGCAGACGCATCCGGAAGTCCGTCACCACCTGGTCGTTGCGCGACCGCGCGGTGTGCAGCCGCCCGCCCGCCTCAGGCCCCGCCTCCTCCCGCAGGAAGCTCTCCACGTTCATGTGTACGTCCTCAAGCTCGACCTTCAGCTCCAGCTCACCGGCCTCGAAGCGCCGTCGCGCCTCCTCCAGCCACCGGAGGATCTCGCGCGTATGCTCGGTCGAGTTGATCCCGCACTCGTGGAGCATCAGGGCGTGCGCCTCGCTGCCCCAGATGTCCTCGGCGATCATGTGAGCGTCAGCCCAGGTGGACTCTGAGAACAGCAGCATAGTCTCGTCAACGTCCGCCTCAAAACGCCCGCCCCACAGCTTGTCCGAGCCGCTCGTGTGTTTCATCGCAACCATCCATCCTTTCCGGAGACACCGGCTGTCTCCGCGCGGCAAGATGGCGGCGAGAGAGCGCCTCGCCGCCATCCGTGTGCTCAGTCATCTATCGGGACGCCGACCGCGCTACCCGGTCGCCATCCACATCTCTTCCTTGAAGTGCCAGTATTTCGTGTCGTTGAGGTACTCCTCGGTCGTCGCGAGCAGGTTCAGATGTCCGCGCTCCTGGCCGAGGAGGAACTCGTAGAGCTGCTTCTCATTCTCGTCGTCGGTGTTCTCGATCTCCGCCTTGTAGAAGCGGATCGCCTTGCGCTCCTTCTCCATCGCGGTCGCGTACGCGCCATCCAGCGTCGGATCGTTAGCGAGCGTGTCGCCGACCTCTTCGAGCGCGGTCTCGAAGATGCGCCCGGCCTCGTTAACCATGTCCACCTGCTCCGGCTCAAGCTCTGTGAGGGCCGGACAGCTCCCGGTGGCGTCGGCCTCGTCATACACGCTCTGCAGAAGCTTCTTGTGCTCGACCTCCCAGCCGGCGAGCGCCTGGAACGTCTGCTTTGCCAGCGGGTTGCTCGATTCCTCGGCTGACTGGAGGTAGAACTCCCGGGCGTCCTCCTCCATCTCCATCGCCTTCCTCATGACCTCGCAAACATCCACCACATCCATCATCCTCCTCAGTTACGGGTCCGCCCGTGGAGCGCGCGACCGGCGCGGCAGGAATGACGCCTCGCGCTCGGGAAACGCTCTACTGTGTTCCGTCAGCGCCACCTAAGAATACACGAACTCGCTGCGCTGGGCAACGTATCCCCCCTGCGCCATATAGAAGTTCGCGCGTTGGGAGGCCGGTCCCTGCCTGCACGCGTCGATGACCTCCGCCAGCACATCGGGAAGGACGGTTGACCGCGATTCGAGATATCGATGTCGACCTTGAGCGCAACACGGTCTACCTGTGCGATAATCTCCCACTTCTGAGGGCGATCCCGGACGGTACGGTTTCGCTGATCTACGTCGATCCGCCGTTCAACACAGGGAAGACACAGAGCCGCACGCAGATTTCGGTACGCCGCGACCCCGAGGGCGATCGTACCGGCTTCGGGGGCCAGCGCTACCGAACCGAGGAGATCATCGCTCGGGCGTGGGAGGACGAGTTCGATGACTACCTCGGGTTCCTCGAGCCGCGCCTGCGCGAGGCGTACCGCATCCTCCGGCCCGATGGGAGTCTCTACGTCCACATCGACTACCGCGAGGTCCACTACGTAAAGGTGCTCCTCGATGCGATATTTGGCCGCGAGTGCTTCATCAACGAGATCATCTGGGCCTACGACTACGGCGGGCGCAGCAAGCGCCGCTGGCCGGCAAAGCACGATAACATCCTCTTCTACGCGAAGAGCCCGGACGACTACGTCTTCAACCGCGATGAGGTCGATCGAATCCCGTATATGGCGCCGGGACTGGTGAGCAAGGATAAGCGCGAGCGCGGCAAGTTTCCGACCGACACGTGGTGGCACACGATCGTCTCGCCGACGGGCAGCGAGAAGACGGGCTATCCGACGCAGAAGCCCGTGGGCATCCTGAAGCGAATCGTGGCGGCCTCGTCGCGACCGGGCGACCTCGTGCTAGACTTCTTCGCGGGCAGCGGGACGACCGGCGCTGCGGCACTGCAGCTTGGCCGCCGTTTCTGCCTGGTCGATAACAACCCGGAGGCGTTCGAGGTGATGCGGGAACGATTCGCGGGGGAGAGAGTGGAGTTTG
>JALGTR010000057.1 GCA_029821265.1 Candidatus Zipacnadia bacterium
CGAGGCCCTGCGCCTGGCAGAGGCCGTCTTCGAGGCGACCGAAACGGACGGACCGGTTGAGCTCGACTGACGCCCGGCCGGAGCGGGAGGGCGCTTTGGACAACGGGCGCAGGTGGATCGGTTGGCGATTGCTGGTGCTCGGGCCCATGCTCTTTCTGGGCCCGAGTGCCCTGCAGGCTGCTCGCGGCGAATCGATCACGCCGATCGGCTGGGGCTCGCTGATCTCCCTGGCAGGCCTGCTCACGACGATCGTCGCGCCGTTCGTGCTCGTGCTCACACGGCCGCCGACGCCCCGCCGATGGCACGCCCACGCCATCATCTGGACGACGGCGATCGCGCTTCCTCTCCTGCTCGTGGCGATGTCGCCGGAATGGGTCCAGACGCAGTTCGGCGGCGAGGCGCTCCGCTATTTCGGCCTCTTCGCGACCATCGCTCTGGTGCTCAGCACCCTGATGGAGATCCGCGTGCGAGGCGACCGATCCTGGCGTTCAGCGCTCCCGGTGCTGCTGCTCTCAGTCGTGCTGACAAACCACCTCGCCGTTATCTCCGAGAGCCCGGTACCGGCCTTTGACTGGACGTGCTACAAGACTGCGGCGAACGAACTGATGGCGGGGCGCACGCCCTACGGGTCACGGTATCTCTACCCGCCGCTGCTCGCGCAGGTCTACGCGGGGATGCATGACATAATCATGCGCACGATGCAGGCGTGGGGGCTCACGTCGTCGCCGCGCGATGCGTGGGCGCTGATCTTCTATCTGCATCAGGCCCTGCAGCTGCTGCTGATCGCTGCAACGTGGTACCTCTGCTATGCTCTCGGCAGACGCCTCGGCCTCGGGCGACTGGTGACGGCTGTGCTCGTCACCGTGCTTCTGATGGCGAATATCCCGTTCGCCAGCAACATGCTCAACAACCAGATCAACCTGTGGATCCTTGACCTCATGCTTCTGGGCGTGCTCCTCGCGCACCGGAGCGCGATCCTCGCCGGCGGCCTCGTCGCACTGGCGTCGATGATCAAGATCCAGCCGCTGATTCTGCTGCTGCCGTGGGCGATGCGCCGTCAGTGGGTCGCGGTCTCCGGCCTCTTCCTCGGCATGGCCGTGATCCTCGGGATACAGACCGGCGGCTTCCAGCACTGGGAGCTATGGCAGCAGTTCGCGGAGATCCGCGCGGCGGGATTCCCGGTCGGCGAGGTCTATCGCGACAGCAGCATCCGCGGCCTCCTGCACCACGGCGCCACGATCGTCGGGCCGAAGCTCGGCATCGACGCAGGGGCGGGCGCTGCCGTAGCCGACGTCGTCTACCTCGTCCTAACAATCAACGGCGTCGTGCGGCCGCCCGAAGGCGCGACGGCCATCGCGGGCGGCCCTCCGCAGAGGCCCACGGTGCCCGGCCGGAGGCCGCACTATGGGGCGATTACGCCGACGCATTCGCCGCCATCGTTGTCCTCTCGCCTCTTGTCTGGCAGTACCATGCGGTGCACATGATCCCCGTCCTCATCTGGGCGCTGGCGGCATTCCCCCGGAACGCGCTGCAGATCGCGCTTGGGGCACTGCTGGTCTTCTGGCTGCCGAAGTTCGATCTCTGGCCGCTCGGACATCTGCGGCTCGCCGGAGCGCTGATCGTCCTCGTGAACGCATCGCCGCTGCGCGACCGGCCATGGCCTCATCTGCCGGGCGACCTCGCGCGGAGATGGCAGCGATGGCTCGGGGACGCGCTGACGTATGATGACGCGCCTGACGAGAGCGAGAAGGCCACGAGGAGTGGAGGCGATTGTGATGGCCGTAGAGCTTGACATCGAGCGCGGACGGGACGCCGTCCTCTCGGCGATCGCTGGTGCGGACCCGTCCATCGAGGAGCGCAAGACGCTGTGGCGACGTTTCTGGGACATCTCCGAGCCGCCGGGAGAGCCGCTCACCCACGCCTCTGCAGGCGATGCACCGCCGTGTGAGCAGTATATCTTCGAGCGACGCCTCGAACCGTTCCTGCGCGACGTGCCGAAGTTGCTACGGGATGTCCCGCACTACATCCCGGTCTTCCCGACACTAATAGGCGCGCACCAGCAGGCCTCGGCATTCGGCTGCGAGACGTTCATCCACCCCGACGAGCCCAGCATCTGGTCGCGTCCGCTGCTGCAGGAGTATGACCCTGATGCCGCGATGGCACTTGAGCCTCCCGACCCGGCGTCCGGCCTGCAGGGCGTGAGCATAGAGCTGGCGCGAAGGGCCGAGGAGCTGTTCGAGGGGCAGGTCGCCGTGCGGATTCCGGACATGCAGGGGCCGCTGGACGTCGCCGGGCAGGTATGCGGCCCCGCGAACCTGCTGCGTATGCTCGTCGAACACCCGCACGCGGCCCACCACGCAGTGAACGTCGCCACGCAGGCCCTGATCGACTTTTACCGTGCGATCAAGAGCGAGGTCACCGAGCTTGCAGGGCCGCACTGTCCGGGCGGGATCTGGTGCCCGCCGGAGCTTGGAAATGCGGTCAGCGAGGACTACGCACCGCTGGTGTCGCGCGAGATGTACGAGGAGTTCTCCGTCCCGTACATCCAGCGCATCGCCGACGAGACCGGCGGCCTGTTCATCCACTGCTGCGGAACCTTCGAGCACACCTACGAGAGCATGGCGGGCATCGCGGGGCTGACGGGCGTCAATCCCGCGATCCCCGTGGTTGAATACCCGCCCTTCGCGCGGACATTCGCGGACGTCTGCGTCCTGGTCCCCACAAAAAGCGCCCCCGATGGCCCCCGGCGCTGGCCGACGGAGGAATCGTGGCGCGAGTATATCACAGCCAATACCCCGGCCGGCGCGCATCTGGTGGTGTAGCTCCGACAACCTTGGTCGGAGGAGGCTCCCACGTGCCCGACGATAGCCATGCGCAGGGCCAAATGGCAACGGCCCCAGCCAGAGGGCCGGGGCCGTTGCGTAGAGTCGGTGCGGCTCCGGTCAGCTGCTCTGCCCCAGCAGGCTGCTCACCTTGATGATCGCCGCCGCGATGTCACGCACGTCGTCCTCGCTCATGAACTGGGTCGGGCACATCGGCTGGACCAGCCGATCGAGGACCTCCTGCGTCCGCGGCGTGGTGGTCTCGTCGTAGACGACCTCCCGGCTGGCGCGGTCGAACGGGTAGTCCGAGTCGCCGAACAGCCGCTTGTTGCGCAGCGCGTCGTGGCAGAGGAAGATCGGCTTGCCGATGTAGTGAGCGCCACAACTGACGCCCTCGGCACTCAGCGCCTGCGCGAACTCCCCGGGGGTGAATGGGGCCTCCGGCTCCACGCGCATCCCGTACTGCCAGTAGGTCCCGCGACAGCCATCAAGTATCTTCTGCGGCTTCACGTACGGGCTGTCATGCTCATTCAGCAGCTCCGTGAGCAGTTCGCCGCGCGCCCGCCGGGTGTCGATGATCTCGTGCATCCTCCGCGTCTGCGCCAGCGCCACCGCTCCAGACAGCTCGTTCATGCGGTAGTTCGGCCCAAAGACCTCGTACTGACGCGGCCCGTACTGCGCCCGGTGCCAGCCCTTGTCCATGAAGAGCCGTCCGCGCATGCCGTACTCGTCGTCATCGGTGATCGTTATGCCACCGTCGCCGCAGGTAATATGTTTGGACTGCTGCAGCGAGAAGCAGCCGATGTCGCCGATCGTCCCCACCAACTCGCCCCTGTACTCGCTCAGATGGGCCTGTGAGCAGTCCTCGATCACGGGCAGGTCGTGTTTGCGCGCGATCTCCATGATCGCGTCCATGTCGCACGGGTTTCCGAACAGGTGGATCGCCATGATCGCGACGGTCCTGTCGGTGATCTTCGCCTCGATATCCGCGGGGTCCATGTTGAACGTGTAGGGATCGACCTCGGCGAAGACCGGAATCGCACCCTGGTAGAGAATCGGCACGATCGAGCCCATGTCGGTGATCGGACCGGTGATGATCTCGTCACCGGGATTCGGGTTGATCATGCCCACTGCGACGTGGATCGAGGCCGTTCCGGAGGTGCTCGCGATGCCGTACTTGCGGCCGTGGATCGCGGCGAACTCCTCCTCGAACTGATCGACCTTCTCGCCGCCACCGAAGCGGTTCATGTTCCCCGAATAGATGACATCCACGAGCTGCTTGAGCTCCTCCTTCCCGACCTTCTTCTGCGGCGGGAAGGGTCGTGTGCGAACGGGTGTACCGCCCTCAATTGCCAGCTTTCCCTGCATCTTTGTGCGTCCTCCTCAGGTCTCGGTGCTCAATGGCGGGAATACCTCAAGTTCGATCTCCCGGCTCTCGTCCGGGCGGATGATCTCCGGTCCGTCCGGCCCAAACTCGATCCGGCAGTTGCGTCGGAACGTCCACCAGCGGTACATCTCGTCTCCATCCATGATCGCCATACCGCGTGCGCGCGCCTGCTCGATGATATGCGTCATCATCCGCCGGGCGTCGGCCGCGCCTGCGTTTCGCCCCGCCTCCGTCGCCGCCCCCGCGGTCCAGCCATGCAGCAGATAGCCGGCGACCCCGCCGTGCTTTGCGGCGTGATCCAGCCGCCGCTCCACCACCTCCGCGAACTGCTCCCACGTCAGCCGCATTCCGTATGCGATCGCCGCCAGCCGGTCGGCATCGTCCGTGTCGAAGATCGGCAGCTCCAGCAGGTCGAGGCGCTCGCCGGTCTCGAGGTCCATGATATCGTACGGGAGTCGGCAGGCGACACCGCAGGGGCTGCACGTCGCGCGGTTTGGGTGGCTCTGCGTCGGCCACGTGTTCGACCACCCGATGCCGGCGCCTCGGATCCGCCGCCAGATGTCCGGGTAGCTCTCGATCCTCGTGGCCCCATGCCGCCGCCAGCCGATGATTTCACGCCCGTGACGCTCCCGTAGCTCGCGGAGGCCCTCGTCGATCGCCTCCTGCGGGGTGTCGTCGCTCACGTGCAGTGCGATGCAGTGATCACCGACCTCCCCGGCGTCCAGTCGGATCGGCGGCATATCGAAAAACGTGGTCGGTACGCCGTATTCCTCGCACACCTCGCAGATCCACCGCACACCGGCCTCCGAGTAGCCGCACAGGTCGTGGGTGAGCGACATCACGCCGGCTGGATGCTCGCCATCGACCGTCGGCCAGTAGCGTGTCCGCACGAGGGACGCCTCCGGCGCCGCCCAGCGCAGGCACTCGCGGAGAACCCTGCGCAGCACATCGATGTAGGCCATCACGGGCCAGTCCAGCCACTCGGCATCCCTACGGATGTCGATGTGCCGGCCGGTGGTTACCGCGAAGAACAGGCCGAGCGGGAAGGCGAAGACCGCCCTGCGCGGGCGCTCGTCGGCCAGCACCAGCCCCGGGCCGAGCTTCGTGCCGTCCATGAGGCTGATCGTCATCGCCTCGCAGCCCTCGATCCGCGTCTGGCCGCCGAGGTGCGCGACGTGCTTGAGCTTCAGCCGCGCCTCATGCTCGCGCCCGAGGCCGCGCGTGACCGCGTGGTCCTGCAGCGAGAGCCGCCGAAGCAGCCCGTCGCGGCTGTACTCCGCGTCGCTGATCCCGAGCATCGCCAGAAGCTCCGGCGACGCATCCTCGCGCGGCAGCCCGCACCAGACGAGCGGTAGATCATCGGCCAGTGCGACAATCGCCTCCTCCTCCCGCGTCGAGAACGATTCGCACTCGGCCGCGACGAGTACATCGCCCGCGGCGAGGTCGAAACCGCTGACCTCCCCCGGCGTGGTGACCGCCAGCGGAATGCCCTCCTGCTCGATCAGTTGCTGCACGCCATGGCGGTTGAGCATTGCGTCAGTTGTCATCTCGGCCGGGTGCAGCAGCACCGCGCGCACGTGGTCCATCGTCCAGGCAACCTTTCGGCCAAAACAGAATGCAGAGCCCGTCGAGGTTTTGACGTACGGCCCGCGAATACCTCCCTGACGGGGATGATCATCCTCGCTGGCCGGGCTCCACGAGCTTCTGCCCGGAAGGTATCGTGGCTGCGGAGGCGGAAGATGCAGGGTGGTGATTGCCCATGGCTGCTGAGACGGGACAGGTGACGAACGCCGACCTCGCGATGGTGTGTAGGCAGTTTGCCACCCTCACGAAGGCTGATATCAACATCCTCGAGATACTCGAGACTCTTCGCGCGCAGACGCAGAACGCGTTCCTCAGGGAGATTCTCGAGCAGGTTCAGGAGGACGTGGAGATGGGCCACACGCTCGCGACCTCCTTCAGCCGCTACCCGAATACCTTCAGCCCTTTCTTCATAACGATGATCCGCGAGGGCGAACTTGAGGGGGAGCTTGACCGCGCCTTCGATGACCTCGCCGATCACTTTGAGACCCGCATGGGCGAAACTCCCGACTCGCGTCGTCCTGCGCGCGCGCCGATCTTCGACTGGGAGGCGGCCGCGTCTGCGTTCCAGTGGATATTCATCTGGACCACCGCCCTCCTCGGCGTCTGCGCCCTCGGCGCCGGCCTGATATGGTATGCCACGCCCGGCGACGGTGGAGGTCCCGGCCTGCCCGGCGATCCACTGCCGAACGTCCTGATCTTCATCGGCATCGTAATGGGCCTTGGCGTCCTGCTGTTCACTCGCGGCAGACGCCGCTGATGGCTGGAGCGCTCGAGCACGCCCGCCGGGCACGGCGGGCGCCACCGCCTCAACTGCGGGGTGAGCCGATCATGTCTCCGCGCGTACTGCCCCTGACAGTCATCACGCTTGCTGTCAGCCTGCCACTGGCCGCTTCCGCTCAGCATGCCGGGCCGCCGGAGAAGATACTCCTTGAGTATGGCTGGGACGTCCCGAAGCCCAGCTTCGTTGCCGAGCACATCCGCGAGATGGAGCAGCGGCCCTTTGACGGCCTCCTGATGCGCATCAGCCCCCTCGGTCAGATCTTCAGACCAGTCCGACACGAGCTGCCGCCCGAAGAGGAGGCAGCCCTGCGGGCCATCGACTGGGACCGCTTCACCGACAACTTCCTGATGATGTACGCTGCCAGCGAGATGGATTGGTTCTCGGACGAGGACTGGGAGATCGTGCTCGAGAACGTCGCACTGGTCGCTCGCGCCGCAGCCATCGGCCGCTGCAAGGGCGTGTGCTTCGACGCCGAGCCCTACGGAGACAACCCCTGGCACTACCCCTCGCAGCCGCATGCGGACGAATACACCTTCGACCAGTTCCAGGCGAAGGTCCGCCAGCGCGGCGCACAGTTCATCGACGCCATCGAGGCGGAGATGGACGATCCGGTCGTCCACACGTTCTTTCTCACCACGGTCGGCGGACTGAAAGACGCCGCGCAGGCCAGGACCGAGCAGGAAGCCGATGAGATCCTGCGCGACTACCACTACGGCCTCTACGGCGCGTTCATCAACGGGATGCTTGACGCCATCGACCCGGGGACATTGCTCAACGACGGCAACGAGCCGGCATACTACTACCATGACCGCGCGCAGTACTATGATGTCTACCACTACATGAAGCAGACCGCGCTCGGAGCCATCGCCCGCGAGAACTGGCCGAAGTACCGTCAGCACGTCCTCGCCTCACAGGCCCTGTACGTCGATCAGATCTTTGGCCTGCGCCCCCGCGTGGTGGAAGGGCATTACATGTCGCCCGAGGAGCGCCGCCAGTGGTTCGAGCACAACGTCTACTGGTCGCTGAAGACCTCCGATCGCTATGTCTGGCTCTACAGCGAGCGAATGAACTGGTGGACAGACACCGACATCCCGCCGGGGCTCGAGGAGGCCGTCGTCGCGGCGCGCCGCAAGCTCGAGGCCGACGAGCCGATGACGATCGATGCGGACGCGATCTGGCGGCGGGCACGCGAGCGGATGCAGGCCGAGCAGCAGGCGAACCTGCTGCGCCGCGAGGCCACCATCAGGCGCATTCCCGCCCGCATGGCCCCGACCATCGACGGCCATCGTGATGACGAGGCCTGGTCCTACGCCACGGAGCTCGAGCCGGTCGTCGGCACCATGGCCATGCAGGGCGAGGTGGAGGCCACCACCATCGTGCACGTCACATACGACGATAGCGCGCTGTATATCGCAGTGCGCTGCATGGAGCCGAAGATGAACGAGCTGGAGATCGTTGGCAGCAACCGCGATGACAGCATCTGGCTCGGCGACAGCGTGGACGTCTTCCTGCAGCGGGAGGAGGGCGATCCGTACCATCATCTGATCGTCAACCCGGCCAACGTACGATGGGACGCGAAGCACGTTGATGTGGACGCCGACACATCGTGGAACACCGACTGGCAGTCGGCCACACTCACGGGCGATGGTTTCTGGAACCTCGAGATCGCGCTTCCGTGGTCAGCACTGGGCTGGCAGACGCCGACCCGCGGCAGCACCATCCGCGCGAACATCTGCCGACAGCGCTGACCCCACCGAGAGCTGTCCTCGTGGTCGCAGGTCATCAACGGCTTCGTCGAGCCCGCGTCATTCGGCACGTGGCATTTCTGAGGCTGGAGAACCTCTGGGCCGATCTGAACGAGCGGTAGGCCGTGTGCGCGATCTCCACGCGGCGCGTCGACGCCATTCGCGGAGGTATCCGCCCTGTCCGCACAGCGTCTGCGCAACCTAATGATCGCCCTCGGCGATCAGCTCGAGGCGCTCCCTGACTGGGCCCTGCACACGCTTTCCGAGCATGCCTCGGACGAGCGCCACCACACGTACTCCGCCGCGGAGCTTGAAGAGGCCCGCACCCATGATGCATACTGGAACGCGGCTCAGATGGAGATGGTCCTCACCGGGAAGATGCACAACTACATGCGCATGTACTGGGGCAAGAAGATTATCGAGTGGACTGAGGCCCCCTCGGACGCCCACGCACTCATGGCATGGCTCAACAACAGGTATGAGCTGGACGGCCGGGACCCCAACTCCTGGGGCGGCTTCGCGTGGTGTTTCGGCAAGCACGACCAGCCGTTCAAGGAGCGCGCGATCTTCGGAAAGGTCCGCTGGATGAGCTGCACCGGCCTCGAGCGCAACTTCGATATCGATGCCTACGTCCGCAAGATCGACCAGATGAGCGACGAGATCGACCTGGAGGCACAAGGATGAGTTTCTCCGTAGACGAACTGGTTCCGCTCTACGAAAAGCATGGCCTAAACCTACGCAAGCACACCGGGGAGCACCCGGCGTGGACCAAGCGCGTGAAGACAATCGTCGATCTCGACGACAGGGAGCGCGCGATCCTTGAGAGCGAGGGGGAGCGGGCCCTCGACACGCACCTGCGGGAGACGGGCATGTTCGCCGTCCCCGCGCTCGACATCAGGCGTCTCAAACCACGCTTTCTGGCCACCGTGCTGGCCATCGAGACGGTCTCTAAAGCCGTGATCTTCGTAGGTCCCGACGGCCCCCTCTGTGACGTTGCGGGGGCCATCTGCGAGATCATCCGCAGCAGGGGCGGCCCCGCCCCGGAGGTCCATTCAGGCACCGAGTTTGACCTGCTCGACCTCGCCGCCTCGCACGCGATCATCCTCGGCGGCGCCCACGAGAACCCGGCTGCGGCGACGCTCTGCGACCGCGGCTGGCTCGACGCTGACCGCCGCTTCCCCGGCCCCGGCGGCTGGATGATCCGGACGGTACACAACATCGCCGGCCTGGCCCACAACGTTCTGCACTTCTGCGCAGACGAGACGAACTACGAGCAGGCCCTTGACTGCCTGCGCGAACGCATCGTCTCGCGGGGCCGCTCGTTACTCGTCGACCCGGTGCTGGAGATACACCCATCCGAGGAGATGCGCGAGCGGCTCGGCACCTGGGAGCAGTGGAAGCACCGCCTCGCCGAGGTCGCTTTCCGCGCCCACGGGCTCGACTACCGGGAGATCGAGGACGTCGAGGCCTACGGCCGCTGGCTCGCCGAATGCTTCGACTGCGGCGGCGTCGAGAAGGACTACTATAACCGCCACCCGATGGCGGCCGCGACGATGGCAGCCCGCCTCTTCCTCTACACCGCCGACGAGCGCTACCTGCGCCTGTTCCGCCAGCTCACCCTGTCACTGGTGGAGTATCACTGCAACTTCCCGGACGGCGCCAGCTACCTCGCCGACTACGACTTCGCCGTCTACTCTCAGATCATGTACTGGGACCTGCTCGAGGAGTATGACGTCTTCAGCGATGAGGAGCGCCTGATTATCACCAACTTCCTGCTCTCATCGGCTCGCATGTGCGAGGGTCACCTGCGGGCGCACAATCCCCGGCCCGGCGCCCTGCGACACAATCACACCACATTCGCCGCTCTCAGCACATTCATGGGCGGCCGCTACTTTGGGGACTACTACGATATCGACGATGCCGAGGACTTCCTCGCGGAGGCCGAGATGGTCTTCACCGGCCCGATCGAGGACCGCGTCAAGCACCTCGAAGACGCGAACCTCTACCAGTGGATCGTCCCCCGCCACAAGCTCATCTGGGACTTCCGCAATGGCGTGTACACCTACCGCGATAACCGCGTGATGGAGGGCCTCGCGCATCACATCGTCGCGACCACCGACAACATCGGCTGGCCCAGCGACTTCGGCGACGCCGGCGCCCCGATCAGCGGTGGTGGGGGCATCGCCACCCTGCTGGAGGTCATTGCCGGCCATCTGCAGGCCCCCGATCTGCAGTGGTGGGCCGAGAAGATCATGAACGCGGTGCCCGGCACCGACGAGGTGAGCCTGCCCGGATCGCCCGACCTGCCCGGGTCGTGCCGCGTCGCGCCTGAAGAGCCTGCACCGCCCCCGGTCGCCGACGTCGTCCCCCTCGAGCAGCACGTCCATGAGAAGGCCGCGCCGGAGTTCCCTCTGCCCTACCTCTACGACAAGATCGCGCTTCGCGACGGCTTCGATCCCCAGGACGCCTACCTGCTGCTCGACGGATACTCCGTCGGCAGCCACGTGCATTACGATCAGAACGCGATCATCCGATACACCGCCGCCGAGCGCCTCTGGCTGGTGGACAACGGCTACGGCAAGCCCAGTGGCGAGACGGGCGCCCAGGCGGCATACTCCGGTCGCGAGGTCGGTCCGCAGGATCACAACACGCTGCTGGTCATCGGCGAGGACGGCGAGCTTGCCCTCCCGCCGCCGCTATGCGCGCTGCTGACCGAGGAGACCGACGGCGACCTCACGCTCGTTCAAAGCGCGCTCGTGGGCTACGCCGGCGTGGACTGGCTCCGCAGCATTTTCTGGCTCTCAGGCGCCGGCGCATTGATCGTCGATCAGGTCAACGCGCTTCAGGACGTTCCCGAGCTTCGCTGCCAGCTCAACATGCTCGGCGCGGTCAGCGTCGAGCCCGGACTGCTCACCTGCGCCCAGAAGGGCGCGACGATGCATCTGCAGTTCGAGCCCTCCGCGACAGTTGAGACCCGCCAGTGGACAAACGCAAGCTGGGATGACGAGTTCGCGCGTGGCGCCTACCCCTACGCCGACCTGCCGCTCACCAAGTTCGAGCGCGTCGCATCCGTCGGCACCGGATCCACCGTGCGCTTCGTGACCCTGATCTCCGCCGGACCGCACGATGAGCCACTGCTTTCGCTGGCTGTCGATGGCGATCTGCTGACCGTCAACGGACCGCTGCCCACAGCGGACGCTTCGATCGCAGGCGTGGCGCTCAGCGCCATGCTCACCGGCGGCGGACTCTCGGTCGCGCTCTCGCCGGGCTGGCCTGTTCCGAGCGACATCCCGCGCCTGCCGGCGAAATCCGAGCGCTACAATCTCATGGACTGAGCACCCAACACGGGGAGATACTTGATGCCTGAGCGACAGATCATTGACTCTGACGTCGTCGTACTCGGCGCTGGCGCGGCCGGCATGATGGCCGCGCTCGCCGCCGCCGAGGCCACCGACAGCCGGGAGCGCAGCGTCTGCTGTGTCTCGAAGATGCCTCCAGCCACGCCGAACTGCACGACGCGCGCGTACGGTGATATCACCTGGGCGCTCAGCGAGCATGAGGACGAGCTCGTGCGGCAGATCCACGAGACCGGGGGCTGGCTGGGAGAGCTCGACGCGATCCGCGGCCTCGCCCGACGCGTCCCGACCGTGCTCGATCGCCTCCGCCTGCTGGGGGTGGAGCTCGACGAGCCACGGCCCGCCGCCGAGGGAATGCCCGGCGTCATCCGCTGGTCCTATCGCGGCAGGGACTCCGGACAGTCCGTGCTGGACCGCATCCGCGACAGGGCGCTCGAGCGCGGCGTGCGCTTTTTCTGCGATCACATGGCAACGCAGTTGCTGGTCTCCCGCAACGGTGTGATCGACGGCGTGGCGACCGTCTCCCTGAAGGCCCGCCGCCCTACCATCTTCCGCGCCGGTATGGTCATCCTCGCCACGGGCGGCGGCGCCTGTCTCTATGCACGCACCGACAACCCCGACGGCACAACGGGGGATGGCTTCGCGCTCGCGTATGGGGCCGGCGCGGAGCTCGTAGACCTCGAACTCATCAGCTTCGGCTACCCGTCACAACGTGTCCGCGACATTCTCGAGCGCGGAGAGGAGATGCGCGAAGAGCTGCTCGGGCTCGGCCACGCGCATTACTTCCTCGGAGGCGTCGCCATCGATCCCTCGAACCACCAGAGCCCGCAGGTCGGTGGCCTGTACGCCGCCGGCGAGGTCTCCGGGGGGCTCTTCGGCGCCGGACGCCTCGGCGGAAGCGCCCTCGCAGACTGTCTGGCCGGAGCGCTCGAGGTGGGAGGCCAGGCCGATCGGCGAGATGATCGCACGGACCACGCGGGCGTAGATGACCGGATCGACGGGGCCTGCGCGCAGATCGAGCGGCTCCTGCGCGGCACCGCCGACCCCGCACCGGTACTGCAGCGCATCCGGGAGATCGCGTGGCGCGGCATCGGCCCGGTGAAGACGGGGACGTCGATCACCCGCGCGCTTGAGGAGCTTGACGCCCTCACGCCCAGGCTCGCTGACCTCGGCGGCGCAAGCCGCGAGGACATTCGCCACGCGGTTGAGGCGCAGAACCTGCACACCCTCGCGCGCCTCGTCGCCCTGGCGTCGCTCGAGCGCGAGGAGACCCGTGGCAACTACTGGCGCGTCGACCATCCCGAGCCCGACAATGCCTCACAGCTCCGCAAAATCGTGATCCGCAGGGGAAAGAGCGGCCCCGAAGTCGCTTCGAGGCCGCTCGAACTGCCGGATGACATTGCGCCGTCACAGCCGCGCATCGGCGCGGGGTGCTTCAACTACATCGCGCCCGGATAGCTCACGGACGGTAGTACTGGCCGCTCAGGTTCTCGCGCTCGAGGTATCGCTTGACTGCCTCGACCCGTTCGTCGCCGGCCGGGTGGCTGAGCCATATGATCTCGAAGTCGCTCGGGGCGTCACCAGCGATCTCAGCGAACGTCTCCAGCACAGGAATCGCCGCCGTCGGGTCATAGCCCGCGCCTGCCGCCCATCGGCACCCAAGCTTGTCCGCCTCGTGCTCGTTCTCGCGACTGTAATGCTGCAGAGCCAGTCCGGCCACCAGCCCGGCGATATCCCGACCGGTTCCCTCACCGAGCGCCCACTGGATCAGCAGCTGCGCTCCGACCTGACTTTCGATCCGCCGGATGGCGTGCTTCTGGCGAACGTGGGTGACCTCATGTCCGATGACCCATGCCACCTGGTCCTCGTCACGCCCCAGCGTGTCAATCAGCCCCTCATACATGTAGATCGGACCGCCCGGGAACGCCAGCGCGTTGTTGACGTCCTCACGCACGATCGCGAACTCATACGGATAGTCCGGAGGCTGCGCCGCAGCTGCGACTCGATTGCCGATCCGCTGGAACCACCTGGCCAGATCACTGGTGCGGTCAACCCGGTGTTCCTGATCAAACTCCTGCGCGGCCTGCTGGCCGATCTCGACCTCCTGCTCCTTGTCGATCAGGAAGCTGCTCCCGAAACAGCCGCCCAGGATCAGGCCGACCATCGCAATCGTCAGTGCGAGGATCGCGATTCTCATCGCCCTGCCCATTGTACCCTCTCCCTGGCTCTCACGTCTCATGGCCAGATTGAGCATTCGACCTGCCCGCGGATGTCCCTTCCCCTCCCGTACACGTACACGGCCCTGCACCGGAGGGCGATGCAGGGCCGCGGGAGGCTGCTTCGAGCGAGCTGTAACTCGCCGAGCAGATGCGTCAAAGATTCGTAGCGCCCCATCCCCCGGGCGCCCTGTGGAGGTCTCTCCTGCGACAGTCCTCCCATTCTGCAAACGGCTCCGCCGTCGCGAATGTTCAGATCGCGCGGCAATGATTCCTCCAGGCTTCCGCCAGTTGCCACGGCGGAGGTGCGGCCACCTCTCCCGGCGAAGAATCCAGCCGATACCAACCCGCGACCACTGTCGCCCGAGGACCACACCGAAGAGGAGAACGCCATGCGCGCGGAGCTGTTCGCCTGCATTCTGACCCTCGTCCTGCTGACCGGCTGCACCCAGGCGCAGGACGTCGCCGACGCCCCGAATCCCACGCTCACGGTCGTCCAGGACCGTGACAGCTGGCTGTACTCGGTCGGCGAGGAGGCTGTGTTCCTTGTCTCACTCACCGATGGCGAACGCCCCCTTGCCGGCGAGGCCAGCTATCAGCTCACGCTCGACGGCGCCGCGCTGCTCGATGAGGGCACGGCGGTGATCCGCGACGGCGAGGCCACGATCCGCTACGCCCTCGATCGACCCGGCGTCGTGCGCTGCGCAGTGACGGTGGCCGCGGGGGAGAAAGAGCTCTCCGCGCTGGCCGGAGCAGCGTTTGACCCCGAGCAGATCGAGCCGACCGCCACGATGCCCGCCGACTTCGTAGCGTGGTGGGACGCGCAGAAGGCGCTCCTGGCGGCGATCCCGATGGATGCCCGCGTGGAGGAGCGCAACGCGCCCGCGGGCGTTTCAGCGCTGTACAAGGTCAGTCTCGCCAACGTCAACGGTCGCCGCAACCATGGCTGGCTCGCGGTTCCCGACGGCGGTGGTCCCGCCCCGGCGCTGATCGAGTTTACGGCCGCCGGAGTCGGTCCTGCCACCCCGAGCAGAGCGATCGCTGGCGCCCAGCGGGGCTTCCTCGCGATGCATATCATCCACCATGACTTCGACCCCGAGATCTCGCCCGAGCGAGCCACCGAGCTCCGGGAAGGCCCGCTGAGCGGCTATCAGCGAGCCGGCAGCGAGAGCCGGGAAACCTACTACTTCTACCACGTCATCCTCGGCTGCGTTCGTGCAATCGACTACCTCACCTCGCGGCCGGAATACGATGGAGGCGGCGTGTTCTGCACCGGCTCGAGCCAGGCTGGAGGGCTGTCGCTGATCATCGCCGGGCTCGATGACCGCGTCATCGGGCTGGCGGCGAACGTCCCCGCGATGTGCGATCACACGGGCGTCTTCCATGGGCGTCCCAGCGGCTGGCCGGGCCTGCTGCGCGGCCGTGAGCCGGACGATCCGGTCGCGCAGGTGGCCCCGTATTTCGATGCCGTCAACTTCGCGCGCCTCTTCGATGGCCCTGCGCTGGTGATGGTCGGCCTGATCGACAGGACCTGTCCGGCGATGACCGTCTACTCCGCGTATAACGTGCTGAGCGGCCCCAAGGAGATGCTGGTCTTCCCGTCGATGGGCCACGCGATCCCTCCGGAGTGGGGAACGTACCGCTGGGACTGGCTCTGCCGCCAGGCCGGCCTGACCACCGGGGAGCAGTGAGGCCGATCGTCGCTCGCCTGCAACCTCGCTTCCGCTAACGCATCGCGTCAAGCAGCTCGATGCTCGCCTCGACGATCTGCTCCCCGCCGCCCGGCGCGACCTTCGACGAACGCGCCGGCGTCGTCTCATAGCCACCGGTGAAGGGCACGTCCTCGGCGGGCAGGTAGGTCTCCGCGTAGGCGTCCCGGGGGCCCACGTAGCCGACCGATCCGTTCGCCAGTGAGACCACGAATGTCGGCTCGAATGGACTGCCGCGCCTAATCTGCGCCGCGAGCTGACTGAAGAACTCCGCCGGGTTCGAGACGAACGCCGCGTCGCCGATCGTCAGCGCCTGCAGCTCCGCCGGGATCTCGGGCTCCTCCTCGTTCATCTTCGCCAGCTCGATCCACTCGCGAGCCCAGACGCGATTGGGGAACCAGCGCCCCTCCACCATCTCCTCGCTCTCAAGGTGCTCACGCGCCCACTGCAGCATGTCGTCGGTGATCTCCCGGGCCGGCAGGTGGATGACCCTCCGTCGACCTGCGACGGGCATCTGCTGTTCGAAGCCCATCTGCACGAGGACCTTCAGCGCCTCGCCCGCGACGGTCATCCCCACGCGCCGCGCGGCGATCGGCCCGCTCTGGACGAAATCCGGCTCAGCGAGGTTGTCCATCTGCGTGATGTCCCCGCACGCACCGTTGACGAAGACCACACCGAAGTCATCGCCGAATATCCCCTTCAGCGTCGTTCGCAGGAAGTGGATCCAGTCCGCGGACGCCAGCCCGCCCACACCCAGCCCGGTCGTGCCGTGACAGGCGAAGTGCACGATGCACCCGCGCAGCCGCCCGTCGGCGTCCGCTGCGCCCACAACGCCGACGGTCTCGTCCTGCTCACACTCCGCCTCGGCGATCAGCTCGCGGAACTCTCCGCGCGGGTGGCTCACCACGCGTCCGTCGGTCAGCCTCCAGCGTCGCGGATGGGCAACGCCGCAGGCCTCACCCGTGCCGATACCGATCATCAGCTCCTCCGCACGCCTGTGAGCGTCGATCACCGCCGTCGCGATCTGCCGCGAGACGTGCGTTGCGTAGTCCCGGTTGATCGCGCTGATGAACCCTGCCGCGATCGGCCCGGAAGAGTGCGTGTGAGACGCCCCCACCATCACTGCGTCGGGCCCCAGCCCGATCGCCTCCTGGATGATCTCCCGTGCTGCATCCACCACCGAGTGCGGAACCGACAGCGTGTCCAGGCCCACGATCGCGATCGCACTCTCGCCGTCGCCGATGTACGCCGTGCTGGCCAGGCACTCGTCATGCATGCCCTGGATATATGCCTTCCCCGTGCCGCCAGGCCGCTCCATCCCGTAGCTCGGAGTGATGTTCGCTGCGCCAAACCCTATCTGCATAGCGACCTTCCCTTCCCGTCAGGCGCTTTCTGCCGACGACGACTGCGCTTTCTTCGCCGGTCGCTCCCCCACCTGCCCTTTCGCCCGCCGATAGAGGCCCGCCCGGGCGTCGCGCGGAACTGCGTGCCTGAAAGTCCAGCACGCTCCACCGGAGCCCGAAGGTCAACCCCGGCGTGTGCCCGGCACCGCCGTGGCGCGCGTCGAAGCGCCGTATGGCGCCCTGCAGAGGAGCCTGCTCATGCGCATCGCGACGTGGAACGTCAACTCAGTCCGAGCGCGTCTCCCCATCATCGAGCAGTTCATCGAGCGCCAGCATCCGGACGTTCTCGCGATGCAGGAGACCAAGGTTGCCGATGATGACTTCCCGCGCGAACCATTCGAGAATCTCGGCTACCTCGTCGTGCACGGCGGCCAGCAGTCGTACAACGGCGTTGCCATCGCATCTCGCGCGCCGATGGAGCTTCTCACTGTGGGCTTCGACGATGGCGGGCCGGCCGACCCCGCACGCCTGATCGCCGTCAGGATCAGCGGCCTGCCCGTCGTCAACACCTATGTACCGCAGGGCCGCGATCCGGCCTCTGAGGCCTTTCGCGACAAGCTCGACTGGCTCCAGCGGCTTCGCAGCTTCTTCGCGCGCCACTGGTCGCCCGACGAGCGCCTCCTCTGGGTCGGAGACATGAACGTCGCGCCCACACCCCTCGATGTCTGGGAGCCTGAACGGCACGAGGGCCATGCGGATTTCCACCCGGACGCTCGCGCCGCATTCGCGCACACTGCTTCATGGGGCTTCGTGGACGTCTTTCGCAGACATCATCCCGACGCCCGCGAGTACACCTTCTATGACTACCGGGGTCCCTCCGCGATGGACGAGGGCCACGGCTGGCGCATCGATCACATCATGGCCACCGAATCCCTCGCCGAGGTCTCCTTACGCGCGTGGATCGACCTCGAACCACGCCGCGCCGAGCGCCCGTCCGACCACGCTCCCCTCCTCGCCGAGTTCAATCTCGAATGATGGTCTCCCGTTAACAGAGGTGCCAGCGCCTCCGAATCTCACACCAGTTTCCCACGCACCCGGGCGGAGGCCCTTGCGCGGTCGACGGCGAATACGGGCTTCATCGTGCCAGATACTGCACGGACGCCGCGCGTTCTTGCCCGCCGGAGGGATCTCGGATGGATTCGCTCAACCGCTTCCCGCGCGTCATGCAGGAGTATCTCGTGCGCCGAATCCGCGCCATCAGTCAGGACAATCGCGATACCATCCTGGCAATGCGCTCGAAGAAGGCCGCGCTCGAGTACCAGGAGCGCCTCCGCAGGCAGCTGCGCAAGGTCTTCGGCAGGCGCCCGCGCAGGACCCCGCTCAATGCCCGCACCGTGGCGACGCTCGATCGTGACGAATACTCGATCGAGAAGATCATCTTCGAGAGCCGGCCAAACTTCCCCGTAACCGCCAACCTCTACCTGCCCCACGACCTCGATGCCCCCGCGCCGGCCGTCCTCGGCGTCTGCGGACACTCCGTCGGCGGTAAGGCAGAGCCGGCCTACCAGTCATTCTCCCAGGGGCTCGCGCGCAAGGGCTACGTGGTTCTGATCTTCGACCCGATCAGCCAGGGCGAGCGCATGCAGGCGCCCGATGGGGAGGGCGGCTCAGTCATCGGCCCGTGCACCCGCGAGCACAACTGGATGGGTCGTCAACAGATCCTCGCGGGCGAGTTCTTCGGCTCCTGGCGCGCGTGGGATGGTGTTCGGGCGCTCGAGTATCTCGCCGACCGCGAGGAGGTCGATGCCGGCCGCATCGGCCTGACCGGCAACTCCGGCGGTGGCACGATGACCACGCTGCTGATCGCCGCCCTCGGCGCCTGGCAGCCAGACGCGCAGTTCGCCATGGCGGCCCCCTCCTGTTACATCACCACCTGGCGCCGCAATGTTGAGAACGAGCTTCCGGCCGACGCCGAGCAGCAGCCTCCCTTCGCCCTCAGCTTCGGCATGGAGATGGGCGACCTGCTGATGCTGCAGGCGCCGCGCCCCCTGATGGTACTCGGCCAGGAGCGCGATTACTTCGACGCCCGCGGCCTTGAGGACACCTACGAGCGCCTGCGCCACTTCTGGGGCCTTCTCGGCGCCGAGGACAACGTGGAGATGTTCATCGGGCCGCGGAGCCACGGTTTCCACCAGGAGAACCGTGAGGCCATGTACGGCTTCTTCAACAAACACGCCGGTGTTGACGCCCCATCGCAGGAGCCGGAGCTGACCATCGAGGACGAGGAGACGCTCTGGTGCACCGCCACTGGCCAGGTGGATGAACTCAACCCGGCCACGGTGTTCGACTTCACCACCGAGCGCGTGAGTGAGCTGGCCCGGAAGCGTGGCGAGGTCGCGGGGGCGGACCTCAC
>JALGTR010000293.1 GCA_029821265.1 Candidatus Zipacnadia bacterium
CGTTCCGCATTTCTGGATCCGGCCCATGGACTGCGATCTGCGCACGTTCCTGCGGCGATACAGCGAGCTTGGCGGCACCCATCATCTCGTGCTGTGCCTCGGCGATGAGACGGAGCTGGTTCGCCGCATGGCGACGATTCTGGACCTCGACTACCACCAGCTCTGAGCGACCGTGACGAGTGGATCCGGCGGTGGGAGGCACGGATGGCTGACGACACCGGCATCTACGCGGTGATCTCCGGCGACATCGTGGGCTCGAGCCGCTTCATGGAGAAAGGGCCGGTAGTAAGGGACGCGATCAAGAGCGCCCACGCGAAATGCGCCGAGGCATTCGAGGACGCTCTGGGGGGCCTGCCTGTGGTGGATGTCTTCGCCGGCGATTCGTGGCAGATGCTCGTCGCCTCCCCCACCCCGGCGCTCCGGATCGGCCTGTGCATGCGGGCGCTGGTCAAGGCAGACCCGGAGCTGCCGGATGCAGACTCGCGGATCGCGATCGGCATCGGCGGCGCGGAGTTCATCGACCACGAGAATCTGTCCGTGAGTCAGGGCGAGGCGTTCAGGCTATCGGGCGAGGCACTGGAGCGTCTCAGGGACGATGGCCTGCGGCTGGCCGTGGCCCTGCCGGAGCGGCTGCGCAGACGCTCGCATCAACTCGACGTGCAGGCCACCATCGATACGATGATGGTGCTGGTCGACTCCCTCTGTCGTGACTGGACGGCGCATCAGGCTTCGGTGGTCGCGCGGGCGCTGATGGGACGTACGCAGGTGTCCACGGCCGATGAGCTTTCGATTACCCAACCTGCAGTCTCACAGGCCCTGAGCGCGGCGAAATGGCACGAACTGGAGGCTGTGCTGCTGTGGTGGGAATAATAAGTGCTATCGTTTATCAGCAAGCAGTATAAGTATAATGGCTAATCTCGCTTCGATCCTCATCCAACGTGGTGAGAGAGGCGTCTGAGCGGATCGGTCGCCGCCAAATCGATCCAGCGGTTCGGCGAGGCCACCCGGGAGGGCAATCGTGCGCGAGCCACGTCCTCATTGGCACGCTGGCCAGCTTCGGGTTCGCCATCCCTGTCGCATATGCGACCGCCGGGCGAATACGATGGGCGTCGTAGTAGCGCGAGAAAAGGAGTTGCATCATGTCTGCTGACACAATCCGTTTTGGCATCATCGGTGCGGTCCGACGAGGGTCGAGCTTTGTGAAGGCCCTGCAGGCCCACCCTGCCGCCGAACTGGTCGCGCTGTGCGACATCCAGGAGGATAAGCTGCGCGAGGCCGCGGAGGAGCTTGGCCTCGGGCTGGTATTCACCTCCGACGTCGAGATGCTCGAGAGTGGGGAGATCGACGCGGTCATTGTCGCCACGCCGATGCCGCTGCACGTGCCACAGTCGGTCGTCGCACTGGAGCTTGGCATCCACGTGCTGAGCGAGGTGCCGGCGGGCGTCTCGTACGAGCAATGCCGTGAACTGGTCCGCGCCGCGAAGACGAGCACCGCGACGTACATGATGGCCGAGAACTATACCTACATGCGGCCGAATGTGATCGTGAAGGAGATCGCGCGTCGGGGACTATTCGGCGAGACGTACTTCGGCGAGGGCGCGTACATCCACGAGCTGAAGGCGCTCAACGAGCAGACCACGTGGCGCCGACGCTGGCAGACGGGCATCAACGGCAACACCTATCCCACGCACTCGATCGGCCCGGTCCTGCAGTGGATGGATCAGCGTGTGGTCTCGGTGATGAGCGTGGGCAGCGGCCACCACTACCGCGACCCGCGCGGGGAGCGCTACGAGCTTGAGGACACGGTGGAGACGCTCTGTCGCACGTCCGGTGGCGGCCTCATCCGTATCCGTCTGGATATGCTCTCCGACCGGCCCCACAACATGACCTGGTATGCGCTCCAGGGCACCGACGGTGCATACGAGGCCGGTCGCGGACCGGGCGATGAGCCGCATATCTGGCTGCGCTCGCGGTCTCCCGAGAGAATCGAATGGGAGCCGCTCGAGAACCTGGCCGAGGAGTTCCTCTCCGAGCGGTGGCTGAACCCGCCCGAGGAGGCGCTCCAGGCGGGCCATGGCGGCGGCGATTACTGGGAGATCAGTGACTTCGTGGATTCCATCGCGACCGGCTCCGAACCCCCCATCGGCATTCACGAGGCAATGGACATGACCCTACCGGGGCTCGCGAGCCAGCAGTCGATCGTGGAGGGTGGGCAGTGGGTCGCGGTTGAGGACTCGCGCACATGGTAGTCAGGCCCTGGAGGTGCGCAGGATGACCAGCCGAGAGCGCATGCTGGCGGCGCTGCAGTGCCGCGAGGTGGACTACGTTCCGTGCAGCTTCATGATCTTCTCGGCGCTGCGCGCCCGCTGCGACAGTGACGAGGAGTTCGTGCGGCGGCAGGTCGAGATGGGCCTCGACCCGGTGGTGCCCACGGCGTCGTGGTCTTCGGCGCGCAATGTCGAGCATCGCGACCTGCCGGGCATCGATCTGCGCTACCCCGATGACGTCGAGATCCGCCAGTGGCGCGAGGAGGTCGCTGACGGCCCCGACGTGCTGCACAAGCAATACCGGACACCCTCGGGCACGCTGGAGACCGAGGTCCTGGAGACCGAGGACTGGCCGTATCCGGGGCATGTGCCGCTGATGGACGACTACCTCGTGCCCCGGGCACGCAGATTCCCGGTGCAGGAGCGCGAGGACCTTCAGGCACTGCGCCACGTCCTCGGGCCCCTGCACGATGAGGCGGTGGCGGACTTCCGCCGCCGCGCGGAGGAGGCGAAGGCGCTCGCGGCCGAGCTTGACCTGCTGGTCAGCGCCGGCATGGGCGTGGGCCTCGAGGCCGGAGTGTGGCTGTGCGGACAGCAGGAGCTGTTGTTCCTCGCCCACGATGAGCCGGAGATGGTCGAGGAGCTGGGGGAGATCATCCACGAGTGGAACGCCGAGCGGATGCGCGCGATGCTGGAGGTCGGCGTCGACCTGTTCATCCGGCGCGCGTGGTACGAGGGGACGGACTTCTGGTCGCCACCGATGTACGAGCGCTTCATTCTGCCGTCGCTGAAGCGCGAGGTGGAGATTGCGCACGAGAAGGGGGCGCTGTTCGGCTACATCTCGACCTCAGGGACGCTCGGGATCGTGCCCTACCTGCTCGAGGCCGGAGTGGATGCGATCATCGGCGTCGATCCAGTGCAGGGCGTCGCTACGGATATGGCGGCGATGCGCTTCGCCGTCGGCGACCGCATGGCTCTGTGGGGCGGCGTCAACGCGTTCGTGACGGTCGAACTTGGCACGGATGGGGAGATCCGGGCGGCGGTCCAGGAGGCACTTGACGCGCTCGGCCCGCAGGGCACGATCCTCTCGCCGGTCGATAATATCCGCGACGAGACGGACGAGACGATGCGACGCGTTGAGGTCATGATCGATGCCTGGAGGCAGATGCGGTAGGCCCTGCGCCTCACTCCCCGGCCGGCTCCTCGCCGACCGGGTAGAACGATGCGTCCGAGATCCAGATCTGCGAGTCCGCCCCACCGAAGCCGATCTCGGCGCCGACGATCTCAGGATCGAACTGCTCCGGCTCCACGCGGTATTTCAGCGTATCCCACTGCGCCTTGCCGGATAGTTCGCCCGCGATCAGCTCGAGCGGTGTCCAGACGCCTCCCTGCGCCGTGCCGATGCCGCCTCCCTCGGTGCTGATGACAGGCCCGAAGCTCGCGGACTCGCCCCAGACCGTCAGCTCAAGGATGTGCGGGCGCGTATGATCGGCCCGCGGAACCTTGATCTCCATCCAGCC
>JALGTR010000294.1 GCA_029821265.1 Candidatus Zipacnadia bacterium
CATCTGCGCCCCGGCGGTCCATGCCGCGATCGAGCGCACCGCAAGATAGACCTGGTCGCGCGCGTACTGGATCGCGGCCGAGCCCTGGTCGATTGTGTTGTAGAGCCCCTGCTCCGGGAAGCCGTCGCCGTCAGTGTCCGCCGCGAGCACGTAGTCCAGCAGCGCGCGAACGGTGTCGAAGTGCTCCTCGACCGGCGCCGCGTTCCCCGTGCGCGCATAGTACTGATGCAGCAGCAGCACGAAGTTCGTGTTCTCCTCGACCGCCATCGGGTGCCAGTAGGCCATCTCGTTCACGTCCAGGCCCACGCCCATATCATGGTCGAGTACGCCGCCCTCCACAAAACCCGCCCACTGATCCAGCTCCATGCGCAGAAGCTCAGGCCACAGGTGGAAGTATATCGGCGCGATGTTGTATTCCACGTCCACCGTGGACTGAAGCTGGCAGCAGCCCTCCCAGACCGTGAACCAATCGCCCGCGTCGCCAGAGGTCCACCACGTGTTGACGAGGTAGCTGTGCGTGGCGAAGGCGAGAAACTGCTCCATCGCCTCCGGAAGCGTCGCTTCCGACACCGTGCTCTCGAGAAGCTCGCAGCGCGCCTCGATCTCATCCCAGTTGTCGAATGCATAGCGAGCCACGGCCTCGGGGCCATCAAAGAACTCATGATACTTGAACCGCTGCGGGACGCCGTTGATCGTCTGCGCCGTGCCATCGACCCAGCCGATATACACGATCCGGCAGCTCTTCGACTCACCAGGTCGCACGGTGAAATCCCACGCCATTCCGCCGATCGACTGGTCCCAGCGCACCGTCAGGATCTCACGTCCGTCGCTGTCGCGGCGCAGCGCGCCGGTCTCGTCGGCCGGCGCTTCGCCCAGCGGCAGGCCTGTCGGATGGAAATGCAGCCCCTCGGTGTCATCGACCACCCAGCGCTCCTCGCAGGGGATCTCGAAGACCTCCGTCGTCCGGCGCAGACCCGTGATGCCCTCCTCCGAGAACGCCCGCATCGGCTCGCCGATCGGCAGCGAGCGACCGATCAGAACCTGTCCGGATTCCTCCGCGTGTGAGTTGCCCGTCACCTCGACCTCAAGCGTCAGGTAGGGTGCCACCGAGAGTTTCACGTCCTGCGGGTAGAACGGCGCGCCCCAGGTGAAACGCACATCCACCGGAAGCTCCGGCGAGGCGGCCTCGTAACTCAGTTTCGTCAACGTCTCAGTCTGATCGATCTTCGAGAAGTGCGGCAGTCGGTCGTCGAAGGGCAGCGAGATCGCCGTGTCGCCGACCTTCACCGCAAAGATATGCCGCACGGGCGTCTGCTTGAAGTCAACTGTCCCGGGGTCGAAGTAGGCCGTTCGATACTGCGCGTGCCCCAGTGGACTCTGCCACCACACGCCCTGCTGCGGACGCGGGTTGATCGCCACCCGGCTGCCAAGCCGCCCAAGCTGCGTCTCCCAGACGTCCTCCGAGGCGGGCAGGGCTCGCTGAGCAGGCTGGAGCGTCGTGGTGGTCTCATCCCGCGGACTGGTCTCCATCACCCAGTCGTCGGTGTACACGCGGATCACGTTGACCTTCGCGTTATCCTGTTCGGCGATAAAACGCACCCGCAGCGGCCCGTAGTCGGGGATCTCGATGTCGCGGGTGACGAAAACCGCCTCGTCCGGTGCCGCGTGGGCGAGGATATCGTAGTTGTTCACGATGATCTCGCCATCGACCTCAACGTCGAAGATGCGCTCGCCCACGCGCGTGTAGCGGTTCTCGCAGAAGCCGAGCTTCAGCCGCGCCGGGCCCGCCGGAAGGCCATGGAAGACATACGTGAAGTCCTGGCCGTAGCGCTCTGTCTGGAACTTCGCGTCCTCGATCGTCTCGAGCACCGGAGTCTCCACGGTCCAGAGCGTGGTTTCGCCCTCGATCTTGGCACGTACGGGTCCGTACTCCTGCCCGGCCGCGCCAAAGCTTGCGCAGGCGAGCAAGCCGATAATGCTGAGCAGACGGATCATGGCGTCCTCCCGGCGAGGAGCCCCGCGGATCCTCTGGTTGGTCTCAATCTGTGATCAACGTCGCGTGACCTCGTAGCACTCCCACGGGCCGGCACCCCAGCGAGGCAGCAGGCGCAGACCTCGCCCGAGGTTGAGATCCGCCAGCACGGCCTCCTCGGGCACTCCCCCGTGCTCCTCGCCCACAAGCAGCACGATCCTGCTGCCGACCCACAACTCGTCGGTGTACTCCTCGAGCTCCTCCATGCGCACGACCTCGATCTCGCCGGTCCGGCCCGAGAAGAGCGCCACCGCGAAGCCCGGCCATCCGGCGATCAGATGCCGGCGCTGCTTCGGCAACTCCATCTCCCGCAGCAGCGACGCTGCCTGAAGCTCCACGCCTGCAGAATCCGTCAGCGGCCCGCGCCCCAGCCACGCCCCGGCTCCGGGACCGGTCGGCACAGAGCCGGACACGAACAGCCAGACGCAGACGCCCAGACTCGCGGCGCCGACGGCGATCGTACCGTGAATCGGCCCTGACGTCCCTCTGCCACGAACCGCGTCCCCGATGATCACCACGAGCATCGCAAAGCCACCCGCCAGTGTCATCGAGACCACGCTCACCAGCCGGCCCCAGTCACCCTCTGGTCCCAGGGACCCGAACACCCCGCTGAAGATCGCCGGCGCGACGATGGCAGTCAGCGTCAGCCACGCGATCGGGCGCGCACGTGCCGGCCGGCGACCGACCCCGCGCATCTGATTGTACACCAGCGCCAGCACCGGAAAAAACCATGCGAGCGAGAGCTCGAGCGATTGCGTGAGCATCGCTCCTGGGTTCGCCCCCCCACCGGCGAAGGTCATGCGCGCGAAGTGCCACGGATCGCCCATGATCGCCCAGTTGGCGACGATCCAGATACCCCCCACGTAGACGATCGGCAGGCCGAAGGTGATCAGCGTCCCCTCGAGCTTGCTCCACGAACGATCGTCCCGCAGCGTCCTCCACGACAGGTAGATCAGCGCCCCGACGACGATGAAGACGGTTTCGTAGCGCGTGATCAGCGCCGCCGAGAGCAGCACGCTTGCGACAATAAGATCCCGCAGCCCCTCAGTCTGGGACCAGCGCAGCAGCGCCCATGCGGCCCCGAGCAGCAGCGCCGTCAGCAACGCCATCGGCGCACCTGAGGCCGCCGGCCCGAGCACCATCGGGTGCACCACCAAAACCCCCACCAGCGGCCAGCGCCACGCCCGCGGCAGACCCGAATCGGCCGCCAGCCCCAGTAGCAGCACCGCGGTCACTCCAGCGCAGATCGCCCCAAGGAGGTTGGCCGCAAAGCCCGTCGTCGCCAGCGGCGGGAACAGCAGCACCAGCGGAAGCTGCAGCAGCGCCGGCAGCGGCGGCTGCACGAAACCGATCATCGCCAGGTTCGCGTTGTCGCCGGCCCGGAAGACGTAGTTCGCGTGCGCCACCGCCGACAGGCCGTCCCAGTTCACCGCAAGCTCTACAATCCGGCCACGCAGGCCGATGCCGAGCACCACCAGCGTCACCACGGCGAAGACGCCCCACACCTCCAGCCGCGTCAGACGCCCCCTCACGGCCCGTCACCGGCCTCGGTCGCGCCTTCCTCGAGGTCGTAGATCCCGTGATCGGTCTTCTCCCAGTAGTGCGGACGCACGATGATCTGCCCGTAGGCCTTATACGCCCCGACGCTCATCATCAGCCAGTACAACGGCGTCAACAGCGCATACTTCACCAGGTCGTAGTAGCCCAGCGCCATACAGCCCGCAACGGCCATGTACACGAACACGAAGTTGGC
>JALGTR010000058.1 GCA_029821265.1 Candidatus Zipacnadia bacterium
TGTCCAGCTCGTTCCCTGATTGAGGCTATGGTGGCCAGCCGGCTGCAGCATCGCGCGATTCCTCCCCACGAGTGTTCGCCTCACCGCTGCCGCGTCCCTGCCCGCACCGTCCGGCAGGCGTCGGGGGAGTGCGCGCGGAATACCCGGATAAACTGTGGCGGCCGGCTCAAGCATGGCCGGGCGGAGAACATGATCGGGGAGGTACCTGCGATGCGCGTCACCACCGTCATCCTGCTGCCGATCCTGGCTACGGCCGTGTGTTCGGCCGCGACCACCGTCGATGGACATACCACGCTCTACGTCAGCTTCGACGAGGGCCCGGAGCCTGACTACTGCGCGGGTGACTGGCGGGTCGCCGTGAACGGTGGGGTGGCGACCACGGACGGACGGATCGGGCAGGCGATCGCGCCTGGGCCGGGCCAGCGACTGACCTACAACGCAGACGGGAAGGTCAACCCCGAGGCGGGCACAGTCGAGATGTGGCTGCTGTGGGATGAGGAGACGGCGGCCGCCGAGAACGTGAACCTCTTCATGTTCGTGACCGGGAACAACAACTACGTGCGGGTCAACAAGATCAGCGCAACGCGGCTGGGGATGGCCTTCAACGGCGGGCCGGCCGATGACCTGCAGTGGCAGCGGGTGGACGTCGATCCCTCGGCCTGGACGACCGGCCGCTGGCATCACATCGCCGGGACCTGGGATGGCCCTGAGATCGCGCTCTACGTCGATGGTGAACTGGTGGACAGGGCGGCGCAGGACCACGGGCTGACGGAGACACCCGCGGAGCTTATGGTTGGGCCCGGCCCCGTCACGATCGACGAACTGCGTCTCTCGACCGTCGCCCGCCCACCGGCAGACCTCGGCTTCCACGCAGCGGAGGATGGCGCCGACGCGGTAGTATGGCTGACCAGCCTGGAGCCGGCAGCGATGCAGCAGTCGGTCGGACAGGTGGGGCTCGACGCGCAGACGGCGATCGACGACAGGGAGCTGCCACTGGTGATCGGCCGGCGGGCGTACGCGCGTGGCGTGGCACTGCGGGCGCCCGGCTACGTGGAGTTCGAGATACCGCAGGGCTATGAGCGCGTCATCGGCAGCTACGGCGTCAGTCCGTTTGGCCCTGAAGGCGCACGCGCAGACCTTCTCTTCACGCTGGAGGGCAATCCGCTGCGGACGTGCTCGAATCTCTCGGCCGACGGCGATGCGATGCCGCTGGAGCTGGGGCTGCGGTCAGGAACGCTGCGGATCGAGGCCCGCCCGGCCGGCGAGCGGTCGGGCGCGGTGGCGATCGTCGGCGATCTGATGGCACTGCAGGCAGGCGCGCCGGCGCCGCCGTCATTCTCGCGGGAGATGGAGCCGGACTAGCTGGCCCTGCAGCAGATGCGGGCGCGAGTGGCGGAGTTCACATTTGAGCTGCCCGACGCACCGAAGGGCTACGTGGTCTACCAGGGGCACCCGGTGGATACGATCGACCCCGCGTTGGAGCCGCTTGGTGAGCGCTTCCCGGCCGCGCTTGAGATGCGCGCGGCGCCCGGTGAGTATGAGGCGACGCAGCTGGTCATATGCGCGGCGACGGACCTGCCGCAGGTCTTCGTCAGCGCGACCGACCTCGTCGGCTACGATTCGACGATCCCGCGTGAGGAGATTGCGCTGCAGCTTGTCCGGCGAGTGCTGCAGCGAAAGCTCTACCACATGAGCCGGGCTCCACAGAACTACGATGTGACCTCACGGTTCCTGTTCCCGATGCGCAACTTCTGGCTGCCGGAGGGCAATCTCAAGGAGATCTACGTGCTGGTGCACGTCCCGGCGGACGCGGCTCCGGGCGAGTACACCTGCACCCTTCGCATCTCGGCCGAAGGCCACGAGCCGACAGAGATACCCCTGACGGTGGAGGTGCTGCCCATCGAGCTGGTGCAGCCGCGTGAGAAGCGCTACGGGATGTACTACCGCATCGCAAGCGTCGTCGACGACCCCGCACAGCTTCACGCCGAGTTTGCCGATATGGCCGCGCACGGCTGCACGATGGTCAAGGGCCACGCCGCCATAAAGTTCGCGCAGCAGGAGGATGGCACGATCACGTGGGACTTCGACGACATCCGTGCGATGCTCGACGCGGGGCGCGAGCACGGGTTCTTCGGAGAGATCACCGTCTACGACAACCTGCCGCGGCTCGCGGCCCTGATGGGCTATGAGGGGCTGGACGAGGAGGGCGTGGGCGAGCCGGTTTCGCAGCAGGAGGACCTGCTGAACGTGGCGCGCCGATGCTTCGCCGAGCTCAAGCAGCTCGAGGCCGAGTACGAGGAGTTTGAGTTCCTGCTCACGCACATGGATGAGGTCTTCGGACGGGGGCGGATGCCGGCCTATCTGGATTACGCCGAGGTCATCCGCAGGACCAGCGACTTCCGCATATACATCACGATGCACATGACGCCGGGGCGCTGGGAGGATTACATGGAGCAGTCCGACCCGTGGATCGACGTGCGGTGCATCAACGGGCACTCGCTGGAGAGCTGGCTACAGGCCGGCCACGACTGGCAACAGTTGGCCCGGATGCTGGACGAGGCCGGTGACGATGGGTGGATCTACCACAACATGCGCGGGGCGTTCTTCGCTCCCGAGTGGAACCGCTTCATCAACGGGTACTTCATGTGGCTGTCGCCGCTCGAGGTGCATGTGCCGTGGATGTACTACTCATTCGGCGGCAGCCCCTTCGACGACACCGACGCTGAGCAGTATGACTTCGGCTATGCGTTCCCGAGCCCCGAGGATCCCACGCAGCTTCTCTCGACGCTGCACTGGGAGGCCTTCCGCGAGGGATACGATGACATGCGGTACATCACCACGCTGGAGCGGACGATTGAGCGGGCCCGTGAGGCGGGTGTCGATGTCACCGACGCCGAGGCGTGGCTCGCGCAGGTGGCGTCGATGATGCCGCAGCTTCCAGAGGACATTCAGGGCATCGATCTGGAGAGCCCCTACTCGGTGGCGGCCGCCCGCAGCTTCAGCGGCGCCGACTGGGACGCTCTTCGGGCTCAAACAGCCGATCATATCATCCACCTGCAGGAGCAGATGGGCGGCTGAGGCGCACGGACACCCGCATACAAGCCTGACTTCGGACTGACGGAGGCGGAGACGATGGGACGTGACAGCCCGATGGCGCTCGCAGCTCTGCTCGTCGTGACCGTGGCTTGCGCGCAGCAGCCGACGACCACTACCGACGGGTGGCCCACGCTGACCATCGACGTGAGCTGGTCGAGTGCGCCGGTGCGCCCCGAGCCGGCGGTCGATCTGTCGCAGCGCAGGACGCTGGAGATCCCGGAGCTTGCGGAGGCCCCGGAGATCGACGGGGCGCTCGACGACGTCGCCTGGCAGGATGCTGCGGAGACGGGGCCGTGGATGACCAACACCGGTCAGGCGGAAGCCGTGGTGCAGACAACGGCGTGGCTGGGCGTGCACGGTGGCCAGCTCTACGTGGCCGCGCGGGCCGAGGAGCCGAACGTCGACGGCATCGTCGCGAACGTGACCGAAGACGGCGGACCGGCGTGGGGAGACGACTGTATCGAGCTGTTCGTGGACGGGAACCTCGACCTTTCGACCGTGCGGCAGGTCATCGTCAACAGCATCGGCACGGTCACCACCGCGGCCTTTGGGGTGGGCGAGTGGAATCCGGCCGTCAGGCGCGCAGCGCACGTTGGCGAGAACGCGTGGTTCGTGGAGTTCGCGCTTCCGCTCAGGAGCCTCGGGCTCGCGGGGACGGATTTCGGGCTCAACATCTGCCGCGAGCGGCGCGCCGGCGATGGCGTCGAGCTGTCCTGCTGGTCGCCGACCGGCGGCAGCTTCAACCAGCCCGCGCGCTTCGGGCTCGCGAGCCTTCCGGGCGGATGGCTGCAGCCGTTCAGCGTCGGCGAGGCCGTGCTGGGGCAGAATGAGCTGACCGTGACTCTCGAGAACACCACCGACGAGCCGCGATCGTTGCGCGCGAGGCTGAGGTGGTGGCAGGGCAATGAGACCGACGCGCAGGCGTCGGTCCGTGGGCCCTTTACGCTTCAGCCAGGCGCGACGCGCGAGATCAGCTTCACATACGATGTGCGCCGCGCCGGCGAGCCGATCGAGCTTGAAGTTGCGGTCCTCGACGCCGCGGGCGGCGAGCTTGCGGCGCGGAGGGTCACCCAGCCGCTGGTCGACGTGCTGGCGCTGGATGTCAGCCGCCACGTGCTGCGCGACACCGCGAGCCGGATGGCGTTGCGGGGGGTCGTGCGTGCGGCGCAGAACGTGCGCGATGAGGCAGTGGCCGTGCTGGCGATCTTCGACGAGCAGATGTGGCTTCGCGCGCGCGAGGAGATTGCGCCAGTGGAGGGCGAGGTCATGCGCGCAGAGCTGCGATTGCCGGATCTTCCGCCGGGCGAGTACAGCCTGCACCTGGTGCTGAAGGAGAGCGCTGCGGACGACGCCGCGCGGATCGCGGAGGAGAAAGTGGCGGTGATCGTGCTGCCGCGACCGTGGTCTGCGACAGAGAAGGTGCAGAAGACATATCATAGTGATTAGCTTGACCATTGAGACGCAGAAGTCCACGCTTTGAGTTGAGTTGTCCTGTGACGGGGCGGATGTGCTTGCAGGAGAAGTGGGTCCGTGATGCAGACGCTGAACACGATCATGCTGACACTCCTGATCATCGGCGGACTGAACTGGGGCCTGGTGGGCGTAGCGGGCAGGTTCGCAGCGTCGGATCGAGGGGCGCCCTCGCGGCGTCCCTGCTTGATGTACCGGTGAAGGAGGAAGGAATGCCGCCAGTGAAATGTGTTCTCGCGATGCGATTCGCGCGGAGCTGGCCCGTCATGATCGTGTTCGCCATGATGATCGGTCCTGCCGCTTCGGCGCAGAACCTGCTGGTGCCGATGGACGACGCGCAGACCGATCACCTGCGCGCGTACGGACTCACGTGGTGGTGTCTGCAGGAGCCGCGAGAGTACGAGTGCCAGTGGCTTTTGAACTACCGCTGCGGTGCGTTCGTGGTGCCCGACCGGCCGGACGTGCGCGAGCGGGCGGCCGAACTCGGGGTGGCGGTCGAGCCGATCACGCCGCAGAGGGACGCGGAGATCGACGCGATCATCGAGCGCTCGAACATGCAGCGGATGCATCTAACACGGGCGCCGAAGATCGCAGTGTACACGCCGTCGTATACCGAGCCGTGGGACGACGCGGTGACCCTCGCACTGACGTGGGCGCAGGTGGAGTATGACACCGTCTGGGACCGCGAGGTGATCGGGGGAGCACTGGGCGAGTACGACTGGCTCCACCTGCACCATGAGGACTTTACGGGGAATTTCGGCAAGTTCTTCGCGACCTTTGCTGACCGGGCATGGTACCGACGCCAGGTAATCGAATCCCGGGCGGCGGCGGAGGAGCTTGGCTTCCCGAGCGTGCAGGCGTGCAAGAAGTCCGTCGCGGCGACGATCGCGGCGTGGGTTGCTGAGGGCGGTTTCCTCTTCGCCATGTGCTCGGCGGCGGACAGCCTCGACATCGCCCTGGCCTCACAGGGGATCGACATCGTGCCCGCGCCGATCGACGGGACGCCGGTCTCTCCGAATGCGCAGCAGCAGCTGGACTTCACCGCTACGCTGGCATTTCGGGACTTCCATCTGATCCCCGATCCGATGACCCCGGAGATCGCAGACATCGACGTCTCGCCGGGAACCACCGCGATGGTCTCGACCGGCGAGACATTCGAGCTGTTCGAGTTTTCCGCGCGTCAGGATCCGATACCGACGATGCTCACGCAATGTCACGTGGGGCAGGTTGCGGACTTCCTCGGACAGACGACGGCCTTCCGGCGCAGCTGCCTCAAGGACAGTGTGGTGGTGATGGGCGACTTCCCGGGGCAGGATAAGACGAAGTACATCCACGGAAGCTTCCTCGACGGGACGTTCACATTCCTCGGAGGCCACGATCCGGAGGACTACGCGCATATCATCGGGGAGGATGCCACGGACCTGTCGCTGCACCGTCACTCCCCTGGATATCGGCTGATTCTGAACAATATTCTGTTCCCGGCCGCGAAGACGCGCGAGCGTAAGACGTGAGGGGATTCTTTTTTCGCGCCATGAAGGTCTCGCAGGTTTGGGGGCGAAAAGGCGCCTGTGAGCGACCGCCTTCACCGTCGGCCGGGCGGGTGAACCGCGCGGGCTCGGGGGGCGCACTTCTTGACTCAGTCGTGTGTTTTGTGGTACGGTCCTGCGTAGTCAGAATTGCACCTGCCGGCCTGGAGGCGGGAATGATCGCATTGTGCGAGGCGGCCCGCTGTTGGGCGCGCCGCGCCGATGTGGTCTGACACACACGTGTCTGCAGCATCGAATCGCAGCACGCTCGAACCCGCGCAGGGAGGGTAACAGCATGGAGAGGCTTCGGTCCGCCTTCTGGAGCGGCGTCGCATGGATGGCGCTCCTCGGGATGCTCAGCAGCATCGGAGGGACCGCCCTCGCCGGGCCCATCGTCAAGATCACCGAGCCGAATCACGGCCAGGTCGTACAGGGCCAGATCCTCATCACCGTCGCATATCGCACCGATTCGAACCAGCCGATCACGAGCCTCGAGCTGCTCGTGGACGGTCAGGTTGCGCGCAACTACACGTTGTCAACGCCGAGGCTGGAGGGCGCACAGACGTTCTCGTGGGACTTCAGCAGCGTGGCGGGCAGCGAGCACAGCATCGGTGCGCGTGCGATAGACGCGGCGGGCGAGGTGGGCGCGGCGTCGATCAAGGTGACGGTCGTCGGCGCTCGAACCGTTAGCGCAAGCGGCGAGGACCGGGTGCCGCCGGTGATCAACATCTACTATCCTGCCCAGGGAGCCCAGCTCTCGGGCGAGGTGGAGATTAAGGCCGAGGCGAGCGACAACGTCGGCGTGAAGTACGTCTTCTTCTACATCGACGGCAAGCCGCACAAGTTGATCATGAATGCCCCGCCCTACGTTGATCGCGTGGACACGACGCGGATGTCGGACGGGCCGCACGTACTGCAGGCCAAGGCGATGGACGAGGCCGAGAACTCGGGCTCGTCCGCTGAGGTCACGGTCTTCGTGCAGAACCACGATATGACGACCGCCGACGAAAGCGCCATCCAGGGGCAGTCGGCCGCTGACACGCCGGCGCCCGAGCTTGCGCCACAGCCCGGCGTCACCGAGATGCAATTCGGCGCGGCCGATGAGACGCCCGAGATGGTCGCGGCGCTTCCACCGAGTGAGGCGCTCTCCGCGGAGGTCGGCTACGTCCCGGCCATCGGTGACGAGACTGGCACGGCTCGGACCTCCGTTCCGCGGACGACGCTGACAGACGGCAGTCACGCTGCACGAACCGCGGACGACGCAAATATCGATCTGACCGGACTTCGTCAGATCACCGTCGTGGACGATACGATTGCTGGACCGGCCCTCGCCGCAACCGACTTCACGCCGCGGATGACGACACCGCGGACGCTGAAGCCGATGCTTGAGGTGAAGCCCAACCAGGATCTCGCGGCCGCCCCAGCTGCGCCCGTGCGCAGCCTCGTGCCAGCCGAGGCAATGTCGGCGGAGGAGGCCGGCGATGCGTCGCTTCTGACGCAGGTGCAGCCCGGCGAGCTGGTGGCTCGCGTTGGCGTCGCGGAGACCGATATGTCGCAGGATATCACGCCTCGGCTGACGGTCCCGGACCGCCGTCCGGCAACCACGGTGGAGTTCGCGCCGGTCGAGACCGATCTGATGGCGGAGGCGACACGCATCGCGGTGCTTCCTGAGACCGCATCGCGCACCGTCATCCCGGCTGATGGCCGGGTCACACGGCCTGACGGCTCCGTGATCGCGCCCGTCGCTTCGATGAACTTCGAGGATGTCAGCGTGGTCTTCGACAATGAGACCCTGGAGCTGCTGGCGGCACCGGAGCTCAAGCAGGGCATCTCGATCGCACCGCTGCGCGAGATCTTCGAGCACAGCGACGGGGTTCTCTACTGGTATCCGATCGAAAAGCGCGTGACCGCGACGAGGCCTGGAACCCAGTTGCAGATCCAGATCGGCGATCCGAACGTCATAGTAAACGACCAGACCCGGACGCTGGAGATCGCGCCGTACATCAAGCACGGTCGGACGATGGTGCCGCTGCAGTTCATCGCGGACACCCTTGACGTCACGGTGACTTTCAACCCGGATACGGGGCAGATCTGTCTGACGAGCAACGAGTTCTGATCTCTCAACCGCCCGCGGGCGGTGACGGGTTATCTACCAGCCAGCCCCAGGCCTGCTTGCTTGGGGCTGGTTCCGTACGGGTCCACGGGCCCATGATCGACCCGGCGCACCAGAGTGAAAGGCAACAGTGAAATGTCTGAGAACACAATGCTGAAGACGAATGAACGCGGCCACCTCGTCGTTGGTGGCTGCGATGTCGTGGAACTGGCGCACAAGTACGGAACTCCGCTTTACGTCTACGACGAGGCGCGGATTCGGGCGCGCTGCAGGGAGTACATCGGTGAGTTCACCAGGCGCTACCCGAATGTGGAGATCGCGTACGCCGGCAAAGCAGCGCTGACGATGGGGTTCGCGCGGCTGATGGACCAGGAGGGGATGGGGCTGGACGTGGCCTCGGCCGGAGAGCTGTACACCGCACTGCAGGCCGGCTTCCCGCCCGAGCGCATCAAGATGCACGGCAACTACAAGTCCAACCAGGAATACCGCATGGCCTTCGAGGCCGGGGTCGGCCGGGTCGTGGTGGACAGCCTGATCGAGTTGCGGCAGTTGAGCTGCTGGGCGAAGAAACTCGACGCGGTGGCCGACATCCTCATTCGCGTGCGCCCCGGGATCGACACGCACACACACGAGTTGATCCAGACCGGTCAGGTGGACAGCAAGTTCGGCGTCGCCATCTACGGGGGGGAGGCGCGGCAGGCGATCGAGACCGCGATGGAGCTCGAGAGCATCCGGCTTCACGGCCTGCACTGCCATATCGGCAGTCAACTTCTTGAGACCGATGCTTTCGAGCGGGCGGTCGATCAGATGGTGCACTTCATCGCCGAGATGCACGACGAGTTGGGGTTCGAGTGCGAGGACCTCGACGTTGGTGGCGGCCTCGGCATACGCTACACCGAGAAGGACAATCCTCCGAGCGTGGCCGAGCTGGCGGAAGCGATCTGCCCGCGCCTCCGCGAGCGGCTGGCCGAGCATGGGCTGGCCGAGCCACGGCTGATTCTCGAGCCGGGGCGATCGATCGTGGGCGAGGCCGGTGTGACCATCTACACCGTGGGCGTCGTCAAGGAGATACCCGACCTGAGGACCTACATCGCGGTCGATGGTGGGCTGTCAGACAATCCGCGGCCGGCGCTGTATGACGCCGTCTACGAGGCCGTTGTGGCGAATCGCGCTGACGAGGAGCCCTCGCAGTGGGTGCGCGTTGCGGGTAAGCACTGCGAGACCGATACGCTCATAGAGGACGCCTACATCGCAACCGTGGAGCCGGGCGATCTGCTGGCGGTCTTCGCCACCGGCGCCTACAACCACGCGATGGCATCGAACTATAATCGCTTCACCCGGCCGGCCGTCGTCCTGTGCTGCGACGGGAATGATGAGCTGCTCGTGGAGCGGGAGACGCTTGCAGATGTGGTCTCCCACGACGTCGTTCCGCGACATCTTGCGGTGCCGCAGACCGAAGAGTGTGAGGTCGGGGAGTGAGTCCCGCTGCGCGTGGACGCACGGATCGACGACCGGCTGCGTGAGCTGCTGACGTCTCTCGGGGAGGCGGTGGCGGAGACCGGCTCGGACGCGTGGCTGGTGGGCGGCCCGGTGCGAGACCTGCTGCTCGGCCGACCCTCGCCCGATCTTGACATTGCGGTGGATGGGGATCCGGAGGCCGCGGCAGGGGCTGTTGCGAATGCCCTCAGAGGACAGGTGCGGAAGACCACGCGCTTTATGACCGCCACGGTTGCACTGCCGGGCGGGGGCGAGGTGGACGTGGCCCGGACTCGATCCGAGACATATGCGGAGCCAGGCGCGCTGCCTGAGGTGAGGCCGGCCGATCTGGTCGATGACCTCGGGCGGCGCGACTTTACGGTCAACGCGATGGCGGTGGCCCTGTCACCGGGCTCGTTCGGCGAGTTGGTCGATCCCCACGGCGGGATGGCGGACCTGCAGGCGCGGCGCCTGCGCGTGTTGCACGAGCGCAGCTTCGAGGACGATCCCACGCGCATGCTCAGGGCGGTGCGCTTTGTCCTGCGGCTGGGCTTCGAGCTGGCCGACGAGACGCGGGCGCTGCTCGATCAGGCCGTCGCCGAGCGTCGGCTGGCCGGGATCTCCGGCGCGCGGATTCGGAATGAGCTTCGAGTCATCTTCGAAGAGGCACCAACCGAGGCCCTCGCGACGCTGCAGGCGTGGGGACTGCTGGAGGCCATGGAGTTGCCGCCGGCCTCAGATGACGCGATCGCCGCCTCTCGGCTGGTGACGGACGCGGCCGAGGAGCTCGGCATCGGTCTGCAGCAGACGGCGCTGCCGGCGTGCCTCGGGCTTTACGCGGGGCTCTCGGATGTCGATGGCGAGAGGCTCGCCGAGCGATTGATGCTGTCGGCGCAGGAACGGGACGGGCTGGTGAAGACCGCGCGCTTCGTGCGGCAGCCTCCGCCTGAGCTGGTCGGGCTGACGGACAGTGAGCTCTTCTTCGCGCTGCGGGATCTGGCACCACCAGCGGCGATCGCCGGCTGGACGGTGCTCGACGGCGACCTGCGGGGGCGGCTGGAGCGATACTGGCGGAGACTGCGGGGCGCGTCCGCGGATATCACCGGCGAGGACCTGAAGGCTCTTGGGCATGCGCCCGGGCCGGCCTTGGGCGAGGCACTTGACGTGGCGCTTGCGGCGAAGCTCGACCGCAATGCGAGTCCCTATGAGCAGCTTCAGGCCGCCGTGGGCGCGATTGAGGACCGGCGCGGCCGCCAACCATGATTCAACGGAGAGACCATGCTTCTTGATGTGCTTCTGAGCGGCGACATCGTGGGGAATCTGCCCTTCATCCTGAGCTGGCTGCTGGCGATTACCGTTGGCCTCACGCTGCATGAGTTCGCGCACGCGTATGCGGCCGATCGGGTGGGTGACCCGACGCCACGGGCCAACGGGCGGGTGTCGATCAACCCCATCGACCACTACGATCCGGTCGGCACGACCATGATTCTGCTGTTCGGAATTGGGTGGGGCAAACCTGTCCCGGTGAATCCGATGAACTTCCGTCATCCGCGACGGGACTCGGTCATCGTCGCCGGCGCGGGGATCGCGACGAATATCGTGGTTGCGGTGCTCGCGGGGTTGCCGATCCGCTTCGGCGTGGCGGGGGAGTACGTGCTCCCGCTGGCGCTGATGGTCATGCTGAACCTGATTCTGGCGTTCTTCAACCTGCTGCCGCTGGGGCCACTGGATGGTGCGGGCGTTGTGGAGGGGCTGCTACCGCCGCGACAGGCGCGACGGTTCGCGGAGCTGACGGGGCAGTACGGGATGCTGGTGCTGCTGGCGGTCATTCTGATCCGGCCGCTGGGCCGGCTGCTGATCTGGACGCCGGTCAGCTACCTGAGCTATCTCATCACAGGGTACATGCTCATTTAGGCTGGAGTGATGACGTTGTCGGAGAAGAAAGGGCGCATTCTGAGCGGACACAGGCCAACCGGCCTGCTGCACATAGGGCATTACGAAGGGACGTTGCGCAACTGGGCTGCCCTGCAGGACGATTACGAGTGCTTCTTCGAGATCGCGGACTGGCACGCGCTCACGACGAGATATGACCAGACCGCGGACCTGCCCGAGCGGGTGGAGCAGATCGCGATCGACTGGCTGGCCTCCGGGCTGGACCCGGAGCGCAGCACACTCTTCGTGCAGTCGGATGTGCCCGAGCACGCGGAGCTTTATCTGCTGCAGGGCATGGTGACGCCCGTGTCGTGGCTGGAGCGCTGCCCGACGTACAAAGATCAGGTCGCCAATCTCACGGATGGTTCGGGGCCGGGCTTCGGGCTGCTGGGATATCCGGTGCTGCAGGCGGCAGATATCACGATGTACAAGGCCAACGTGGTGCCGGTCGGCGAGGATCAGCTGCCGCACCTCGAGATCACGCGGGAGATCGTGCGGCGCTTCAACAACTTCTTCGGCGACATCTTCCCGGAGCCTGAGGCGCTGCTGTCGAAGTTTGCGCTGGTCCCGGGGACAGACGGCCGGAAGATGAGCAAGTCATACGACAACGCGATCCTGCTGGCCGACAGCATCGATGAGGTCGCGCAGAAGATGAGGTCGATGTTCACCGACCCGGAGAAGCTGCGGATGGGCGATCCGGGCCATCCGGACCGGTGTCCGGTGTTCGTGTATCATCGCATGTATCAGGACGACCCGGAGCGCATCGAGGAGATCAAGGTGGAGTGCGAGTCCGGCGATCTCGGGTGCGTGAACTGCAAGGCCGAGGCCACCGAGAAGCTGATCGAGGCGGTGGGGCCGGTCATGGAGCGGCGACGGGAGCTGGCCGCAAATACTGACTACGTGCGCGCGGTTCTGGCCGAGGGCGCGGAGAAGGCCAGGGCGGTCGCATCCGAGACAATGGCCGAGGTCCGCTCGGCGATGAGCCTGAACCTGACGGGCTAACGGGGAGCTGACATGAAGGCGATTGTGCTGTGCGCGGGGATCGGGTCGCGACTGAGGCCGCTGACGTGGGTACGACCCAAGCACCTGCTGCCCGTCGCCGGGCGGCCGGTGATCGATCACGTGCTCACGGATCTGCGGGAGGCCGGGGTCGATCACGCGGTCTTCGTCACCCCGCCGGACGACCACGCACTGGAGGAGTTCGTCGGCGATGGCGCCCGCTGGGGCATCGAGACGAGCTTCTGCGAGCAGCCCGAGCCGCTGGGGCTGGCGCATGCGCTCCGCTGTGCTACCGGCCACGTGGGCGACGACGAGCGGTTCCTGATGTACCTCGGCGACGATCTGCTCGGAGAGGGTGTCGCGCAGTTCGCCGACAGGTTCCGGGCGTCTGAGGCCGCGGCGTCACTAATCGTCAAACCTGTGGCGGATCCGCGCAGCTTCGGAGTTGTGATCGTCGAGGATGGTGTGGTGACCGGGCTTGTCGAGAAGCCGAGCAACCCGCCGAGCAACCTCGCGGTCGTGGGCGTCTACGGTTTCGGGCCGCAGATATGGGACGCGATTGACCGGATCAGCCCGTCGGCGCGCGGTGAGCTTGAGATAACCGACGCAATCGATCTGCTGGTGAGGCAGGGCGAGGAGGTCACGGTTCACGTCACCGAGGGCTTCTGGGCGGACGCAGGTTCGCCGGAGGCGCTGCTGCGGGCGAATCGCTTCTTTCTCGAGCGCCTGGAGGCCAGGAATGAGGGCGAGGTCGACGGGGCATCGCTAATCGAGGGGCGGGTCAGGATCGAGCCCGGCGCGCGCGTGGAGGCGTCGCATCTGATGGGCCCCTGTCTGATCGGCGCCGGCTGTGTGGTCGAGGACAGCACGCTCGGACCGCATGTTGCGCTGGGCGGAGGCTCACGTGTGACGCGGGCGCGCGTGGCCGACAGTATCGTCGAGGAGGACTGTGTGGTCGCGGATGTCCCCGGTGGCATCGAGAGGTCGGTGCTGGGGCGGCGCGTGACGGTTCGGCACATCACGCGGGACAGCGCAGTTCCGGCGATCCTGTTTGCGGCCGATGAGAGTGTCATCAGCGCGGATGTCGGTGAGTGATCGCGCTGCCAGTACGAGACCTCGGGGCACAGTTTGAGCAGTTTAGCGGCTACCAGGTGCGCATCGAGATCTTCGAGGGGCCGCTGGATCTGCTGCTGCATCTCGTCCGGCGCGAGGAGGTTGAAGCGGCGGAAGTTGATGTCGCGCGGATCACCGATCAGTTTCTGCGCTATCTCCGCACCATGCACCAGATCAACATCGAGGTTGCAGCGGAGTTCGTGGTGACCGCGGCGACGCTGCTTCTGCTCAAGTCGCGTTCGCTGCTGCCTCGGGAGGATCCTGACGAGGAGATCGAGATCGAGGACGAGGGCGACCCGGCGGTGGAGCTGGCGCGGCGGCTGGCCGAGTACCGGACGTATAAGGAGGCCGCCGAGATCCTCTCCGAGGCGCAGGAGGCGCGCAAGCAGATCTACCTGCGACCGTCGAGTGCGGAATCTTCGGTCGGGCCAGGCGTGGTGCCGCTCAAGGACGTGTCGGTGTTCGATATGGTGGCGGCCGTGCATGAGATGCTGGAGCGCGCGAAGGAGCCGCCGCCCCACCAGGTTGAGCGTGAGGAGATTACCGTGGGCGAGCGCATCGAGCAGCTCGCGCGCGGGCTGCGGGCGCGCAGCGGCGAGAAGGTGTTCTTCGACGAGCTGGTGCCGCAGGGGTCTACCCGGGTGTTCATCGTGGTGACGTTCCTTGCGGTGCTTGAAATGATCCGGCGCGGCGAGCTGGCGGTGTTTCAGGAGCAGCCGCGCGGGCGGATACAGCTTCGCTACCAGAGGACGGAGGAAGCGAGACGGGCGTGAGCTACGACCATGACGAGAAACTGCTGGCTCTGCAGGCGGTGATCTTCGCCTCGGAATCGCCGTGTGACGAGGACCGGCTTGCGGAGACCCTCGATGTGCCGGTCGACCAGATCGAGCCGCTCATCAACGACCTCGGCAGGCTGCTGGAGGGGACGGCCCTGCAGGTGGTGCGCATCGCAGGCGGGTACCAGCTTGCCACGCGGCCTCGTTTCGCGGGGTACGTGCAGCGGCTGCGGGAGCCTGAGCCGGAACGGCTCTCTCCGCAGGCGCTGGAGACGCTGGCGATCATCGCGTATCTTCAGCCGATTACCCGGCCGGAGATCGACGAGATCCGGGGCGTCAACTCCAGCGGCTCGGTCAACAGCCTGATGGAGAAGGGGCTGGTGGAGATCAGCGGGCGCAAGGAGGCGCCGGGCCGGCCGTTCCTGCTGGTGACCACGCGCCACTTCCTCTCCACGTTCGGGCTCAATGATCTTGATGAACTGCCGGATGTGGCCGCGGGCGAGACCGATTTCCGCGAGCAGCTCCGCGAGCTGGTGAGCGAGGGCGAGGTCGAGGAGGAGGTCGCTGAGCAGGCCATCGAAGAGATGGAGGCCGAACAGAGCGAGGTCGGGCAGGACGAGGCCACTGATGCGGCTAATGCTCAGAGTGAGGACGAAGACGAGCCGGACGATGAGTCGAGAGACAGCAATGCCGAAGCCGAAGGAAGCTGAGGGGACGCCCGGGACGTGCGCACCAGAGATCGCGGCCTGACGACTGTGCTCCTGATCGTGCTTGCGGCGCTTCCCACGGGCGCCGCCTTCGCCGCAGACGTGCCTCCGCCGAATCTGCGCTGCACCGCAGCCGTGCTTATCGACCCCGGGACGCGCCAGATCATGTTCAGCCACAACGGCGATCAGCCGCGTCCTCCTGCGAGCCTCACGAAGATGATGACCGGGCTGCTGGTGGCCGAGGCGGGCAACCTGGACCGGACCGTGGTGGTGAGCGAGAGAGCGGCGGCGGTGGGCGAGACCTCCATGAACCTGACCGCCGGTGAGCGCATCAAGCTGCGACATCTGCTGCTCGGCGCGATGCTGTCGTCGGCGAATGATGCGGCCACGGCCTGCGCGGAGGCCGTGGCGGGCTCTGTCGAGGAGTTCGTGGCGCTGATGAACCGTCGGGCTGAGGAGCTCGGGCTGGAGAACACGCACTTCGAGAACCCCCACGGGCTGCACAGCGACGGGCACATCTCCACCGCGGAGGATTTGTCGCGAATTGCCCTGCAGGTGATGGGACGGGCGGAGCTGCGCCCAATCGTGCGGATGCAGGAGGCGATCGTCCCGTGGCCCGGGCGGCCGTACGACCGGAAGCTCATCAATCGCAATCGCCTGCTGGAACTCTGGGACGCCTGCGACGGGATCAAAACCGGCTACACGAGGCAGGCGGGTCGATGCCTCGCGGCGAGCGCCTACGTGGATAACTGGCGGCTGATCTGTGTGGTATTGGACTCTGAGGATGCCTGGTCGGACGCTCGGACGCTGCTGGAGTGGGGATTCGACAACTTCTACAAGGTCGGGCTGGTGCTGCGCGACAAGACGAAAGCGACGATCGAGGTGCGCGGCGGGGTGCGGCGCACCGTCCCGGCACGTGCGGCGCTGGACGTCATCGTGGTTATGCCACGGAACGAGCGGCCGGCCGAGCCCGAGCTTCTCGTGAGCAGCTGTCGCGCGCCGATCTCGGCGGGAGAGGTGTGCGGGCAGCTCCTCGTGACGCTGCCCGGCGGCGAAAAGCAGACGGTCGACCTGGTGGCGCTTGAGGATGTTGCGGAATCGCCGTGGGCGCGCATCATCCGAGGGCAGTGGACGCAACTGGCTCTGCTCGTGGTCATCCTGCTGGCGACGGGGGTGCTTGCGCATGGAGCGGTTGCAGAAGCTCTTGGCGCGCGCAGGGCACGGTAGCCGTCGCGCCTGCGAGGAGCTGATTCGCGAGGGGCGGGTGACCGTTGACGGGCGCACGGTGACGAAGCTGGGCGCAAAGGCCTCGCCGGACGCGGACATCCGCGTGGACGGTGAGCCGATCTCGATCCCCGAAGGGCACATCTACCTCGCGCTCAACAAACCCCCCGGATATGTGACCACGCGAGATGACCCGCACGGTCGGCCAACGGTCATGGACCTGGTCCCGGAGGGGTGGCGTGACCGGATCTACCCGGTGGGCCGGCTGGACCAGGACACCACGGGGCTGCTGCTAATGACCGACGATGGCGAGCTCACGCAGCGCCTGTTGCATCCACGGCACCACGTTCCGAAGCAGTATCTCGCGGATGTCGAGGGCACACCATCGGAGTCGCAGCTTCGGCGCCTGCGTTCGGGCATCGAGCTCGAGGATGGCCCGACGCAGCCGGCGGAGGTCATGCTCGTGGCCAGCGGCAGCGGAGAGAGCCGGCTGCGTATCACGATCACCGAGGGTCGCAACCGGCAGGTCCGGCGGATGTGTGAGGCCATCGGTCATCCGGTGCGGCGGCTCAAACGCGTGGCGATGGGACCGCTGCGGCTCGGGGAGCTGCCGCTGGGGCAATATCGGGAGCTGAGCGTGGGGCAGGTGTCGGCGCTTCGCCAGGCCGTCGGCCTGCCCGTGGACGATGGTGAGTGACACGCTGGCGGACGGAGAGCTCGCGGCACAGATTGAGCGCGCATGGCTGCAGGACGAGGCCCATCGAGCGCTCACGAAGCTGGTGACCGCCGGCGGGTACGAAGTGTATCTCGTCGGCGGCGCGCCCCGGGATGTGCTGCTCGGCCGCGATGTGGGCGACTGGGACCTCGCGGGCCGGGGCATGGTCGAGCTGGCTCGACGCTTCGCGGAGAGGCATGATCTTCGCGTTGTGATCCTGCACGAAGATCCTCCGACAGCGCGCGTGATCCTGAGACCGGGTGAGCAGGCGGGCTTCCTCGATTTCGTCGAGTTGCGCGCGGGCACCATCGAGGACGACCTTCGCGCTCGTGACTTCACCATCAACGCCCTGGCGTGGGATGTGCGCGGCGCCGAGAGGCTGCTCGACCCGACCGGCGGGGTGACTGACATCGAGCAGCGCGGATCCGGTGCGTGTGGTGCGTGCCTTCCGGTTTGCCGCGCAACTGGGCTTCCGGGTCGAGGAAGAGACCGGACAGTGGTGTTCGGAGCTTGCCAGGCGGGTACACAGTCTGCCGGGCGAGCGTGTCGGGATCGAGATGCTCAAGCTCTTCGCCGCCGACCACGCCGCGGACGCCGTGCAGGCGGCGGATGACTTCGGCGCGCTGGATCGCCTCATCCCGCCGCTGGCCTCAATGCGGGACCTCATGCAGGGCGGATACCATCACCTCGACGTGCTCGGGCACACGCTGCTGGCGCTGCACGAGGTGGAGCGCGCCATCGACGAGCCCGCCGATGTGCTGCCCCGCTCGGCCGACGCGGTGCGTGCGTGGCTGGAGGACCCACAGAATCGTGCGGCCGTGCGGCTCGCCGCGTTGTTCCACGACACGGGTAAGCCGGCCTGCCGAGCGCTGGAGGATGAACGCATCCGCTTCATCGGTCACGCCGACGAGAGCGCGGTCATATTCCTGCAGACCGCGCGGCGCTGGTGCCTGCCCACGCACCTGCGGCGGCAGGTTGTGCGGATGATCCGACTGCACATGCGGCCCCTGGAGCTGACGAACGCGGCAATGCGCGCCGAAGACGAGGGTCGGGAGGTGCGCAGCGTCATCACTCTTCGGGCGATTCGCCGCCTGATGCGTGACGCGGCGCCGGCCGGCATCGGCCTCTTCCTGCTGGCGGTGGGCGATCGCTCGGCCTGCCGCGGCCCGGCGAGCGATGTTGAACAGCGCCGACGGCAGTTCGCGATCTTCGACGATATGCTCGTGCGCTATCTCGACTGGCTGCGGGAGCAGCGAGAGAGGCCGAGGCTCATCGACGGCGATGAGCTGATGGAGGCTCTGGAGATCGAGGAAGGGCCACTGGTTGGCGAGCTGCTGGACGCCATCGCCGAGGCCTACGCCGACCGCGAGATCCACACGCGCGAGCAGGCACTAAAGCTGGCGCGGGAGCTGCTGCATAGGCGGGCGCGATAAGCCGTGGGTGCCGAAGCGAACGTACGTGCAGCGACGCGGGCCGATGAAGCTTCGGCCCGCGCCTAAGTCGCGTACCTCGTCTTCCCGCACGTTACTGGCCGGCGGCCTGCATGCCCTCGCGGTCGGCGACGATCCGTCCACGCTGGCGCATGAACTCGGTGGCCTGATGCATGAACGCCTCGAGCCGAGTCTGGTCGGTGGCCTGCTCGTTGCCGTCGTAGACCATGTTCAGGAACGGGAAGTCGCCGTAATCAGTGCGCACGCGCTTGAGGATGGCGTGCGAGATGGTTCCGGGCATGCAGGTGAAGGGCATCACGGTCACGACCCCGTGCAGGCCCTTCTTGATGAAGTTCACCGCGCCGCCGACCGTCATGATCGCCTCGCCCTCGAAGGAGCGATGCACGTAGTCGCAGGCCATGTCGAGCACCTCGCCGGTGGACGGCTCGTAGGCGTTGCGCAGGAAACCCTCCCACGGCCGGGCGAGCGCGTGCTCGTCGCGGGTCATGACCTCGTCCTCGATGCGGTTCTTCGCGCGCGTGATCAGATCGCCATCGAGCTTCGCGCGCATGTCGCGGCGGAAGTTTCGGTAGAGGAACCACTCGAAGACCGGCGCCATCCACACCTCGCCACCGAGCGCCTCGATCTTCTCGATGATATGCTGGTTGCTGAAGGCGTTGGCGCGCACGTAGAACTCGCCGGAGAGGCCGACGACCGGCTTTGGCTCGGAGCGATCGACCCTGACCTTCTCGAAGCGCTTCACAGCGCGACGCATCGAGGCCACCATGTCCTCATTATTGCGGATCGTCTCAAGCAGGTCCTGGAGGCTCTCGTCGTAGGCGGCCTGCGCAGAGCCCTCCTCCACCTCGTAGGGGCGCGTCTCACAGAGCGCCTTGAACAGCATGTCCGCCGCGACCATGCCGCGCCAGGCGACGCGCAGGAAGTCGCGGCCGACGATGCCCAGGTCATCGAAGAAGCGGCGGCCCTGGTGCGGCGCGTAGATTGGAACGTCCTCGTAGCCGAGGTCGTCGAGCACCATTCGCTGCAGCGTGTTGTACTGGCCGAAGCGGCAGGGGCCGCCTGAGCCGCCCATGAAGAACGCGTATTTGTCGCGATCGAAGTCCGGACGCTTGACGAACTTGACCATATCGCCCGTGGTTACGATGGCCGGGAAGCACTCCTTGCCTGAGGTATAGCGTCGGCCCCAGCGCAGCGTCTCTTCGTCCGGCTCCGGCAGCACCTCAGCGGGCATTCCCTGCTGCTGGAAGGCTGCCGCGAGGGCATAGGCGACGTCGTTCATGTTCGGTATCAGCATGGTCCGCCGCGAATTCTCGTCGATGCCGAGCGGTCGCAGGTGACGGCCCTTGGCAAAGGTGCGATCTCGCGTGGCGTCGAGCGAGTCGAGGAATGCCTCGCAACGGGTGATCATCCCCGCGTCGGCGGAGTGCTCGTCGACCTCGATAATCAGCGCGGGCTTCTCGCCGATCCGCTCGCGGAAGAAGTGCATGATAAAAGAGTCCGGCCCGCATCCGAAGTTGGTCAGGTAGAGGGGGAAGAGCCGGTCATCCTGCGCGATCAGCTCGCTGGCAGCCAGGATCTTCTGTCCGTAGCGCCAGTACATGTTGAACCAGTCAGTGGGCAGCTTGACGTCATCGAGCGGCAGGAAGTCCATGGGGATCGCCAGCACGCCCATGCCGCGCAGTTTCTGAGGAATCTCGAGGTTCGCGCCTGGATCGCAGCCGTTGTACGACCGGCTGACGACCACGATCGCCCGCTCATCCTCGCCAAGCTGCTCGAGGACCTCCTGGCCCCTCTCTGCCGCCATCTGCTGGAAGCGCTCGAGTGCCTCGAAGCCCTTCTGTACCGCGCGCCGGACCTGCCGGGCACTGGCTCCGAGTTTCCGGCCGGTCTCGGCGAGTTGGCTCGCGGCGTGGCGCTCGCCGTGGGCCAGCCACATGTGCGGCTCGAGAACCTCGACGTCGTACGCATCGAAGTCGATCGCGGACTTGATGTGATAGGGCACGCTCTGCACGTACGGGCAGACAAAGCTGTCGGTCATCCGCTCGTCCGGGCAGGGCAGGTTGATGACGCTGGGCAGGAAGAGGTAGTCGATCTCCCTGTCCTCGAGCAGCGCCAGGACGTGGCCAAGGTTCACCTTGTTCGGGAAGCAGGTCTCGGCCACCGAGCGCTCGGCGCCGCGATGGACGATGGCCTTGTTCGTACGCGGCGAGAGAACAAGCTCGGCCCCGAGTTCGGTGAAGAACGCCTTCCAGAATGGATACAGCTCGAAGTACAGCAGTGCCCGGGGCAGGCCGACCTTCGGGGCGTCGGCCGGAAGCTCGCGATCGGACTGGTACGCCGTCTGGAGCATCCGCTCGCGCTCGCGGAAGAGGTCAGGAATGTGTGAGACGTCCTCACCGGTGTCGCGGATGTCGTATTTGCCGCAGCGGTCACCGTAGAACATCGGCTCCTCGCCCGCGACGATAACCTTGTTGATCTCGCAGCGGTTGGGGCAGTCCTTGCACTCGAAGCTCTCGATGGTGTACTCGACGTCCGAGAGGTCGAAGCCCTTGAAGCAGGAGCCGGCCCCGTCGTCCTGCTCCATGGCGATGACTGCGCAGCCGAGGGCGCCGGTGTTCTCGTTATGCGGCGGAACGGTGATCGGCTTGCCGGTCACCATCTCGAAGGCCGCCACGACGGCGCGGTTGAAGGCGGTCCCGCCCTGGAAAAAGATGTTCTCGCCGACCCGGCGGTCCTCAACCACGCGGTTGAGGTAGTTGTATACGATCGAGTAGGCGAGGCCGGCAGCGAGGTCGGGCGTGTCAACGCCGGCCTGCTGGTGCTTGAGAAGCTCGCTCTCCATGAAGACCGTGCAGCGCTCGCCGAGGTTGGCCGGGTGCTCAGAGGCGAGAGCGTTCTCGGCGAACTCTTCCTTGATGGAGATGCCCAGCTTCTCTGCCTGTTCCTCGAGGAACGAGCCGGTGCCGGCCGCGCAGACCTTGTTCATCATGAAGTCCACGACAACGCCGTTGTCGATGCTGATGTACTTGCTGTCCTGACCACCGATCTCGAAGATCGTGTCAACGGTCGGGTCAAGCTGGACAGCGCCGCGTGCCTGAGCGGTGATCTCGTTCTTCACCACGTCGGCGCCGACGAAGTCGCCGATGAGGTAGCGGCCCGAGCCGGTGGTGCAGACCTTGCGGATGTCCACGCGGTCACCGACGGCCTCCCCTGCGGACTTGAGCGCCCTGCGCACGGCCTCGATCGGCCGGCTGGCAGTCATCAGGTACTCCTTGTGCAGCACATTGCCGTCCGCGTCCATGACCACGAGGTTCGTCGAGATCGAGCCGACGTCGATACCGAGGTAGGCCGGGACAACCTCGCCCTCGGGCACCTCGACGACCTCGGACCGGTGGATCGTGCTCTTCTCCAGGCGCAGCGGCTCAAGGCGCTCCTCGCGCTCCGCGACCGAGATGTGGCCCTCAAGCTGGGAGATGGCCTCGAGGTTACCGCCACTCAGGCCCTCGCGGATGGCCCGGAGGGCGGCTCCAATTGCGCCCATCGCGCCGAAGTGCTCCGGGATGATCAGCTCATCCTCGTCCAGCTCGTAGACGTCGTGGATCGCACGGACGATTCCGGGGTTGGCCGCGACTCCGCCCTGGAAGGCGACCGGCAGCTCGAGATCGCGCGCCGAGCCCACCGTTGACTTGAAGTTGCGCACCAGCGCGTAGCACAGACCTGCCACGATGTCCTTCACGGGTGTGGCCATCTGCTGCAGGTGGATCATATCCGACTTGGCGAAGACCGAGCAGCGGCCCGCGACGCGCGGCGGATTCTCGCTCTCGAGGGAGATCTCGCCGAACTCCTCGATCGAGAGGTTCATCCGCGCCGCCTGCTGGTCGAGGAACGAGCCCGTGCCGGCGGCGCACATGGCGTTCATGTTGAAGTCCGCGACCTCAACCTCCTCGCCCGGATTCTCGCTGGGGCGCAGGAAGATGAGCTTGGAGTCCTCGCCACCGATCTCGATAATCGTGCGCGCCTCTGGGTGCAGCTTGCCGGTGGCCGTGGACTGGGCGACAACTTCGTTGACGAACGGGGCGTCGAGCTTCTCGGCGATCAACCGGCCGGCATTGCCGGTCGCGGCAACAGATGCGACATTGTCCTCACCGAGCGCATCGACGGTCTCCCGCAGGGCCATCCCGGCGGTCTGGATCGGCCGGCCGTGATGGCGGATGTACTTCGTCTCAATGATCTCCTCGTCCTGACCGACAACAGCTATGTCAACGCTGACTGAGCCCACATCAATGCCCACGTAATACGTCTTCGCCTCTGGCATCAGCAACCGATCCTCCAGATGCGGCTCCCGGGCCGCGAATACGCTCTCCCCGCTCACGCGAGGCGCTCGAGCCTCGCAGAGCGCGCGATTGCGCCCGGCTCCCGACGCCGACGCGCATCGCACTGTATACAATGTTGCAGCGGACTATCAACGCCCGCCCGCATCCCATTCGCCGACGCCCTGCACGGCTTCGACGGGGCGGAATGCACACGCGTGGAGCCGCCATTATACAACAAGCTCACGAGTCGGTGCAATTCTCTGGCCGTGTCGCAACCTGGACCTTCAGGCGCCACCGACCTGCCGCTGCCCCCGGCGCTGGACCCTGACCTGAAAGGACACCATCTGCCTGCGACGCCGAACGACATCGAGGCCGGTGGGGCGGTCCGGCTTTACACGTTTCTGGCCAATCGCTCGCTCTGGCTCGATGAGCTGATGCTCGCCGAGAACATCATCGACCGCGACTTCGGCAGTCTGCTGGCGCCGCTGGCGAACCAACAGGTCGCGCCGCGGGGCGCGTGGCTCTATCTTTACGGCATATCGGCACCGACGATGATCCTCCGCTGCCGCTCGCCGATGGAGGCCTCCGCGGGCGGGCGTCGAAACCTGCGCGCGAACGTGCCACGAGACCTGAGGGAGGGCCACCATGGCTCCACAGATAGCGATGTACACGCTCATAGGCAGGGACCTGTCGCTGGAGGATTGCATCACGCTCACCGCCGACGCGGGCTTCGACGCCATCGACATCCGTCAGCGCGATGACGGCATCCACATCATGCCCGATATCAGTGATTCCGACGCCCGGGACGTGCGAAAGATGGTTGAGGATGCCGGCCTGCACGTGTCGGGCCTGACCACCTACTGGGAGATCGGCAACGTCGAGCGGGAGACGGCCGCCGAACACCTCGCGGGTATAGAGCGCTCGCTGCACACCGCGAAGATCCTCGGCGCCAGGTTCATGCGCGTCTCGTCGGGCGACTACGATCGCCGGTGGAGCTACGAAGTCTCCCGCGCGGCCTTCCGCGATCAGATGATGCGCGTGCGGGATATGGCGGCGCAGTACGAGATCGTGGTTACGCCAGAGCAGCACGGCGGGCGCTACATCGCCTCTGCCGGCCAGTGCCTGGACATGTGTCGCGGCCTCGAGAGCCCGTGGCTGGGAATCGTTTTCGATCCGGGAAATGCCGTCAGTGAGGGTTTCGAGAGGCCGTGGGTGCAGGTGCGGATGCTCGGCGGCTGGATCAAGAACGTACACGTGAAGAATCGCATGACCGCCGTCGGCGAGGCGCGGGCCCATGAACGGCTTCCGGGCAGCAATGTGCGCATCCCCGACGGCGTGCTCGACTGGGATGAGATCGCCGGGGAGCTGCGCGATGTCGGCTACGATGGCTACCTCACCTGCGAGGACTTCGCCGAGTTCGACACGATAGAGGAGAAGTTCCGCTGGAACGCGGAGTTCCTGCGCGGCCTCGCCGAGAAGTGGGACTGAGAGGCGGCGGAGACGAAACACAATAGGCAGGGGCAAACGGAGAGACGGCCGGCGCGCGCGCCGGCCGTCTCGCTGGAGGGGTACGTTTACCTCGCGGGAATTAGCCCGCGCTCGTCATCGGCCACCATCGGAACCGCCTTCGCCTGGTACTTCTCACCAAAGTGCTTCGCCATCAGGAAGCGGCCCCTGCCCCAGCCGACCAGCCCGATCGACGGCTGGACCTCGTGGGTGCTCAGTAGATTCATCTTCGTGTCGCAGACCAGCAGACCCGGACTTCCGTCCTTGGTGTAGCAGCCGAACCACCAGCGGTTGTCATGGAAGCATGCGGTCTGGATCCCGAGATGCGTGTGGCCGCTCTCGATGACGTGGGTCTTGAGGTGGTTGAAGTCCGCGTCATACTCGTAGACGTAGTTCTCCTCGTACTCGGTCGGGAGGCCGCCGATGATGAAGAAATGGTCATTGCGGTGGTCCATCCCGCCGGCGCCGAAGGTCACCTCAGGCACTTCGTGGATCTCCAGCAGTTCGAGGTCATCGGCGTCGTAGACGTACACCTTTGAGTTCGCGCCCGGCTGGTTGAACTTGTCCGACCAGGCAACATAGATACGGCCGTCATTGTAGCAGCAGTCGCCGTGGTGGTAGGGGACCTCGATCTGCGCGAGGACGTTGCCCTCGCGGTCGGTCTTCACGAGGTCCGTGGTGAAGCTCCAGTAGAATTCATGCACCCCGTTCGTGGCCATGCCCTGCAGGTGGTTTTCGTACTGTCCCTCGCAGACGATCTCGAATGGCCACTCGGGCGCGACGGGAACAGCGGTGAGCGTGCTGGCGGCAAGCGCGATCGAAAGCATTTGAGGCTCCTCCCCGTGGCATTGTCGATGGGTGTCAATGCGTCGCGCTGCGCCTGCTGACCTCCTCGCGGGTACACGAAGCGGCCGCCCTGGATGAGGGCGGCCGTCGCACTGCACACGGCGTCGCGATCAGATCAGCGGCGGAGAGGTTCAGCCGGCCGTTCTCGCCACGCCTCTTCGCGTCTGTCGTATGCTCCTGCGTCGTATTGAAGGCCCCCAGGGGGGCTGGTATGCATCAACGTGCAGCGTCCGCGGCCCTACTCCTCGGCTTTCTCCTCCGACGGCTGCTCCTCGGACAGCGGCAGCTCGAGGCGGATGTGCAGCTCCCGGAGCTGCCCGGGATCCGCCGGGCTCGGCGCGCCGGCCATCAGGTCCTGCGCCTTCTGCGTCTTCGGGAAGGCGATGACCTCGCGGATATTCGGCTCGCCGCACAGTAGCATCACGAGGCGGTCGAAGCCCGGCGCGATACCGCCGTGCGGCGGCGCACCGTACTCGAACGCTTTCAGGAAGAAGCCGAAGCGTCGCTGCGCCTCCTCCTGCGAGATCCCCAGCACCTGGAAGACCTTCTCCTGAATGTCCCGGCGATGGATTCGGATCGAGCCTGACGCGATCTCAAAGCCATTGAGGACCGCGTCATAGGAAAGCGCACGCACCTTCCCCGGATCACTCTCCAGAAGCTCCCAGTCATCCTGGTGGGGCATGCAGAACGGGTGGTGCTCGGCGTCCCAGCGCTTCTCGTCCTCGTTCCACGCGAACAGCGGGAAGTCATACACCCACAGCGGCGCCCATGCGTCCTCGTCAATCAGGCCCAGTCGCTGCGCCATCTCCCGACGCAGCCAGTCGAGGGCCTCGTTGGCCACCTCGGCCTCATCGGCGATAATCATGATCATATCGCCGACCTCGGCGCCGAACGCCGCGCGAATCGCCGAAAGCTCCTCGTCGGTGAAGAACTTCGCGATCGGCCCCCCGAGGCCGTCCTCGGTGACCGGGAAGTAGGCCAGGCCCTTCGCCTTGTGCTCCTGCACGAACTCGGTGAGCCTGTCGATCTGCGCCCGACCCATATCGGCGCTGTCGGGCGCGCAGAGGCCCTTGACGACGCCGCCCTTCTGCGCCACGCCCGAGAAGACCTTGAACTCGACATCGCGCACGATCTCGGTGATGTCGGTCAGCTCGAGATCGAAGCGGAGGTCGGGCTTGTCGGTGCCGTAGCGGTCCATCGCCTCGGCGTAGGTCAGGCGCGGCCACGGCATGGGCAGCTCCTCTCCGAGCGTTTCCCGCACGACATGGGCGAAGAGCCGCTCGGTGACATCGAAGACGTCCTCCCGCGTGACGAAGGACATCTCCATGTCGATCTGCGTATGCTCCGGCTGACGATCGGCGCGCAGGTCCTCGTCGCGCAGACAGCGGGCGAGCTGGAAGTATCGCTCCACACCCGAGATCATGAGCAGCTGCTTCATGATCTGCGGCGATTGGGGGAGGGCGTAGAAGTTGCCCGGGCTGACGCGGCTGGGCACCAGGTAGTCGCGCGCGCCCTCGGGCGTCGGCCGGAAGAGCATCGGCGTCTCGACCTCATAGAAGCCCTCGCCCGAGAGGAACTGCCGGACAGCCTGTGCGGCCTCGTGGCGAATGCGCAGATTCCGCTGCATCCTCGGCGATCGCAGGTCGATGTAGCGGTACTGCAGTCGGACCTTCTCGTCGACTTCGGTCTCATCCAGCCACGTAAAGGGCGGCGTCTCGGCCGAGTTGAGGATCGCAAGCTCGCTGGCGCGCACGTCGATCTCACCGGTCGGCAGATCGGGGTTCTCGGTGCCCTCCGGGCGCCTTGAGACCGTCCCGCGCACGGCTATCACGAACTCCGAGCGGAGCTGGTGCGCGAGCCGGTGGGCGTCCTCATCCACCTGCGGGTCGAAGACCACCTGCACGACGCCGGAGCGGTCTCGAAGATCGACGAAGATCAGCCCACCATGATCGCGGCGGCGGTTGACCCAGCCGTTGAGCACGACCTCGGTGCCGATCTCCCCGGCGCGCAGCTCGCCACATCTGTGTGTTCTCTTCAGCTCGTCACGAAGCTCGGTCAGGTTCTCCATCATTCACACACTCCAGTCGAAACAGGAAAGACACGGCAGAAAACGTCCGAAGCCAGAGCAGAGGGCCACTCGGCCATCTGCCCGACTACTGCGTCCTCAGGCAATCAGTGATTCCGCGCAGCACCTGCGGCAGACGCAGACCGAGGCGGATAAACAGCACCCAGCTTACCGCCAGAAAACCCACCATCCATGGCAGGCTCCCCGCGAGCAGGTACATGACCAGTCCGAAGACCGCCGGAACCTCGGCCATCACGCCGAGCAGCAGCACCGTCCGGGTGTAATCGTCCAGCGTCCCGGATGCCAGCGCCCGGTGCTCGAACATGATCGACGCAGCGACGATGCCCGCAGATGCGCCCATCATCGCCATGCCGACGATGATCTCTGCGTTGCCGAGGCCGCCCGCCTCGTAGCCCGCCACAAGCTCCAGCACCGCAACGACCACGCCGTATATCAGTGTGGAGGCGAAGATGGCGCCCAGGATGAGCTGGATCTGATTCACGCGCGCGTTGAACTCATCGCAGGGAAAGCCACACCAGGGACATTTCCCGTCTTTAAGCTCCTGCGCGCCCTGTTGGCATTGCGGGCAGAGCATTCATCGGCTCCTCGTCGGGGTCACTGCTCCGCAATCCTACCCGTTAGCGGCCCGAAATGCAAGGTCCACGGATCGGTGCGCCCGCCGGGGAGCCAATCATGGGAATGTGCGAAGGCCTGCCGTCATCCGGCGCGAAACTACCATGCGACAGGATGCGCACCCGCTGGTTGGGAGGGACCTATCGTGAAGCTTCGCAATGCACTGATCGCGCTGATGATCGCCGCCCTCGCGGCGCCGTCCGCTTTTGCCGCGCCCGAGATCGATGTGCCGGTGGTCGATGCCGCTCCGGCCATGCACGGGGACGTATCATGCCCGAACTGGGCGTCCGCGGCGACCGTCGGCGATTTCGTCGCGCTCAAGACGGGAGAGACACCCGCCGCACAGACGCAGGTTCGGGTGCTCTGTACCGCTGAAGCGCTCCATGTCGCATTCATCTGCCACGAGCCAGCGATGGACGAGCTGGTCGCGCAGATGAGCGGGCGAGATGCCCAGGTCTGGGGGGATGACGCTGTGGACCTGATGCTCGCGCCCACGGGCGGCGTCTGGATGTACCATTTCATCGTCAACCCCGACGGCGTACTCTGGGACGGCCTGCATGGCCTGGCGAACATCGGCGGCGACGTGGACCTCGAGGGCATCGAGATCGCGACCGCGCGCGGCGAGGATCGCTGGAGCGTCGAGATGCGGATCCCATTCGACGCGATTCGAGCCGCCGCACATCCCGGGGAGATCTGGGGCGTGAACTTCGGCCGTGAGCGCAAAGCCGGTGAGGGCGGAATCAGCTCCTGGGCACTCACCGACGGCTTCACGAACGTCCAGACGCTTGGCGTGATGCGGATCACCGGTCCCGAAGCGCCCGAGGGGCTTACCATCACGTCGCGCGGCGGAGCGAGCGCGGCCTGCAACGAGTTCGGCCATAACACCTTCCAGGTGCAGGCGGCCGCACCAGCGGAGCGTTCCCTTGACGTGGCGCTGACCGTCAGTGCCGATGGCCGCGAGATCGGATCGCGGCATGCCACGGTGGCGGCTGGCGAGGAGCGTGCGCTGAGCGCCGAGTACACCGTGCCGGCGGCGGGCGAGCCCGTCCTGCAGTTCGCCGTTGCGGTCGACGGTGCACAGGTCTACGCAAGCGAGGTCCGTGCACTCCCGGCTGCGCCTCCGCAGCCGCGCACGTGGGTCGTCGAGGATCCGCTGTTCCGCGAGCTGCTCGGCGACGAGCCGCCGGGCTGGGCGAGCGAGGGCGCGATGATGTGGCGCCACCCGCTGCTGGCGCACGTGCTGCGCCCGACCGCGGTGCGCCTGGCGACGGAGTACGTGCTCGAGGACGCGTGGGAGATGTTCGGCGACAACAGGCTCATCGCCGTCGGCGGCGGGCAGCCCCAGGGCGAGACGAAGGAATACATGGAGCGCTACGGGGTCCAGTACACGGCCTACATCAGCGAGCCGCGAGACGAGTGGCTCCTCGATCCGGAGACCATGCAGGACTACCTCGACCGCGTCGAGGAGCGCCTCAGTCAGCCCCACCCGCACCTGTTCGCGATCTTCGCCGGCGATGAGCACGAGGAACAGGCCATCCGCAAGGGCATGGAGCTGATGGCCGATCCGCCCGAGGGATACGATTACATCCACGAGGCCAATCGAGAGGTCATGGAGCGCTTCGGCGGCGGCAAGTGGGGGATCCCGAAGGGCGAAGCTGATCGCAACCCTTACAGGCGTATCGCATACCTGCGCTGGGTTAACGAAAAGATGCGCGAGCGGGCCAGGCGGCTGCGGGAGGTGGTCAAGCGGCTTGACCCGGAGATGCCGATAATCAGCACAGATCCCGTGGGGGGCGTCCACGGCTACGAGTTCAGCCGCCAGGCGCCCTACTACGATATCTTCACGCATCAATATCTCCCGCGTGGACAGCGCTGGCGGCAGTACCTCGGCTTCCTCTCAAAGGTCCTCGCCGACCTCACTGAGAGCGAGGTCTGGCCATGTGTACACATCGAGAACTACGCGTTCGCGACCACCCCCGATGAGGCGCTCGAGGAGATGAGCCAGGTCATCCGCAACGGTGGTCACGGCTTCCATCTGTATATGCCCGACACCGCGAACGCCGGGAAGACGCTCGGTGACACGCGCGTAACGATGTTCGGCTCACCGCGGCGGCACCATACTGTGATGAATATCGTGCGGATGACGACTCGGATGCCGCGGCCGGTCTACCCCGACCCGGGCCGCGTGGCAGTCTTCTACAACGATGACTGCCTGCAGGCCGAAGGCTATCATGCCCCCGGCCGCACCCACTGGTATCGAACGGAAGCCTGCTACACCTTCCTTGGGCCGATCGCGCGGTCGTGGTTCGAGTTCATCGACGTCGGCAACGTTCTCGACGAGGGGCCGCTGGCGGAGCGCTACGATCTGATCTGGGTGCCGACCGCCAAGTATCAGCAGCCGGAAGTCGTGGATCGCCTCGAGCAGTTCGTGCGCGATGGCGGAACACTCATCTGCGCCGATCCGACCGCGTTCAGCACCGACCTGCTGGGCAACGACACCGGCCGCCGCCGCGTGGAGATCTTCGGCGTAGAGGTCGGTGATCGCGTGGAGGCGCAGACGCTCCTGCCAACTGTACCGTGGTGGAGCCAGGGGGCGCTCGAGATGCACGCCCCGGCCCAGGCCCTGAAGCCGGTGGCCCCCGTGATGACAATGATCGAGTATGATGACGGGACGCCGGCGGTAACCGCGCGGCGTTTGGGCCAGGGCCTGGCGATCATGTGGGGCACGAATCCCTTCCAGTTCTCGGCGAACGAGGACCCGCTGTGGCGTGAGTGGTTCACGATGTGGGCCGAGGAACTCGGGATGCAGACCGGGCATGACATCTGGCGCTTCCAGTATCCGCAGACGGCGATCTGGCGCGCACAGCCGGCCCGGGGCGTCTGCCTGACGAACAACCACGTGCTCTGGCAGGAGGAGGTGCCTCACTTCCCCAACAATGTCGTGACCGGCGGCTCGTACAGCTACTCGATCGCGCCGGATGCGATGCCCGAGGCGATCGCTCAAGGCCCCGAGATCAGCTTCGAGGAGGGGAATCTGACGGATCGCCGCCAGTCGATCCGCGACGAGAAGACTGAGCCGGCCGGCTACAAGCTCTACGTGAACCCCGACAGCCGCTGGATGGTGAGCTGGGAGCGGACCGAGCCGGTATCGGTGGTCTTCGACCTCGGCGGCGTCTACACGGTGAACCAGCTTCGGCTATGGTACCGCGATCAGATGCCGGAGGTCACGGTCGAAGGCAGTCTCGATGCCGGCAGCTGGCAGCCGCTCGGCGACGGGAGCGGACCGGATGCCCTGGACGGCGACGTGCGTGAGCTCAAGGTGTCCCTGCGTCACGACCTGCCGGTACGGTACGTCCGGGCCAGCTTCGCCGAACGCGATGAGGGCAGGCGACTGAGTCTCGTAGAGGCCGAGCTGTGGGGCCGGGATCTGCCGTAGGCGTGCACCGTACGTGAGGCGGCCCGCCCCGCATGTCGGGGCGGGCCGCTGCAGGCGCCCACGCTGTCACTCCGGCCGGCGGCTCCTCAGTTCCTCCGCAAGCTCGTCCAGCGGGACCTCCTCCTGCTCGCCGGAGACCATGTCCCGGACGGTGGCGACGCCCCTGGCGATTTCATCGCCGCCGAGGAGCACCGCATTGAGGTAGTTCTGACTGTCGGCGTATCGCATCTGGGCACGGATCGAGCGCCTTCGGTAGTCGATCTCCGCCTTAATGCCCTGCTGGCGCAGGTCATGGAGGAGCTTATAGCCGGGCATCCACGCCTCGTCGCCGATGGTCACGATGAAGCTGCCCTCGCGCGGCTCCTCCTCGTCCCTAAGGCCAAGCGCCTCGCGCACCATCAGCACGCGCTCGATGCCGATACCGAGCCCCACGCCCGGGATGGCCGGTCCGCCACACTGCTCGACGAGGCCGTCGTAGCGGCCGCCGCCTCCGATCGAGTCCTGTGCGCCGAGCGCATCGTGCCGGAACTCAAACGCGGTTTTCGTGTAATAGTCCAGCCCGCGCACGATGCGCGGATCGATCTCGTAGGCGATCCCCAGCGCTTCGAGGTGCTCGCGTAGACCGCTGAAGTGCTCCGCACACTCCCCACACAGTTCGTCGAGCATCATCGGCGCGGCCTGTGTGATCTGTCTGCAGACATCGTTCTTGCAGTCGAGCAGGCGCAGTGGGTTGGTCTCGTAGCGCCGCTGGCAGTCCCGACACATCTCGCAGACAGAGTCGGCGACCGAGGCCTTCAGCGTGTCAACATAGCCGGGAGCGCACTCGGGGCATCCCACGGAGTTGATCAGCAGCCGCGTGCCCTCGATGCCCAGTTCCCGGTAGAAGGTAAGCGCGAGGTCGATGACCTCGGCATCAACCGACGGCTCCGGACGGCCGAGCGCCTCCACACCCGCCTGATGGTGTTGGCGGTAGCGTCCGGCCTGCGGCTTGTCCTGGCGGAAGATCGGCGCGATGTAATAGAGCTTGATGAGCCGCTCGCGGTCCTGGCCCTGTATGTTGTTCTCGAGGAATGCGCGCACCGTCGGCGCAGTGCCCTCGGCTCGAAGGGTCAGAGAGCGGCCGCCCTTGTCCTCGAAGGTGTACATCTCCTTCGAGACGATGTCGGTATCCTCGCCCACCGAGCGGACGAACAGCTCTGTCTCCTCGAAGATAGGGGTGCGGATCTCACCGTAGTCGTAGCGGCGGCAGATATCACGGAAGGTACGCTCGACCGCGCGCCAGCGTGGCGCCTCCTCCGGGAGAATGTCGTTTGTGCCTTTAGGGCGCTGGTAACGCATCAGAATCAACTCTGGATGGTTTGGTGGTTCGGCGCGGAATGGTCAGAGTGCAGCAGGTTGGGTGCTACGCGCTCTTCTGCTTCCGTTCCGACGATGGTAGAAGCTCTGCGTTGAGCGCAGCCTCCGCGAGCCGCAGGTAGTACGGATGTCGCGAAAAGACGAAAAGCTGGTAGAAGAGTTGGAGGAGAAGGATCTGTAGCACGTGGATGCCGGGCAGGCCCATGATGACGCTTACGATCGCCACGAGCCCGATGGCGCCGCCCATCAGGGTGATTGCATCGGCGGAGGCGCGGATGGAGTTCAGCGCGATCTCGGCGTTACTGCGTAGCTGCGAGCGATTGCTGCCGTATTTCGCCCAGTCCTCGGGCGGCACGTCACCGGTCTCGCCGCCTGATGCCTCGAAGATGCGGCGGGCCAGGCGATCGGCGCTGGTCCAGTGACCATCAATATAGAAGCCGGCGAGGAATATCGCTGCGCCGACACCGAGCACGATCTCGAAGGCCAGGCGCGTCTCCTGCTTGCCTTCGATCGGTCCCGGATGGGACCACAGCACGAGCAGCAGGCCCGCGAGTACCGCGCAGACGATCAGGGGCGCAATGCCCCAGGTGAGCCACCTCTGCATCAGGTGCTGCTTGAGCTGGTCGATCTCCTCGGCAGGTTGAACCATCGTGGACTCCGGCGTCTCGCGCTTGTAGTGCGGATGTGGCGGGAAGGTGTCGGCCCTTCGGTTGCGCGCACAGCCTGCAGTTGCACACAAAGAGGTGTGGGCCGGTGCAGTCCGGCCCACACTTACACCTGCGACATCATCGAGTATAGCAGCGGCGAGCGGCAAAGTCAATTCGGGGCGACCTGGTGCCTGTCATCGGTGGCGGAGGCCCTCCGCGGCTGTTGCCGGGGATTGATGACGCGGCACGATGATGCGTTGACACGAGGCTGCGGCGGGCATATAATGCCGCGTGGAAAGGGAGGCAGTGCCGTTGCAGAGAATGTGGGCCCCGTGGCGTATCGGGTATATCGTCGGTGATCGACAGGCGGACTGCGTCTTCTGCAGGAAGATCGAGTCCGATGACGACGAGGGCAACCACGTACTGCTGCGCGGCGAGCAGAACGTGATTCTGCTCAACACCTACCCGTATAACAGCGGACATCTCATGGTCGTGCCTCATGAGCATGTCGGCATCCTGGTGGACCTGCCGATAGAGACGCAGGTCGAGCTGTGGAAGCTCACGGAGCTTGCTGTGCGGGCGCTTTCGGAGGCTCTCTATCCGGAGGGCTTCAACATCGGCATGAATATCGGGCAGGCGGCCGGAGCAGGGATCTCCGACCATCTGCACATGCATATTGTGCCCAGATGGAGCGGTGACACCAACTATATGACCGCTGTGGCGGAGACGCGAGTGGTGCCGCAGAGCCTCGATGACAGCTTCAAGCAGCTTAAACCAATTATTGACCGGCTTGCCGAGAAGGATACAGCCGCCTCCTGAGGAAACTTCGCTCTGTTGCACAAGAGCGTCGACGTGCCGTTGAAAGGGGAAGGGCGATGCGAAGGCAGACTGCCGTCCTGACAGCCCTGCTGGCTATCATGGTTCTGAGCGCCGCTCTGGCAGCCGAGGCCCAGGGAGTGCGCTTCATCACCCCCCAGGACGGCGATACCGTCCAGGGCCTGGTGCAGGTGCGTGCCACAAAGCCCAACCCCAATGAGGGCTGGATCTCCTACAAGATCGAGCGTGGCGGCAAGGGCGAGTTCGTGGCCGCTGTCACACCGCCCTTCCGTTATGAGTGGGACACCCTGGCGCTCGACGATGAGGGCAAAGAGGTCTACGAGGACGGCCAGTATACTCTCACCGCCGTCGCCCTCTCGCCGAGCGGTCGCAAGATCGGCGAGACCGAGATCACCGTCACCCTCAAGAACGCAATGTCCGCGTCCGAGGCGCCGCGGAGCGTGGAGCTGAAGCTCTGGTATGAGCGCAATCAGCAGGTGTACTACCGCGCCGAGGGCGAGTGGGAGATCAGCGCCCAGGAGGGCGAGGAGAACACCGAGGCCGTCTACGATCGCGCGAAGCAGTACAACGGCGCGCTCGTAGCCGAATGGAAGAACAAGGTCATGAGCCCGAGCATCGCCGCCGGCCATGCGCTGCTCCACGTGGTGGTCGGCAGCGCTGGCGCGCAGTTCGGCACCGGTGAGGTCTCGACCTTCGATCAGGCCGGAAAGGCGATCACCTACCGCGCGCTTGACGAGGGTGAGATGGTGCTCAAGCACCCTGATGACGAGCGCTTCGAGCTGGCTGAGATGATGGTGCCGCTCAAGGGCGGAATGGTGCGGATCGGCGATACCTGGCGCGGTCCGATCACACTGCTTCCCGATCCCCTCGAGGGCACAGGGCAGGCCGCCGCGGGCGGCATGGGCGGCGAGATGATGGGGATGCCGATGGGCCCGGGAATGGATATGGGGCCCGACATGGGCGCCATGCCGCCGGAGATGGGCATGCCCGGGATGCCCGGCATGGGCGACGAGATGATGGCGGGCGGTGGGGCCGCGGCGGCTTCGAAGGGGCTCACCGATATCGAGACGAGCTCCGTGCCGGCCACCCACCGGGTCGAGGGGTTCGAGTGGGTCGACGGCGTTCCGACGGTTCGTATCCGCAGCACATTCAGCGTCGATGACGACAAGATCACCATTCCGGGTGCGGCCAGTGGCGCGCTTGGGGGCGCTGGCGCGACCTTCGGCGGCGGCGCGATGATGGAGCCGGGCATGGGACCGATGGAGCCGGGTATGGGACCGGGCATGATGGAGCCCGGCATGACCGGGATGTTTGGTGACGAG
>JALGTR010000295.1 GCA_029821265.1 Candidatus Zipacnadia bacterium
CTGAAGTGCGCTATTGCTCCACGACTTGACACGGGCCGCCATCTGCCGCTATCCTGCTCACGTGCCCGTGTGGTTCCGCGCCCCGGGCATGTTTCCTCTGTACACCTCCACCGGAGTGATACCATGGTTCAGCGGGCCACAGGCCAGCCACTGAGTGACGACCGCGACGTCCGGCGCAAGATGCTTGCCATTCTTCGTGTGCTCTCCCGCTGTGACACCCCCCTTGGGGCGCGCGCTATCGGGCGCGAGCTCGAGAAGCTTGGCATTGAACTGAGCGAACGACAGGTCCGCTATCATCTGCAGTTCATGGACGAGCGCGGCCTGACCGAGGCCGTCGGCAACGCAGGCCGAGTGCTCACGGACCTGGGCCGCCACGAGCTCGATGCCGCCCAGGTTGCCGAGAAGGTCGGCTTCGTCGCAGCCCGTATCGACCGCCTGGCCTACTCGACCACCTTCGATCCCGCCACGGGCGAGGGTGACGTCATCCTCAACGTCTCGCTGCTCAAGGCGGAGGACCTGCCCGAGGCGCTCAGCTACGCGAAGGTCGCCGTGGACGTGGGGCTGAGCATGAGTGGGATGGCGGTTGTCGCTCACGAGGGCGAGGTGCTCGGCGAGGTCGTCCCCGAGGGCATGGTCGCGGTCGGCACCGTCTGCTCGGTGACGCTCAATGGCGTTCTGCTGCATCACTACATCCCGGTGAGCAGCGTCTACGGCGGCCTGCTGCAGGTGCGTGACGGTCGCCCGCTGCGTTTCGTAGAGCTGGTCAGCTACTCCGGCTCATCGATCGACCCCCTGCACATCTTCATCGCCTCGGGGCTGACCTCATCGTGGCAGGCCGCCACCGAGGGCGAGGGCATGGTCGGCGCTGGCTTCCGCGAGATCCCCGCAGTCGCGGTGGATGACGCCCTCGAGCTGATCGAGCAGCTCAAGGACCACGATCTCAATGGCGTGCTTGCCGTCGGCGCGCCTGGCCAGCCGCTGCTGGAGCTTCCTGTCGGCATGGACCGCGTCGGCATGGTTGTGGTCGGCGGTCTCACACCGATGGCTGCCGCCAGCGAGCGCGGTATCAAGATCGAACAGCACGCCATGTCCACGACCTGCCCGTACTCACGCCTGACGCCGATCGACGAGCTGATCTGAGCTCCGCCATCGGCCCGCCTGCGCGGAAGCCACCTTTGTTCCGGTCGGGCCGCAGCGTTGCCAGGCGCCAAGGTCTGGCGCCGCGTATCGGCGAACCCTCCGTCGCGCTGAGACTTCAGACCGACTGGGGGCTGCACCGTGACACCAGAAGACGCTGCCGGCGCGATGCGCGACTTCTCGACCGCCACGATCTCCGACGCGCTCTTCCGCATGGGACACAAGGACCGAACCATGGCCTCGCGGATCAAGCCCGTGCATCCCGAGATGCGGGTGTTCGGACCCGCGCTGCCCGTCCACGCCTACCCGGGCGGCACACACGCCTCCTCGCGCGCCATCGAGGAAGTCCAGCCCGGTGAGGTGATCGTGATCGACGGCGGGGGCTTCACCGAGGCCGTTCTCTGGGGCGAGATATTCAGCCACATGGCCGCGGTCGCCGGCTGCGCCGGTGCCGTCATCGACGGCGCCGTCCGCGACGTTGAGAGCGTCGTCGAGCTCGGCTTTCCCCTCTTCGCGGCGGGCATCACACCGGCCGCAGGGACGGGCGATAGGCTCGGGGAGGTCGGCATCTCGGTCTCCTGCGGCGGGGTCGTCGTCAACCCGGGCGACTTCATCTACGGCGACCGCCTCGGCGTCGTCGTGGTGCCACCGGATATGGCCCCGGAGGCGCTGGAGCGAAGCCGCGAGATCGTCGAGAAGGAAGAGCGAATGCTGTCGGAGCTGCGGGCCAGGCTGAGGGAGCGCATGTGATGGAGCCCGGAGACTGGCTGGTGGTGGATGTCGCCGGTCGAGAGGACTACCCGGAGGAGGCGCTGGCGCATATTGAGGGCCTCCCGGTCAGTATCGAGGCGCGCCGCTGCTCGACCCCGGAGGAGATCATCCACCGCTGTCAGGATGCCGACGCCCTGCTGATCACCGGGCTGCCGGTAGGCCGCGAGCTGCTCGAAGCGCTCCCCAAGTTGCGGGCCATCGTTCGCTACGGGGTGGGCCTCGACAATATCGATCTCGGAGCCGCCCGCGAGCTGGGGGTGGACGTCCGCAACACCCGCGATTACTGCTCCGACGAGGTCGCCGATCACGTCGTCGCGCTGCTGCTGGCTCTGGAGCGGCGCATCTGTGAGTTCGCGGCGGACACTCGCGCCGGCGGCTGGTTGGCGGGCAGAGATCGCCCGATGCGCCGGCTTCGCGGCCTGCGCGCGGGAATCATCGGCCTCGGCGAGATCGGCTCCAGCGTGGCCCGGAGGCTTCAGGCGTTCGGCCTTGAGGTCGTCGCGTATGATCCGTACCTCGAGCCGGAGAGAGCCGCGGCTCTCGGCGTCGAGCTTCTTCCCCTGAACCAGTTGCTTGAGACCTCGCACGTGGTGTCCATCAACTGCCCGCTCACCGACGAGACGCGCGGGATGATTGCGCACGCGGAGCTGGCGCGGATGCGTGACGACGCGGTTGTCATCACCACCGCCCGTGGGGCGATCATCGACGAAGCTGCGCTCATTGCGGCGCTCCGGGCCGGCGAGATCGCGGCGGCGGGCCTCGACGTGCTCTCCGAGGAGCCTCCAGACCCGGACAACCCATTGCTGGCGATGCCCAACGTCATCGTCACGCCGCACGTGGGGTGGGCGTCAAAGCAGGCGGCCCACGACGTTGTCGTGGGCGCTTTCGCACTGCTTGCGGACGCGCTCAGCTCGCCTGAGGCCTGACACCAGCAGCTCGTCCTACTCGTAGCGCAGGCACTCGATCGGATCCAACAGCGCCGCCTTGCGGGCCGGATACCAGCCGAAGAAGATGCCCACGCCCGCCGAGAAGACGAAGGCGAGTCCGACCGACCACGAGGGCACCAGCGTCTGCCAGCCGAGACTGCTTCCGACCGCCCGGGAGCCGAGGAATCCGATCCCGATCCCGATCGCCCCGCCGATGACGCTGAGCATTACCGACTCGATCAGAAACTGCGACATGATGTCACGCCTGCGGGCGCCGACGGCCTTGCGAATGCCGATCTCCCGGGTCCGCTCCGCCACCGAGACGAGCATGATGTTCATGATGCCCACGCCTCCCACGATCAGGGAGACTGCGGCGATGCCGCCGACGAACATTGTGATCTGCTGTGTGGTCTCCGAGATCGTTGTGAGCATCTCAGTCTGGTCGCGGATCCGGAAATCCTCGGTCATCTCCGTCACGCGATGCTCCCGGCGCAGAATCTGCGTGATCTGCTCAATCACCGCGGGGACCTTCTCCTCGCTTATCGCAGAGACCACGATCGAGTTCAGATCCGCGTTGCCCGTCAGCCGCTGTCGGGCGGTGCTGATCGGAATGATGATCTGATCGTCAGGGTTGCCCCATCCCCCGCCCTTCTCCTCGAGGACTCCGATGACTTCGAATGGCACACCGTTGATCCGGATGAACTCACCGACCAGCGCGCGACCGTAGAACAGCTCATTGACGACCTCCTGGCCGAGCACGGCGACACGGGCTCTCGCCCGCACCTCCGAGGGATCCAGGAACCGACCACTCCGAACGTCGAAGGCCATCACCGATGCCCACTCTGAGTTCGTCCCCACGACGCTGGTCGCGTGCGATATATTCCGGTACCTGGCGGTAGCGGAGGTCTGGACGACCGGCGCCATTCCGGCGACATCAACAAGCT
>JALGTR010000296.1 GCA_029821265.1 Candidatus Zipacnadia bacterium
ACTCCACGCTCGACCCGAACCTCTGGTCGCTCGACCCCAACGACTGAACGGAGCTCATGTCTGGTTCTCTGTGTGCTTCCGAGCCTCGCCCAACGGGCGCATTGTTAAGTTTATGCGAAGGTGCAGGTCCGCTTGGGCCTGATCTCCAAGATGAAGACCGTGTGTCGGGATCGACTGTCTGGGGGCCTCCATCGATAGAAGCCAGGATCTGCATTCCCCGGGGGGGACCGATGTTATTGGACCCGATCGACGCGCGATCTCCACACGCATCGACCGTCGGACCGTCTGTACGGAAAGGGAGGCGGAACAAATGCGACGTGGCTTCACCCTCATCGAACTGCTGGTCGTCATAGCCATCATCGCCATTCTGGCGGCAATCCTGTTCCCCGTCTTCGCCAGAGCGCGCGAGAAGGCGAGGCAGACCTCGTGCCTCAACAACATCAAGCAGATTGTGCTGGGTGCCATGATGTACAGCCAGGACTATGATGAGACATACATCTGTCGCTACTATGATGTCGACGAACCGCCGGGGTCTGGCAACTGGGTCGACCGCATCGAGTGGTATGAATCGATCATGCCGTACCTCAATAACAAGCAGGTGTTCAAGTGCCCCTCCTCACCGGTCGACAGCTGGCTGACCTATGCCATGAACTGCGAGCGCGAGATCAAAGCCTACAGCTACCATGGAAGCGGTAACGTCCTGAGGCTGGCCGATATTGAAGCTCCGGCTGAGGTGATCGCCTTCGGTGAGCGCGCCTCATACTCCAGCCACCGCACCTGCCCGCCCTATCATACTGGCACCTACTGCAACCCCATCACGAACGAGAATGTGCACGAACTTCACAATGGCGGCGCCAACTACGGCTTCTTCGATGGCCACGCGAAGTGGTATCAGCTCGACTCCACGCTCGACCCGAACCTCTGGTCGCTCGACCCCAACGACTAAGCGACCGACGATCGCATGAGTCGAAGCCGGGGATGCCCAGTGGCATCCCCGGCGTATTTGCCTGCAGCGCCCCGCTCGCCCTCAGCCGGCCAGGCCACCCCATGCCTCCCGGTAGGGTGTATCCGGTGGTACGTCGAGGCGGCTCTCCCAGTCGGCAAGCATCGCCCGATGATCGCGCAGAACCTCGGCATGGCTGGCATCATCGGCGAGGTTGCTCAGCTCACCCGGATCCTCGACCATGTCAAAGAGCTGCTCAGTGTCATCGTCGGCGTATGTCACGTATTTGAAGCGATCGGTGCGCACCATGCGCCCGCGGTTGCCCAGCACCTCCGTGACGCAGAACTCCCGCCAGGTTGTGTTGCGGCCCGTCACCACCGGTCGTAGGCTCCGGCCGCGCACCTGCGGCGGGCTGTTCACGCCCACCCAGTCGCAGATGGTGGGCGTGATGTCAAGGCCGCTCGCGACGTGCGTCGCGTTGACGGCTCCCGCGGGCACCTCGCCCGGCATCGAGACGATCAGCGGAACCCGGGCGGCCTCGTCGTAGAGGCTGTTCTTGCGCGTGGTCTGATGGTGTGCCGTGCCCTCGCCGTGATCTGCGGTGAAGATCACCAGCGTATCGTCGGCGTGCCCGGCATCCTCGAGGCCCCGGAGCACACGACCGATCTCGGCGTCCACCATCTCCACGTGCCGGTTGTAGCACCACAGGTAGTACCGCCACTGCTGCTCCGACCAGTTGTTGCTCACACCCTCGTTGCCCGCGCGGCGAGTGCTGACCGGCTCGGGCTCGAGCGGATCAAAGCCGAAGTTGTCCGGCAGCGGGGGCAGTTCATCGGCAAGCTCAGGGTATGGCAGCTCGTCCATCTTCCGCGAGTTCAGACGCAGCCACTCGCAGATATCGTGAGGCTGCATGAAGGAGGCCACGAGCATGAATGGTTGCGAATGCGAACGGTGCCGCAGCCAGGCCTCACACGCCCGCGAGACCGAGCTGTCGCCCACGTTGCCCTGGCCGCCGATGCCCGTGCAGATCGTCTCGAAGCCGGGGACGAAGCTTGTGTACGTCTGCGGCAGATGCCACTTGCCGGCATACGCGGTCTCGTAACCCGCCTGCTCGCGCAGCCACTGGCCCGTGTTCGGCAGGTCCTCGCGGATGGCCCTGCCGTTGACGTACACATTCGCCTCGCTGCTCGGCCGACCGCTGAAGATCGCGCTACGTGCCGGTGAGCAGAGTGGGTTGGCCGAGTATGACTGCACGAAGCGCGTCCCCCGCGCCGCGAGCGCGTCGAGATTCGGAGTGCTGATATGCCGGTTCCCCGCTGCCGAGACCGCGTCGATGTGATGCTGATCGGTGATGATCAGCAGCACATTCGGACGTGCAGGCTGGGCCCACGAACGGCCGCCGAAGGGCAGTGTCCCGATCGTGACGCCAGCCGCCGCCGCACCGCTCAGTCGCAGGAAATCGCGTCGTGTGATCGCGTTGTGATCGCTCACTGCTGATCCCCTCCGTGGCGTCCGGCGTCGCGCTGGTAGCCGCTGATGTTGGCGCGCAGCTCGTCCTCGTACTCGTCCTCGACGTTGTCGTCGAGGATGTACGCCCGACTGTGCGTCACAACCATCACCAGCCGATGGTCCTTGTCCACCCACCAGTCGTACGGCAGCGTGCCGTGTCCGGTCTGCTGGAAGCGGTGCAACGTCATCGTGCGCCGCCCCGCGTCGATCTCCTCGGGGCCGCGGTAGCTCAGATGATGGCCCCGCTTGAGGAGCGAGAGGCCCTCCAGCATGTCGAAGCGCTCGCTCAGCGCGCGGTCAAGTGGCAGGCGCTGGATCGCCTCGAACAGGCACCAGTCAGCGGTTACTCTCTCGCCCGCCGGGCGTGTGAACTCCCGCCCATCCTCACGCACCCTCAGCAGGCCGTCTTCGATCGCGCCCGTCTCATAGAGCGACAGCTCGTCGAGCGGTGTGCCGTCCGGCGCGACGAAGCGGTTCGCTGTGCGCCAGCTCCGGGGCGTCGTCAGCGCATCCGCGGCGCAGTTGATCTCGGCGGTGGTGATGTGCTGCAGGCCGTGGTAGTTCACGATGCGCTGCTCCACGTGCAGCTCGATCGGATCGCCCGGCGTCCGGGTGATGCGCAGATAGCCCACGTTCCTGTTGCCCTTAATCGTGTAGCCGTGGCAGGTCCAGATACGCCAGGTCTGCGTCCATGCGCCCTCCGGATCAAAACCCTCCGCCGGTGGGGGAAGCCGGTCCCACGCGCCCATCTCCCACAGGTTCGTGGGCCGGAGCGGTTCGCCGACCACGCGGTTGCCAGCAAGCGAGGGGTCGATGTTCAGAATGCGGCAGAGCCCGAGGATCGAGAACTCGCCCCCGTAGTTCACGAGGCTCACGTTTCGCAGTTCAATAGTCTGCGGCACAGCCCCGAAGTTGAGCCGCAGCGTGCCGCCGCCGGCCGGCATGCTCACCGCAGGCGAGAAGGGGATCTCAAATCGCCGCCACTGCGCCGACACCTGCACGTCCTTCGAGAGCGCATGGTGATACGGTTTCTCCACGCGCCGAAACGCCAGGTAAATCCGGCCGGTCGGACTGTCCCCAGGGCCCGTCGCTCGTGCCTCGAACGTCAGCAGCAGGACGTCATCGGCCTCGATCGGACCGGTGGTGTTCCACGAGACGCCGACATCCCAGTGGTTGTCCATCGCGCGTCTGGCCTCGACTCGCATGAGGCGTCCGTCGCCCTCCACAGCGAGGGAGGAGGCGTCATCCGGTCCACTGAACGCAGCCGCCTCAAGCGCGTCGTCGGGCAGTAGCTCTCGGGC
>JALGTR010000297.1 GCA_029821265.1 Candidatus Zipacnadia bacterium
AGCCGCCGCGCAACACAGCGGGCTCAGCGTTTCGATCGGCCCCCTGCGGCCCGCAGGCCGCAAAATCGCGCAACGGCGATTCAGAGATCAGAGATCAGGAAACAGAGTTCAACAGCTTAACGGCAGCTCCTCGCGACGCGGAACCCGAGGCCGCCGTCCCGGTAGTCGGGCGTGTGGCAGGCGCGGCTCGCAGCGCGGCAGCGGTACGCGTAGCTGTCCCACGAGCCGCCGCGCAACACACGGAATGACCCGCTACTGGGGCCAGTCGGATTGCGCATGGGGGACCTGGCGTAGTAGTCCCCGTCGTACCAGTCCGCGCACCACTCCCAGACGTTGCCGGCCATGTCGTAGCACCCGTAGGGAGAAACGCCGGCCGGATAGCTGCCGACGTCAGTGGTGCAGCCCATCATAGCACCGAAGTTGCAGTGACGCGAGGTCGGCTCACAGTCTCCCCAGGGGTACTCGCGCCCGTCAGTGCCTCGCGCGGCCTTCTCCCACTCGGCCTCCGTTGGGAGGTGCCAGGCCTTGCCCGTCTCGCTCGAGAGCCAGGAGCAGAAGGCCGCAGCGTCATCCCAGCTCACGGAGACGACAGGCTGCTCGTCTCCGCCCAACTCGCCCCCTTGGGTCCAGTGCTTCGGCTCGCCGTGGCCTGTCGCCTCGACAAACCGGCGGTATTGAGCGTTCGTGATAGGGTGCTTGCTGATGTAGTAGTCCTGCAGCCAGAGCTCATGCATCGGCCGTTCATGCTCTGGACCATTCTCACTCCCCATCAGGAACGAGCCTTCGGGTACGAGAACCAGGTCAATGCCCGCTTCGGTGATCTGGCCGGGAACTGAGGACGCCTCGGGCTCCGGCGCCACCTGCGACTCCGGAATCTGTGCCTCGGATCGGTTTCGTGCGCGGTTCCTTGCTGGTGGCCCCTCTCGCGCGGCGATCGCGCTCAAGCCGTCACGCGACCGCTGAGTCTTCCGCATCACCTCGATCGGGTCGGCATTCGCCGTATGGGATGCATGGCTACGGTCCACACGCTCCTCGGGACGTCCTCCTGGCTCCGACCACTGAGCCATGATGGCACGGACGCCGGCTGCAGCGAGCAAGGCGGCTGCTGCCCCGATGGTGGCTGGCAACACCACGCCCAGAGCTGGCGTCTTGGAGCCAACCAGAGCAACTACGCCGACGAACAGCGCGAGCGCCTTGGGCTCCCAGCGCTGCCAGCGGAAGAACCTGATGAAGCCATCGACCCCGCGTTCGGCACACTCCCACCACGTGAGGAAGAGCAGCACCCCGACTGCGGCCGCGAACACGCTCTGAGCCGCGTACCGGACGGACGACGGACCGGCCAGTTCGCCGGCGACATACACGGCAATGGGGACGGTCACGGTGAATGTCACGAGGCCCGACAGCCACAGAAGATACCGACACCGGTATTCTCGCCGATCTTCCTCCTCCCGTTGGCTCTGACGCCGCCGGTCAAGACGCGCTGCCGTTTCCCGGAGAGTCTGCAGCACCTCCTGGTTCTCCGGTGCAGTCTCGTGTGCAGTCTCCAGCAAGGCAACGCGGCCTTCCAGGCTCTCCACTCGTTGCGCCCGCAACAGTAACGCTTGCGCCTGTGCATCCCGTCGCTGGCGCTTCAGGTTGCGTGCCTCTTCTGCGCGCTCAGCCTCGAGTTGCTCCGTGCAGGTGCTGCAGTGTCCCGACCTGCCATCGCGATGGGACAGGCACATGTGCTCGCGCCCACACTGGGCGCAGGTGAACTGATCGTGAGCGTCCTCACGGCGCTCCATCCCGCATTCCGGACAGACGACCGTCGGGATGGCGATGTCCAGCAGCGCCTCACACATGTGGTGAGCTGAATCTGGCCGGTGCTGCATCTCCGGGGCAAGCGCAGCGTCGATGATGTCGTTCAGAGCTTCGGGAGCGTCCGGCACGACCTCCGACACCGGAGACCACCTGCCCTGGGGCAGGCTGCCAGTCAGGGCCTCATAGAGTGCGACGCCGAGCGAGTAGAGGTCATCGGCGGGCGAGGGCTCCTCGCCGCGAAGCTGCTGCGGAGACATGTACAGGATGGTGCCGCTGGCCGATCCGCGCGGACCGGACTGGCCCGCGCCAAGCCCTTCACCACGCGTCATGACCACCTCGCTGTCACGGTCGAAGCCCCCGCTCTTCCGCGACATCTGGACTGAGTGCATCTGCGCGGCATGTCCGAGGCCGAAGTCGGACAGCTTGACCGTGCTGTCGCCCGCGATCAGGATGTTCGAAGGCTTGATGTCGCGGTGGATGACGCCGCGTTCGTGCGCGTACTGCAGCGCGCTGAGGACTTCACAGAAGATGCGCAAGACCTCTCGCCACGGCAGCCGGCCCTCGTGCTCGAGCCGCCGCGCGAGGTCGGTGCCCTCCACGTACTCGAACACCGCGTAGGGGGGATCGGCAGTGTGGTCGAGGTAGAACAGGCGCACGATGTTCGCGTGCTCGAGTCGGGCGGCGTTGCTTGCCTCGGCGATGATCGCCTCAGCTTGGTTGGCCGCGTCGATGACCTTGACCGCCCTCACGTCGCCGAGCACGCCGTGCACGCAGCGATAGACAGTGCCGAAGCCGCCGCTGCCGAGTGTCGCCTCGATTGTGTACGGGCCAATCGATCTCATCTGCCCGCCCGCTCCCCGTCAGGTCTGGCTACCCAAGCACGATCTGCCTGGCTGGATCGCCGTAGAGGCAGAAGGCAAAGTCGTCACACGGGATGTGTTGACTGTCCTCACTCTCCGCGCAAGCGCGGTGCCGGCTGAGCATGGCTTGACCAAGAAACGCCGGCCAGCGCCGCACCGAGAAATCCCGGAGCGAAGTGCATGTGGTGACGTAGGCCATCTCACCGTCCAATACCCTCACGTGCCCTGCCGCCACGCTGCGATGTCGCGGATGCGGCCGGCAGAGACGCCCTCAGCGCCGCCCTCCGCCCCGAGAGCACGTCGGTGCCGCATGTCCCACATCACCAGTCGGCTCTTGCTGTCGCCGGTACGGCGAATCACGATGCCCAGCACGTCGCCATTGGCGGCCGCCATCACGACCTCGCCCGACCCCACGGAGGCGGCGCCGAGGTCATCACCCCGCGTGCCGTCCGGCAAGATGCGCCAAAGGGCGCCCCGCGGCCCGATCGCGAGAAGCTGACCGTCATCCAGCCGAGTGAGCGCAGCGACGCCGCCCTCAACCGACACCTCAGTCGGTTTCTCTTCGTCTTGCCCCACCCGCAAGAGACGTCCGCTGTCGCAGGTCACTGCAATCAACTGTCCCCCAATGGCCTGGAAGTCCAGCACGTCCTCGGGGAACTCGGCGGCACCGCGGAGCTGGCCGCTGGCGTCGGCTGAGAAGACCCGTCGGTCTGCAGCCACGAAGACGGCACTGCCCTCGATGCGCACAGGCCCGACGTGGCGTGCGGCGATGTTCCGGATCGCGTCATCGAGGAATGGTCGGCCTGCGGTCGGCGTATCTATGGGCCACCGCCAGGCCCCGAGCTCGCTGTGGGTCGCGAAGACGTTATCAGCGTGCACCGCGACGCAGTTGAAACCCGTGCCTGCGCGGGGTTCGTGCGTACCGTAGACCTCCTTGATCGCCGCAGCGGGAACATGGAACTCGCCCACCGGGCGGCCGTCTTCAGGCGCAAGCACGAAGACGCCCAGCCGCCAGCCAGCCAGGATCACCGTCTCACCAGCCACGACTGCCTGGCAGACCGACCTGGGTGAGT
>JALGTR010000059.1 GCA_029821265.1 Candidatus Zipacnadia bacterium
CGTGCACGTAGACGCGGTAGACGAAGTTCACAGAATCGCCGAGCGAGAGCGTGTAGTCCCCGCGCTTTGACTGATCGCCCGTGAAGTACGAGTAGCCCCAGCAGTTGGCGGTGAACAGCCCGTAGCTGCGCACGTGCCAGGTGGTGGGGTGGCGGAGGTTGTAGGGCGAATCGAAGATCGCGAGGCCCACTTTGCGGCCCTCAAGCTCGCCGGAGTAGTCCACCCATGGCGAAGGCTTGCCCCAGTTCTCGGCCTCGCCAATGCCTCCGTAGGCGTTGACGATCCTGCCGGAGCCGCCCTTCTCGTGCAGCGGGGTGTTCATGCGCACCGAGAGCGTCCCGGCCTCCTTGGTGTCGCCGATATGGATGCCCATCTCCGACGCCACGAATGTGATGTCCCAGTCCATCAGCCGGCCGGTCTCAGGCATGTTGTAGACCGTGATGACGGTCCACTCCTCCATCAGCTTCTCCCCGTCGTTCGTCGTCCAGTCGTTGATGGCCAATAGCTGCGCGTAGACCGGGCCCTCGGCGAGCACCTCGACGGCCTGGCAGCGGGTGTAGGCGTGGCCCTCCATCTCGCTCCAGTTGTCATGACCGTTGACCTCGCCCAGCGCCACGTACATCGACTTGTGGTGGGGATGGTCGCTGACCGCGTACTCGGTGATCTCCAGCCCGTCGGGGCCATAGACTGGATATGCGTTGGGGCGCGCGAACTCCTCCCCGAAGTTGTAGCGAGTGAACATCTCGTCGCCGATCATGAACGCCGCGGTCCTGTTGTCCTCGTCAAGCTCGATCGTGACCTCGGGCAGGTCCGGAGCCTCACATTCGTCGGTGCAGATGGCGAACCGCTTTCTCTCGCCCGCGGTCATCGACGGCACGATGAAGGCCACCTGACAGCCGCACTCGCAGTCCTCGAGGTCCTCGTCGCACTCGCACCCGCCGAAGCACTGCGATGGGACCGGGTCGCCGATCGTCCCGTCGTCGTCCACCGCGTGCACCACATGGGACTCGTGCTCGGCGTCCTCGCATATCATCGGGGCGTAGACCACCGTGTTGCTCCGATCGTGGTTGCCCGCGTCCACCTCGACAAAGACATGGTCGTCGCTCATCGCGGATCCTCCTTGAGGTTAGACAACGCTCCGCGCCGGGCGCGAAGCAGGCTGTGGACTTGTGCGCCGTCTGCCAGGGACTCCTTCGCGTCGCAGGGCCTCAGTCCTCTCCCTCAGCGCCGGTAGCGCAGAAGCATCATCGCGCAGCCGCTGATCTCGCGCTCGATCTCGCCGTCTCGTCTGAAGCCGGCGTCCTCGACGGCCTGCCGCCGCAGGGCATCGGCGGCAGCCACTTCGACGCGAGGATCGTCCACCCGATCGGCCAGCCACGCGAGAGCGTTGCTCATCGGACGGGGGGCCAATCCAAACGTGTCGATGAGCCACCCCTCATCATCCCGCATCGCCGCCGCCAGTGCCACCGGACGATCGTCCTGCCGCGCCACTGCGTGCTCGGCGGCATCCCTGTCATGCGTGAATGACACGAACCGGCGGTTGCCCGTCAGACCGAGGGGAAGCAGGCGTATCGCCGCCGCCGGACGAGACAGCAGGTAGTCGAGCGCCACGTAATCACCCAGTTGCGGCGCGCCGACCTCGATCGTCCGCGCCTCGTCGGGAGTGTAATAGCTCGCCCAGAAGCCCTCGGGGTCGCGCGTCATCCAGACCCCGCCGTTGGGATCGACCATGCTCAATCGCCAGCCGCGCCGCCAGTACATACCGATCGCCCGCTCGTTCTCGAGCTGTGTCGGGAGCATGATCATGCGCACGCCCTCGTCCTCGAGAGTGCGCAGAACCTTCGCGATAATGCGGCCTCCTACGCCGCTGCCTCGCGCATGGTCTTCGACCAGAAACCAGCCGAAATGCGCCAGCTCCGGGCACCGCTCTGGCACCTGGATCCAGACCACGCCCGCCCATCGCCCCGCCTTATCCCGCGCGGTGAACATCCGATCGCGCACCCCCGGGGTATCCTCCAGCACCACTCGACGCATGCACGGCAGCCAGTGCTCATTGCCGCGCATCACATCCGCCTTGATGTAGGGATACCACGCGACGAAATCGTCGGGGAATGGGTAGTCGAGGATGGGGTAGGAGAAGTCGTCAGCATTGGTCATCTCTGTCATCGCCCCACAGGCCGGAGATAGTCGCAACGGCGGTTTCGCCCGCTGCTGCGCATCGACCTGCCCGCCCGGTTGGGAGGAAGCCTCCGGCCACGGGCGAAGTACATCAATGGAGGCGGACGGGACAGACGCGCTGAGAAGAAGGGGGCGTATCAGGATGCCGAGCGCCGAGATCCTCACGAAGCTTGCGCACGATGAGATCACCCAGCTTGAGCAGGAGGGCTGCGAGACCGAACTGCTGCGGGACATGCTGCACGGGGTGGAGGGCGCCTCCAGCTCCTACACCGAGGGCGTGCTCACTGATTTCTTCGAGATGGCACGGCGCCTCCGGCCCGCCCCGGAGTTCGGCTACCGGGAGCCGTCTGACCTCGAGAGCATCCGCCGCGAACGCCCCGAGACGGAGCGCTGGACCGGCGAGATCACCGAGAGCTGGCTCCGCGACCGGCTGACCGGCGCCTGGCTGGGCCGCTGCATCGGCTGCATGATGGGCAAGCCCGTCGAGGGCCGCTCCCGTCGGGAGATCGAGATGCTTCTACGCACAGCAGACGCGTGGCCGCTGGAGGGCTACTTCCCCGTCATCGAGGACGTCCCCGAGGGAATCGCCTACCGTCCCCCCGACGATCCGACCCTGATGCCGAACATCGACCACGCGGTGCGTGACGATGACACCGACTACACCGTCCTCGGTCTGCTGCTGGTCGAGAAGCACGGTCTGCAGGTGCAGCCTCGCGATATCGCGACCGAATGGCTGGAGCGTCTGCCGTATCTGCGCACCTACACCGCCGAACGGGCCGCGATGCGCAACTTCGTGAACGACATCTGGCCGCCCGATTCGGCAAACTGGATGAACCCGTACCGCGAGTGGATCGGCGCGCAGATCCGAGCCGACGGGCTCGCCTACTGTGCGGCCGGCGACCCCGAGCTTGCCGCAGAGCTTTGCTTCCGCGATGCCTCGATCTCACACACCAAGAACGGGATCTACGGCGAGATGTTCTTTGGAGCGCTGATCGCCGCGGCGCTCGGCGCCGAGGACCTGGAGGCCTGCATCTGGCGCGCCCTCGGCGAGATCCCCGCGAACTGCCGCCTCGCCGAGGCCATCCGCAAGTGCATCGACTGGTGCCACGAGGACGATGACTGGCAGCGCACGTGGCGGCGGATCGACGGCGATTACGGGCACTACCACCCCGTGCACACGATCAATAACGCGCTGCTGTGCATCATGGGGCTGCTGCACGGCCGCGGGCAGCTGCGGCGTTCGGTGGCGATCGCGGTCATGGGCGGTTGGGACACTGACTGCAATGGGGCCACCGTCGGCTCCGTGATGGGCGCGCTGCTCGGCTCAAGGGGCATTCCCGAGGACCTGGCGGCTCCGCTCAACGACACCCTCGACACGGCGCTCTCGGGGCTCACACGCATGAGCATCAGCGATCTCGTCGAGCGCACGGTGGCGGTCGCCGGGCAGCGTTGATCCCGCCGCACGACGTCCAATCCCGCTATAGCGCTGGCGGATATCCCCGCCGACCCCGGCGCTGCGCAGTTCGCACGACGACAGGGACCTCGCAGCGTGCGAGGCCCGGGCGGCACGCAGCCTCGTGGCCTGAGCTCAGTCGTCCTCGGGGTGATGCAGGTGACCGCGACGCTTCCTGCCGTGCAAGGGGCCCTCGAAGTACACGCCTTCGAGGTCCTGGTAGACCTCGCGCACGGCGTGGTCGTCACCCATTGCGGTGAAGACCATGTCACCGGGCCCGATCTCGTGGCTCTGTCCCTCTGTGCTGATCAGGGCACTTCCGCGCGTGATGATCCACCACTCATCGCAGTCGTGGAAGTGCGGCTCAACGGTCTCGCCGCGGGCGAGCTTGATGACCCCGAATGAGGAGAAGTGCTCGGATGCGTTCGGGTTCTCACGGAGCTCTCGAGCGTTGATGACAGGCATGTGCCGTCCTCCCGTTCGTTCGCAGCGACCTGCGCGTCCGTCCTGCGGGCGCTCCCCCTGCAGGGGACTATTCCGCGCCCGGCTTTGGAGACCTGCCGCGGAAGGGAACCGCGGCCAGCGCGACGAAGTGCCCGTGCGATACCGATCGCGCCGAGGGAGGAGACCGCAAATGCAGCGGGTGATCATCACGATATGCGCGCTCGCCATCTCGGCGGCGTGCTGCCAGGCGGCAATGACCAGCCCGGCGGCCGTTGCGTGCCCGATGATGCAGCAGGCCCCGACGATTGACGGCGTGCTGGGTGATGGTGAATGGTCCGATGCCGGTATGCCCGGCCCCATGGTGATCGACGGCGGCGGAAGGCCCTCCCTCGACACCGAGGTATGGCTCGGCTATGACGCCACTGCGCTGTACATCGCCGCGCGCATGCAGGATCCGATGCCGCTGGCGGTTCAGTGCGCTGCAACAGAACGAGACGGCGCAGTCATGGCCGATGACTCTCTTGTGGTCATCCTCGATCCCGGCAACGACGGGGACAGCCTCATCGAGCTTGCGGTCAACGCGATGGGGGTCGAGTACGACGCCATCGACGGCAATCCGGAGCCCACGATCGCATGGAATTCAGAAACCAGCGTGACGGAGGACGGCTGGGTCGTCGAGATCGCCTACCTGCTCGGAGCCGACGGGACGCCGCAGATGGGCGACCGCTGGGGCCTGAATCTGCGGCGCAACGCGCCGCGCATCGGTGAGAGCATGTCGATGACCGGCGAGGCGGGCAGCCTCGGCACAGTGATCTACGGTCGGCCGGCGCTCCGATGCGATATCCCGCAGATCGACAGCCCGTGGTACGGGCGCAACACCACGACCGTCGGCCTGCGCAATCTCAGCGGCGCCCGGCAGAACGTGAAGATCAACGTGCGGGTCACCGGACCCACCCGCCGCGCGCACTACTTCGGCGTCACAAAGGCCACACTTGAAGCCGGCGCCTCGCAAGAGGTTCCCGTGACGTGGGAGGTGCGGCGCGGCGGACGCTGCTCGGTCGAGTTCTCCGTGCAGGTTGTGGAGGGCACGACGGCGCTCACTGCGCTGCGCACCGCAAAGATGCCATTCGAGCTACCGGCGCTTGGGCAGGCATTCGACGCCGCGGTCTCCGAGATCGCCCGCGCCTACGAGCTTTACGCGCGCGTACCGAAGCAGAACCGCCCCTTCGACGGCGCCACCCGCCTCGACATGCTCCTCGCGCGATGGCGCTACCTCGACAGTGAGCAGCAGCGGCGCGCAGCCCTCGAGCCCCAGGACGTCTTCGCGCTCATGGGCCGCATCCGCGAGCTGACCGAAGATGCGGTGCTGATGCAGCGAGAGTTCCGCGAGCTGCTGCCGCAGGCTGCCGAGTAGAAGCTGCTGCATCTCGGGCCGTCGCTGATGCGCTGGATGGGCTCCGAGGCGAGGTCCTGCGGCACTACCGTGCGCGTGACCGGCTGCCGACCGGGCCCCCCGGAAGTGACGAAGGCCCGGCTCTCCATGAGCCGGGCCTGGTGCGTGTCAGCTCGCGCCGCGACGGCCGTCAGTCCCCGACGGGGATGATCGCCGGGAGCACTATCGGCCGCCGCCCCGTGGTGCGCTCAATGAAGCCGCCCACGCGACTGCGGATCTGCTCATAGAGCTTCTCCGGATCATCGATGCCCTGTCCGACGACGTCCTCGACGGTGGACTTGACCTCTTCACGGATGGCATCGAGGATCGGCTGCGACTCCTGCACGTAGACGAACCCACGCGAGTAGATCTCCGGCTCCGCGACCGGCCGGCAGCTGTCCTTGCGGACCGCCACGACCGGCAGCACGATGCCCTCCTGAGCCAGGGTCCGACGATCCTCGAGGACCACCGTGCCCACATCGCCGACGCCGAGACCGTCCACGTTCAGATCGCCGCCCGGAACGGGCTTGCCCATCGACGCGTGGCCGTCCTTGAACTCAACGACCTTCCCCGGTGCAAGCTTGAAGACCGAGCCCTCACGCATGCCCAGGTCGATCGCCAGGTCCTCGAATGCGAGCAGGTGTCGATACTCGCCGTGGAAGGGGATCGCGTACTTCGGCCGCGTGAGATTCATCAGCAGCTTGATCTCCTCGGCCTTCGCATGTCCGGTGACATGCACGTATCCCTCGCCGTAGAGTACATGGGCTCCCTGCCGCGCCAGGCCGTTGATCGTCTTCCAGATGAGCGCCTCATTGCCAGGGATCGCCGACGACGACATCACCACCGTGTCCTGCTTGTGAACCGTTATGTCCCGATGCGAACCTCGCGCGATTCGCGAGAGAGCCGACAGCGGCTCTCCCTGACTGCCCGTCACGAGGATCGTCAGCCGCCGGTCCGGGATGTCATCGATCTCCGTGATGTCCACGCGCAGACCGTCAGGCACATGGAAGCGCTCCAGCTTCGTCGCCACGCGCACGTTCTGCTCTATGCTCCGGCCCACGATGGCCACCTTACGGCCCATGTCGGCGGACGCGTCGATCGCGTGCTGCATCCGCCCGATATTGGAGGCGAATGTGGTCATGATCACGCGTCCCGGGGCCTCCTCGATGATCTCCCGAAGCGCCTCCTCGACCACGCGCTCGGAGCCCGAGTAGCCCGGTTCATTGCAGTTGGTCGTGTCCACCATCAGCGCCAGCACGCCCTCCGCTCCGTAGCGCGCGAAGGCGTGGAAGTCCGTCGGCAGACCGTCGGTGGGGGTCTGATCGACCTTGAAGTCGCCTGAGTGAATGATGTAGCCCTGGTTGGTCTTGATCGCGTAGCCGACGGCGTCGGGGATCGAGTGATTCACGCGGATCGGCTCGACCTTGAATGGCCCGATCTCGAGCCTGTCATGCTGTTCAATCTCGTGGAACTGCGTGTCCTCCTGGATATCGAACTCGTCGAGCTTCGCCTCGACGAGCCCCAGCGTCAGCCTGGTGCCGTAGACGTGCAGCGGAAGCTGCTCCAACAGGTAGGGAAGTCCGCCGATGTGGTCCTCGTGCCCGTGCGTGAGGATCACGCCCACAACTCGCTCGTGGTTCTCGTAGATGTAGGTCATGTCGGGCAGAATCACGTCCACGCCCGGCTGCTCTTCGTCAGGGAACATGATTCCGCAATCGAGAATCAGTATCTTGCCGTCCTGCTCGAAGGCGGTCATGTTCTTCCCGATATGTCCGATGCCCCCGAGTGAGATGATGCGGAGAGTGTCGTCTCGTGCCATACTTGCCTCTATCCTGCGTCAGTATTGAAGTGCTGGCGATGTAATGGGGCGCGTGAGGAATGCAGCGCCCGTTGTCTCATTCGACAGGGGCGCTGCAAAAGCCTGCATTGGGCACACAGTGACCCGCCGTGGCCCGCTACCGCAGCAGCATCGTTGCCCGAACCCTGATGTCCCTGAGGGATATCAGGGTGTCGACCTGCTGCTCGCCCTCAGGCGTGGTGACGGTGCCGTGGATCCGCTGCGCGAGGTCCATGAGCACGTCGACCTCCGAACGCACCGGCTGGCCCCGGGCGGGATCGAACCATGTCGTCCCGCTGATGCTCATGTGCCCGGGACCCATCACCGTCTCGATCTCAGGTTGCTCGCCGCCAGCCGACAGCGCCCCCATCAGCGCGCCAGGCATCATCTCGTCGAAGTCCACTGCGCCCGCCAGATCGATCCGGGCACACTCCACGCCCTCCACCCGCTCCATGGCCGAGAGCGTGTAGACCATCGTCGCCTCCATGGCGTTGGTGCCCTCCCCGAATGGAAGCCTGAGCGTGCCCGCCCAGACATAGCCGACCGGAACCGGCTCCTCGGGCAGGACCATCTGCGATTGCCGCATCTCCTGCATCCACGTAGACAGGTCCATGCCCGGCACCCCGCCGAAGGTCGTTGCCACGCCCTCCGCCGTGCCCGGATCGAACTCGAGCACCTCGCCGCGGTTCGAGACTACCATCGTCATCGGCGCTGCGAAGCCCGGCATTGCGGATTGAGGAGGCATGGGCACCTCCTCGCCATCAACCGTCATCGTCCCGCTCTCGGGGTCCATCACGATGTACTGCTGCTCGCCGCCCATGGCCATGTCGATCGCGATCCGGCCGATCGAGTAGGCGATGGTTGCGTTACCCTCCGCGTCCAGGCTCTCCACCGCAATGACGACGGGGCTGATCGCCTGCACCCACATGGTCATGTACTGCTCTGAGGGCGGATCCTGCGCGTGATCCTCGATGGTGACCTCGCCGGTGACCTCGCTTTCCATGTCCCAGACGAGCTCGTCCCCGGCCTCCCAGCCATAGCGCAGAAGTACCCGCTCCAGTGGCTGCTGCGCGAATGCGGCAGATGCGACCAGTGTCGCCAGCGCGACTACAGCCACGCGCCTGACCATCTCAGCATCTCCCTTCGCCACACCCAACAGATACCTGGCGGCGCCGACACCAGGGTGAAACGCCCCGCTCCCGGCCTCAAGCGATATGTGCGCCCATAGGTCGGATTTCGTCTATATGCGTCTGCTATTGGCGACTATGGAGGATCTGGCCGAGGCTCGCGAAGCCCTGCTTGATGGGCTCGCGCATTGCCTCGTTGTGCAGCCCCGCGGCGGGATGAATGAGCGGGACGAACGTGAGGCCCTGGCGCTCGATGAGCTGGCCGTTCAGCTTCATGACCGAGAGCGTCGCATCCTCAAGCAGTGTCTGCATCGCCCACCGGCCGAGCGTGCAGATCAGCGCGGGTCGGATACATGCGATCTGTCCGTGGAGGTACTCCCGGCAGGCATCGACCTCGTCGGGGTGCGGATCACGGTTGCCCGGCGGACGGCACTTGCAGATGTTCGTTATGTAGACGTCCGAGCGATCAATGCCGATGTTGCTCAGAAGCACCGTCAGCGCCTGACCGGCCCGGCCGACGAACGGCTCGCCCTGCAGGTCCTCGTCCTCACCGGGCGCCTCGCCCACGAACATGATCCGCGCGTCGTGCGGCCCCACGCCAGGAACGGCCTGGGTGCGCTGCTCGCAGAGCCGGCAGCGCGTACAGGCTCTCACCTCGTCGGCGATCGCATCGAGCATCTCTGATCGCGACCAGGCCATCACGGACCTCCCGACGGCACGCGCCAGGCGCCTGCGCTGCGCCATCTCGCAGCAGCTTGCTACGCGAACCCCAGCTTCTCACAGACCGAACGGATCTTCTCGGTATCGGCGTCGCTGGCGGGCACTACGGGCAGCCGCGTGTCACCGACCGGGAAGCCGCAGATCTCCAGCGCCCGCTTGACACACGCGGGATTGCCGGAGGGCAGGAAGAGCGAGCTGAACAGGGGAGCCAGACGATGGTGAATCGCCCGCGCGCCAGCGCAGTCGCCGCTGTGGAACTTCTCGATCATCTCGCCGATCTCCTCGGCGGCAATGTGCGAGGCCACCGAGATGACGCCCACGCCGCCGACAGAGAGGATCGGCAGCGTCATCGCGTCGTCGCCAGACCATACGCGGAAGCCCTCCGGAGCTCCCGCGCAGATCTCGGCGATCTGGGCGATGTCCCCCGAGGCCTCCTTGCAGCCCACGATATTCTCGACATCCTCGGCAAGGCGAAGGACCGTGGACGCCTCGATGTTCTTGCCCGTTCGCCCCGGCACGTTGTAGACGACCACCGGCAGGTCGGTGTTGCGCGCGATCGTCGCGAAGTGCTGGTAAAAGCCCTCCTGCGACGGCTTGTTGTAGTACGGCCCTACCAGCATGATCGCGTCCACGCCCGTCTCGGACGCCCGCTTCGTAAGGTCGATCGAGGCCGCGGTGTTGTTCGAGCCCGTGCCGGCCACGACCGCGACGTCATCGCCGACCGCCTCCCGCACGACCTCGTACATCCGCAGCTTCTCGTCCGCCGTCGTGGTTGGCGACTCTCCGGTGGTGCCGGAGACGAGGATGTCCGAGCCGGCGTCGGCGAGTCTCCTCGCCAGCTCCGCCCCTCGATCGTAGTCGACCTTCAGGTCCCGGTCGAAGGGCGTAACCATCGCTGTGATCAGGTTTCCGAGCTCCGGCATCTATCTCACCTCAGCAAAATGTCGGCCGGTGCGCAGGCGCACCGGCCGTGAGAAGCTGCTACGACAGCAGGCCCCGCTCGATGAGGCCCTCGGCGATCTGCACGGTGTTGGTCGCCGCGCCCTTACGCAGATTGTCGGCAACACACCACAGGTTGAGCCCGTGCTCAACCGTGTGATCCTCGCGCACCCGGCCCACGAGCACCTCGTCTTTGTACTCGTCTTTGAGACAGTCCGCCTGCGTGGGATACTTCAGGTTCTGCGGATCATCGATGACCGTAACGCCGGGCGACTTCTCCCGGTCGCGCAGGATCTCCAGCGCCTCGTCGCGCGAGAGCGGCCTCTCAAGCTCGAGGTTGATCGCCTCGGAATGGCCGATGACGACGGGCACGCGCACTGCTGTGGCGGTGACGGCCAGGTTGGGCTCGCCCATGATCTTCTTCGTCTCATCCACCATCTTCATCTCTTCCTTGGTATAGTACGTGTCAAGGAAGCTGTCAATGCGCGGAAGGCAGTCGAAGACGATGGGCTTGTCGAAGATCCCGGGGTCGAATTGCACCTGCTCGCCGGCGGCGTACTGCTGTACCTGCTGCTCGAACTCCTCCATCGCCGCCAGGCCCCAGCCTGAGGTCGCCTGGTAGGTGCTGACGACGATTCGCCTGATGCCGGCGGCGCGATGGATCGGGTTGATCGCGACAACCATCTGAATGGTCGAGCAGTTCGGGCTGCAGATGTGCCTGTTCTCGCCCGTCACCGCGTCCATATTCACCTCGGGGATGACCAGCGGGTATCCCTCGGACATGCGGAAATCGCTGCCGTTGTCGATCACCCAGGCGCCGGCCTCCACCGCGACCTGGCCCCATTGCACGCTCGCGCCCTTCGCCCCCTCGCGCCCGGCAAAGAACACCACGTCGAGGCCCTCGAAGTGCTCCTCGGAGACCTCTCGCACCAGCACTTCCTCATCCGCCAGCTTCTCGGTCCTCTCGCGCGTCGCCATGAACACAGGCTTGCCATCCATCGGGAAATCGCGCTCTTTCAGAACGCGGTATATCCTGTCTCCTACAGGTCCAACACCGACGATACCGACACGAAAGCCCATTGCGAACACCTGATCTTCTCGTGAAGCTCGTAGAGATTGTTGCGTTGTACGACCTCAAGTCCATCGAACGCGCCCTGAGGCGAATCTGCACGGTCAGGCGACCTCTATCACGTGTTGACCAGAAGCTCCTCGAGCCCGCAGACCAGGCCGCTGAGCTTCCTGACCTCGCGTATGGCGAGCAGGACACCCGGCATGAAGCTCTCGCGGCCCGTCGTGACGTGCTCGATCTTCAGCGTCTCTCCGGGGCCGCCGAGCACCACCGTCTGATTCGCGACCACGCCGGCCATGCGAATGCTGTGCACCGCGATGCCGCCGAGCTCTCCGCCGCGCACCCCCTCCAGCCCGAAGTGCTCTGTCGTCTGGCTGTGGAAGTCCTCACCGCGTGCCGCGCGCATGCGCTCGGCCGTCGCCATTGCCGTGCCGGAGGGCGCATCAAGCTTGTTCTCGTGATGCGCCTCGATGATCGCCGCATAGTCCATGAGCGTGGCGGCCTCTACGGCGAACTTCATCATCAGGTTCGCCCCGATGCTGAAGTTGGGTGCGATCACCGCGGGCGTGTCACACTGCTCACAGATCCAGCAGATCTGCTCGATCATCCGCTCGGTGAAGCCCGTCGTCCCAACAACGCACGCCACGCCCTCGTGCAGAGCGGCGGGAATGTTGTGCATCAGCGCAGATGGCTGCGTGAAATCCACCATCACCTCGGGGTCAAAGCGCTCGATGCCCTGCTCCACGGTCTCGGCCACCTGAACCTTAGGCGCGCCGGGCACCAGCTCAGAGAGAAGCGAATCGACATACCCCGGGTCCACGCCCCCCACAAGCTCCATGTCATCAGCGTCCATCACGGCCTCAACCACAGTGCGCCCCATCCGTCCTCCGGCTCCGGAGACCATGACTCGTATTGCGGACATTGTCCTCACACCTCGTCTCAGATTGGCCGACACCCACGTTGGAGCGGGTAACATACACAATTCTCCGCGTGCGTGCAAGGTCCTCCCGGAGTCGCCGATGCGCGCTCCGCGCCCGCGCCCTGTATCCGTACACGAAAGCAGCCGGGACCGGTGCGTCAGTCCCGGCTGCGGTGTGCTCCAGTCGGTCTGTGGTTCAGCGCTTCTTCTCGCGGAAATAGGCGCCAGCCATCGGCCCGGACGGCTCGGAGGCCTCCGGCTTTTCGGGCTCCTGCTCCTGCTCCTGCTCGGGCTCGGGTTCCGGCTCGGGCTCGGGCTCGGGTTCCGGCTGAAGCTTCGGCTCGGCCTGCGAGTTGGGCTTGCCCCGCTTCTTCTGCTGCTTCCCTCGTCGCTTCCCGCGCGCCTCCTCTTCCTTCGCGGCGCGCTCAAGAGCGCGGGCGGCCTCCTCCGTGGGGGTGCCGTCCTTTTGCACGAGCACCTTGCGGGACAGGCGCATCTTCCCGTTCGGCTCAACCTCCATGACCTTCACCGTGACCTTGTCGCCGAGGCTGAGCACGTCCTCGACCCGCTTTGTACGCTGATGCTCGATATCCGAGATATGCAGAAGGCCGTCGCGCCCGGGCAGGATCTCGATGAATGCGCCGAAGTCGGTGATCGTCACGACCTCGCCGGTGAAGATCTCGCCCTCCCGGACCTCCCGCGTCAGGTTGTAGATCGCGTCACGGACGATCTCCACATCCTCGGCGACCTCGCCGAAGATCTTCACGAGACCATCGTCCTCCACGTCGATCTTGACCTCGTACTCGTCCTCGAACTTGCGGATGGTCTTGCCGCCGGGGCCGATGACGAGGCCGATCTTGTCCGTCGGCACCTGCAGCGTGAGCATCCGCGGCGCGTGTATCGAGAGCGCCTCGCGCGGCTTCGCCAGGACGGAGTTCATCGCCTCAAGGATCTGCATACGCGCCTCGCGAGCCTGCTGCAGACCCTCTCGCAGGACCTTCTCGGGCAGGCCGTGGACCTTGATGTCGAGGTGCAGGCCGTTAACGCCCTCGTCCGTGCCGGTGACCTTGAAGTCCATGTCGCCGGCCGCGTCCTCGAGGCCCTGGATGTCCGTAAGCAGCGTGTAGTTGTCCTCGCTCTCATAGAGCAGTCCCACCGAGATACCGGCGACGGCCTTCTTGATCGGCACGCCGCCATCCATCAGCGCCAGTGAGCTGGCGCAGCAGGACGCCATCGAGCTCGACCCGTTGCTCTCGAGCACCTCGGAGACAACACGGGTCGTGTAGGGCCACTCCTCCTCGTCCGGGAGCATGCGCTCGAGCGACCGCGTGACCAGCGCGCCGTGACCGATCTCCCGGCGGCCGGGACCGCGCAGCGGCCGCGCCTCACCCACGCAGAAGGGCGGGAAGTTGTAGTGGTGCATGAACCGGTGGTACTCCTCCTCCTCGAGCGTGCGGATCAGCTTCTGATCGCGCGTGGCACCAAGGGTGAGGGTGGAGAGCACCTGCGTCTCCCCGCGGGTGAACAGCGCCGAACCGTGCGTTCGAGGCAGAATGCCGACCTTTATGTCAAGCGGTCGGATATCCTTCGGCCCGCGACCGTCAACGCGGCGCCGCTCCTCGAGCAGGATGCTGCGCATCTGCTTCTTCTGGACCTCGTACATCGCCTCACTGATGTGCTGGTCGGCATCCTCGAGGTCCGCGAACTGCTCGGCCAGGCTCTTCTCGATCTCGTCGAGCGCCGTCTGGCGCCCTTCCTTGTCCGGCGACTGGATGGCCTCGCGTATCTCGTCGGCGCGGGCCTCGACCGCGGACCGGACCTCCTCGGCCGGCTCCCACAGCGGATACTCGCGCTTGGGCTGGCCGGCCTTCTCGCGCAGCTCTTCGATCGCGTTGCAGACCGCGAGACATGCCGAGTGCGCCATCTTGATGCCCTGCAGGACGATCTCCTCAGGGACCTCTTCGCCGCCAAGCTCGACCTGCAGCACGCCCATGGGACCTCCTGCAACGGTGAGCTCCATGCGCGATTCCTCGCGCTCCTCGAATGACGGGTTGAGGACCAGCTCGCCGTCGAGCCAGGAGACCTGCGCGCAGGCGAAGGGGCCCTCCATCGGTGCCGGCGACAGGTGCATCGCGGCCGCCGTGCCGATCATGGCGACCACCTCGACGGAGTTCTGGTTCTCGGCCGAAAGCGGCGTGCAGATGATCTGCACTTCATTGCGCAGGCCACTCGGCAGCAGCGGACGGATCGGGCGATCGATCGCTCGCGCGATCTGAATCGCCTCCGGCGACGGCCGACCCTCGCGCTTGAAGAAGCCGCCGGGGATCTGGCCGACCGCGTACATCTTCTCTTCGAAGTCCACGCGCAGCGGTAGGAAACTGACGCCGGGGTTGGGCTCGTCTTCGATGACAGCGGTGCACAATACAACCGTGTCGCCGTATTTTGCGACGACGGCCGATGTGGCCTGCCGCGCCATCTCGCCGGTCTCAAGCGTCAGCTCGCGCCCGGCGAAGGATAGGGATACGGACTGTTTGTCAAACATGTACAGCAGAAACCTCCTGAGGTGCACTACCCTCTCAGGAGGTTCGAGGAAGACGCGAGGAAACAGGGAAAAACGGGGGCATGAGCCGCCGGCTTTCGCTGATTCCCCTCGCTCCTGACCTCCGGGAGGGCAGCTCCCTTGTGTAGTTGCGCGCCCGCTCGTGCGGGCGTCAGCGGAACGTCATGGACATTGTACGTGAACTGGTCGGCAAATGCAAGGTCCGCGGCAGAGTGAGCGTCAGATCCGGGGGCCTGTCGCGCCTTCGCCACCACGCGAAATGCCCCGGCTCGGAATGAGCCGGGGCACCGGTTCGCTCCCGCCGGCGCGCATCAACCGCGCAGGCCGAGTTCTTTAACCAGCGCGCGATAGCGCTGCACGTCTTCGTTGCGCAGGTAGCGCAGCAGCCTGCGCCGCTTTCCGACCATCTTCAGAAGGCCGCGGCGGCTGTGGTGATCCTTGCGATGCTGCTGCAGATGTGAGGTCAGAGACTGGATGCGCTGGGTCAGCAGCGCGATCTGGATCTCCGGCGATCCGGTGTCGCCATCGTGGCGACGGAACCGCTCGATAACCTCGTCCTTGTCCATCTCCATCAGGTCCATTGGGCTCTCTCCCTTCTCCATGCGGGGCGCCGACCCGGACGCCGCACGGGACCCGCGAGCGTTATTGCCCTGTGCCGAGCGCGCCGTCGGAGAGACGGGCCGCCCAGCACGGGTCTCGCGGGGAGCGCAATTGTAGCACAGGCTCGTGTCGGTGTAAAGGACGCGCGGTCGTAGCGGGAAACGCAACCGCCCGCGAAACCTCCATGCGCTTGACTGGTCTAAGGGCCTGTGATATAGTTTCGCCGACCCGCTGGCTCACTTTGCGTGAGCAACGGGTCGCAAAAAAACCCGGTTCCGCGCCCCCGGCTCAATCCTGGCGAAGAAGGGAGGGTCCTCCAAGCCGCGGCCGAGGGACATTGGCGTGATCGGGTCAGGCCGGTTACTCATACAACGGGATCGCAGCGCGCGAGGAAACCAAGGACACTCGAGCGACCGCGATCCTTCTCGCACCCTGTAGTCGGCCTGTACTCTGATGACACCGCCCGAGGGGCGTGTCTGATGAGTCCGTCTACACTGATGAGGAGGATACAACACATGCAGAAGACACTTGCTGTTCTGGCGCTGGCGATCGTTATCGCCGTGCCTTGCTTCGCCCAGGGCAGTCCGGCGGACACCGTTCCGTTCGACCACTGGGCATATGACGCAGTGCAGCAGCTCGTGGACGAAGGGATCATCATCGGTTACCCCGATGGCACCTTCAAGGGCGACCGCGCGATGACCCGCTACGAGTTTGCCATGGCGATCAGCCGTCTGCTCGACCAGATCCCTGAGCCCGGACAGGGCGGCGTTGGCCCGCAGGGCCCAGAGGGTCCGCAGGGCCCGCAGGGTCCGCAGGGCCCGCAGGGTCCGCAGGGGCCGGCCGGTCCGCAGGGCCCGCAGGGTCCGCAGGGTCCTGCCGGTGAGGTCTCCGACGAGCAGGTCGCGGAGATTGTCAATCGCCTGCTTGACGAGTTCAAGGATGAGCTCGCGGACGTCAAGGAAGACCTCGAGTTCATCGAGAACGACGTCTACGACATCGCTGACCGCCTGAACTGGATGGAGCAGCAGCTCGCAGGCCCCGAGGTTACCGGCTGGATCGACTTCCGGCTCGGTCTCGTTGGCGAGGACATCGATCTCGACAACGAGTACGATAACATCACCTCGCGCATCGGCATCGCCGGTGACATCACCGACGACGTCTACGGCGCAATCATGCTGCAGGCGCGCGACGGCATGGCCCCCAACGACGGCTATGACCGCAACGACCTGTGGCTCGATGAGGCCTACGTGCGCTTCAACAGCAACATCGTCAACCCCGTGACCTGGACCGTCGGCCGCCAGAACCTGGCCTACGGCATGGGTCTGGTCGTTGACAGCGACCGCCAGAGCCTGCAGGGCGTCCGCTCCGAGTGGCCGGACTTCCTGAACCTCGGCATCGACGTTGAGTGGTTCGCGGGTAACGCCGACGAGGTCGACGAGGGCTACGCGTTCGCCCGCACCCCCGACGCCGACGCGTCCCCCGAGGACGCAGATGGCTACTTCGCCGCGCGTGCCGCCTTCACTGCCAGTGATCTGGCGCTGGGGTTCAACTACCTCGGCAGCGGCGTCTCGCAGCAGAACGCGGTCATGTACGACACCGGCATGGCTGATCCGACCCAGATCAATGACGAGACCGCATACTCCATCGATCTGTGGGCAGACCTGTGGGGTCGCGACCTCTACGTTGAGGCGGCTCGCATCGACGAGCACGCCAACCGTGACACCATGCCCGCCTGGGGTCCGAAGACCGCTCAGGACCCGAGTGCGATCGTGGCCATGCTGGACATCTGGAAGACCAGTGACTTCTCGCTTACTGGTTTCTTCTCCGATGTCGATGCCGAGTATGACATCTACTACTCGAGCATCAACCCGTACTACGAGGTCCTGGATGAGCGCTCGTGGGCGACCAAGGTTGCCAACTCCGGAATGGGCTACATTCCGTGGGAGCGCTGGATGCGCCGGCCGCTCATCATGTCCAACCTCGAGGTCATCGGTGGCCAGCTGATGTTCAAGCTGGGCAACGTTCCCTTCCAGGTCTGCTACTACGACCTGGACGACAACGGTGGCTCGTCCAGCTACTGGAACCCGTATGACCCGACATCCTACAAGCAGCAGTACGGCGATCTCGCCTATGACACACTCTACTCCGCGAGCGCCACTGTGCCGGTCAACGACACCGTCGACGTTGTGCTGTCGTATGGCCACCAGAGCGCTGCTTCCGGGATGGACTTCGAGGACCTGGATCTCGTCCAGGCGGGCGTTGAGGTCCCCTTCTAAGGGAACCGACACCAACGCAACTGCAAAGGCGGGGCCCAGATGGGCCCCGCCTTTTTCGTGTACGCCCTCGCGAGGTCAGCGGCCGGGACGCGGCGAAAGCCCTGCCGGAGGTGGCCGGACTGCGCCTGTTACTGCGCCGTGGGACAATTGCCGTGCTGTGCGTGATCTGCGCCAGGGCGTTCGCCATCGAGAGGCCGTCACCGCCGGAGCTTCGGAGGCAGCTCGAGGAGATCCTCGCGTCCGGTTATCAGCTGGAGGCACCGACGATGGTTGAGCTTCGGCAATGGCTGGCGCAGTT
>JALGTR010000060.1 GCA_029821265.1 Candidatus Zipacnadia bacterium
TGCCGGGGCGCGCAGGGCAATCGCACCATCACGTCGCTCGCCGCATGTCGAGGCCCGTCCGGGCCCGGGGTGAAAAAAGTTGGTGAGGCCCTGGCTGATCGCCGCCGCTTTCCTCATCTGCGCATCTGCCGGCCTGCTCGCGTTCGCGTGGAGTGTGCAGTTCGATGCTCCCGCGACCCTGGACGGGCTGGCCGTCGGCGCCCACGCCGTTCGCCTGAGGGGGATCGCCATCGCCCTGCAGACCCGGCGCGCGGAGCTGTTGCGGGCCCGGGTGCGCCGCATGCGCGTCACCGGCGCCTCCGCCACGGCCCTGCAGACCGCCCGATGGTCACTCGCCGACGCCCTGCGCGACGCGTCCATCATCTCCCGCGAGGCCGGGCTCGACGGTGTTGCGGAGACGTACATGGCGCTGGCAGCGCAGGCCGCACCTGAGCGCGACGACCTCCGCTGCCTTCTCATCGATCTGCGCAGCCGGGAGCTTCCGCCCCGAGAGCGCCGGGTGGAGCTCCTGCGGCTTGTGCTCGAGCAGGACTGTGCCTGCGCGAACATGCTGGCGGGGGAGAGCTTCATGGTGGCCGGAGACCTCGAGGCCGCCGCGCCGTATCTGGCGCGCGCCGCCGAGCTTGCCCCCGAATGGCCCCGACCGCACTTCGCGCTGGCGCGCCTGCATCTGCGCCGGAGCGACAGCGACGCTGCGCTTCGGTCCGCGCGTGCCGCCCTCGACAGCTCGAGCGGCATGCGCCAGCGCCTCGCCGCGGCGGAGTTGATACGCCGGGCGGGCGGCAACGCGCCCGCGGCCTGGCGGATCGTCGTCGAGCAACTGCGCGATCGGTGGACCCCGGTCGGGCTGCTCGCTCTGGGTTTCCTGCTGTTCGTCTTCCACCCGGCGTTACTCTCGGGCGGTCGCAGCCTTCTATGTCGTGTCCGTCGTCAGTTCTACAACTCCGACAACGCTGCCTGAAGGCGGTCCGCGACCGCCTGCAAGCCGTACGTCCGCTTCACGTTCTGTCGGGCTGTGCGGCCGAACTCGGTCCGCAGCTGCGCGTCCGCGATCAGCCGCTCGATCGCGTCGGCAAGCGCCTCCGGCCGCCGCTCCTCGAACACCACGCCGCAGTCAAGCTCGTCGATCAGCGCGGGGATATGCCCCGAATCTGAGCCAACAACAGGTACCTCGCATGCCGACGCCTCGATCAGCACACGCCCGAACTGCTCCTTCCAGTTCGGCATCGTCCGCGAGGGCAGCACCAGCAGGTCGAAGGCGTTCATGTACCTGGGCGCGGCGGAGTGGGGGACGGGTCCGGTGAGCCTCACCGGCCGCCCGCGCGCCCACTCCCTCAGCCGCTCCGCCAGCGGCCCGCCGCCCACCAGCAGTAGGCTCGCCTCAAGACCGCGCTTCCACAGCATCTCCAGCGCATCCTGCAGGTCCGTTATTCCCTTCTCCTCCGCCAGCCGCCCGAGGTAGCCCACGACCGTTCCGCGCACACCCAGCTCCTCCCGCAACGCGGCGCAGTCCATCGGCCGGAAGAGGTCCGTGTCCACGAAGTGCGGGATCCACCGGACCTCGCCCTCGAAGCCCTTGCTCCGCAGCACGCCCTCGATCTCGGGCGCCGGCGGTAGCGCCATCGCGGCGTTCGCCAGCGTCGCCCGTTCGATCGCCGAGAACGGCCATGGAAAACGCTTCACGAGGTTCTGCGCGGTCATGAAGCACAGAGGCCACCCGTGTCTCCGGCAGATGCGCACCGTCTGCCACGCGGCCAGTGAGTAGGGCTCCTCGTCGAGGTAGACCGCGTCAGGTTGAAAGTCAGCCAGTGTTGCCCCAAGCCCGCGATACAGGTGCAGGCTGATGCGGCCGGAGCCGATGACCGGAAGGGGCCGGGACTGAAAGCGCGCGCCGTCCAGCGGCTGGAACCGCACCATCCGTCCGGTCGAGGCCAGCCATCGCTCCGGCGCGATCACGAGAACATCGAGCTCACTGCGTCGGCACAGCTCGCCGAACAGCCGCTGATTGACATCGATCACACACGCATGGCTGATGACCGCCAGCCTCATCGGCGCTCACCACGCTCTGGCGTCAGTTCGAGGAAGATGCGCTCCATCTCATCGGCCTGCCGATCCCACGAGAACTCCAGCGAGCGCCGATGCACCCTTTCGCTCATGCGCGCCCGCGCCCGCGGGTCGTCGGCTATCGCGTCCAGCTTCGCCGCGATGTCCGCCGGCTCACGCTCGATGAAGTAGCCCGTAACACCGTCCTCGATCAGGTCCATCGCGACGCCCGATCGCGCGGCGAGCAGCGGGACCCCGCACGCGGCCGCCTCGAGCACCACCAGCCCGAAGGGCTCGATCGGATTCGGGTGCACGAGGCAGTCGGCCATCGCGAGATAATCCTGCGGCCGATCGACGTGTGGCACGAATGTCACGCGTTCGCGCACTCCGTGCTGCTCCGCCATCCGGCCGAACGCCTCGGCGTCCCCGCTGCCCACCACCACAAGCCGCTGGTCGCCGTTGGTTCGGCTGAGCGCCTCGATCAGCTCCGGCAGCCCCTTCTCCGTCCACAGGCCGCCCATGAAGATCGCCGCGAGCTTCTCCGGGCCGATCCCCAGCTGTTCGCGCACACGCCGGCCGCGGGTCCTCCGCAACTCCGGCCGGAAGGTCGCGTGGTCCACCCCGTTGTGCACGATCTGCACTTCGTTCGGCGCCAGCCCCCACTTGCGTACCAGGTAGTCGCGTATGCTTTGCGAAACCGCGATCACCCGTCCGCGACATCGCCGGACCGCCCGGCCCTCCAGTCGCGCGAAGATGCCATCCCGGAGCGCCTCCCATGCCGTGCGAAGCACACCCGACCGACCGTAGCGCTCCTGCAGCCTCATACGTGCCCGCCTTCGGTCGCGGTGGCAGGTGTGCACCAGGACGAAGCTTTGCGCGAGCGTATTGCCTCCCTGCGAGAGCACAACGTCGAAGTCGGATTGCCTGATCGCGAGCGAGGAAGCGATCACAAACCAGAGGGCGCGCGCCCCGAGCGGCAGCGACGGATCGCTGATCCGATGCATCCTCAGTCCGGCGGTGTCGATGTCCCGCAGCGTGAAGCAGAAGAGGTGCACCTCGTGGCGCTGGGCGAGGCGGGGTGCCATCTCGGCGATAACCCGCTCCTGGCCACCACCCATCCTGACATCCTCGATGACCAGCGCGATCCGAAGCCGTCTGCGCCCACGGCCACCATCATTGCCTGTCATGGAGGCCCTCGCGATTCAACGCGTGGTAAAGGGAGCGCTCTGCGCTCTGCGCCTCTTCGCGCTCCCGCTCCTCGATCTCCGGCAGTCGGAGGGCGGCGGCCACGAATGCCCAAAAGATGATGGCCCCGGGCCAGCCATACAGCGCCGAACCGACCGTAAGTCGCGCTGAGATCGCTACCAGCAGGCTCAGGGCGCTCGCGATCAGCCACTGATCCTCGGGTAGCCGGCTCCTCCGGTACGCCAGGTAGAGGCTGCGGCCGGTCATGACGAGCACCCCCAGCAGCAGCAGAAAACCCGGTATCCCAAGCTCCACCAGCGCGCGTCCGTAATCATTCTCGACCCACGGCACGCGGTGCTCCGGCGACAGTCGCGCAGCGCTCACAGTGCCCCACAGCATTCGTCCGCGCCCCACGCCACTCGCCGTGCCTCCGCCGAGGGGATGGTCCATCAGGAAGTCCACGGCCGCCTTCCACGGGTTCATGATCCGCTGGCGCGTATACTCCGGGTTGGTCACGATCGACTCGATGCGCTGCAGCGCCCCGCCCCGTGTGTACTGATCCACCTGCCACGCGCCGATGCCGACCACTACCGCCAGCACGATCGCCAGGCCCACGCGCCGCAGAGTCAGCAGCAGCGCGACCGCGCCGAGCGCCGTTGCCGCCGCGGCATTGCGCACCGCGGTCACCAGCACGGCCATCGCCAGAAGCGGCATAGAGATCGCGACGAGCAACTGAGCGGTCTTCCTGCGGCGTAGGAAGGGGATCGCGCCGACGCCCAGCAGGAGAACCTGACCGGTCGATTCCGCGAACGCGTGCGGCGAGACGGCGGTGGCCGGAGGACGGATATGTCTCGTCCACTCCCCCTCAACGTCGGCCATGTACGCCTCGTCCTGATAGAACCTGAAGCCCGGCCCCAGCCGATACAGGTGATCGAGTCCAATCTGATACTGCACCACGCCGTAGAGGGCGAGGGGGACGAAGAGCGCAAAGTGGAACAGCAGAAGCCGCTGCACCTGGGCTCGTTCCTCGATGTAGTCGTAGACGATGAAGAAGATCGGGAACCAGATCACCCACGTGCGGTAGCCGGCCAGTGACATGATGAGGCTTGCGTTGCGCGCGTTCAGAAGCTGGACCGTGGTCCAGGCCACGAAAAGCAGCAGCGAAATCCCGACCGCGGTGCCCACCGATCGGCGCCGATGGCCGAGGACGCTCAACCACGCCCAGCGCAGGATCATCAGGGCGAGCAGATAGTCCTTCAAAAGCTGCGTGTGCCAGCCCGGACTGAGGCCCTTCAGGAAGCCGTCAACCGCCGCCACAAAGATCAGTGCGAATACGCCGAACTCAAGCGAGATGAGCGCGGCGACCGTGACGACCATGGCCACACTCACGACCACCGCCGTCGCAAAGCCCCCGACCAGAGCCAGCGACACGAGCCCGATCGTCGCAAGCACCGCCAGCGGCACCAGGACCGACTGCGCCAGCTTCGAGGTGGTCATCCGTGCGTTGGATTGAAGCATTCGGCCCTCTCCCGTGACCGCGATCCGCCACGCCCCGGCCGCCGCACCGCGGCTCTATCGCGCCATCTGCCTGACGTCGCGCGTCCGGCGCGTCACGCCCTCAGCCGATCTCTGTCCCTCAGAGCCCTGCAGCATCCGTCTGCCGATCACGATGATGACCGCCCAGAAGATGAGGCACACCACCGTCGAGTGGACCCCGGTGATCGCTTCCGACCCCTCCTGCAGCCGACTGAGCGTGTACGTGCTCAGACCGAACTGCCGCAGCGGCTCAAGCGACCACGCGGCATCCAGACGCGACGTGAACGCTGCCGCCAGGTACGATGGCAGCACCGAGATCCCCACCAGCGCCGCCTGCAGCCGCTCGCCCAGCATCTCCCACACCGGGGCCAGCAGCAGCACCCAGAACGGGAGTGATGGCAGCAGATACCGTGGCCCCACGGACCCGCGGAAGCCCGGATGTGGCATCACATACAGGGTGAACAGACCGCACAGCACCGCCGCCAGCGCCACGAGAGCCACCGGCCGCCCTCGTCCGGTGCCCTGCGCGATCACGGCCGGCGCAAGGACCACCAGAAGCAGCGCCGGTGAGAACCTCCACAGTCCAAGCGGCGCCGCGTACAGCCCCTGAGAGATGTTCGACAGCCGCATCCCGACGCGGTTGTGTCTGGCGATGACCCAGTCGATCCCGTCGAACCGCAGGTGCTCCACCGGTGCATCCGCACTGACCCGAACCGGAGGCGTCAGCTTTGAGCTGTACGGCAGCTCCGTGGGGCTCCCGAAACACGCCGCATGATACCAGCCCGTGAGCCCGAAGCCCAGCGTGAGCATCGCCGCCGCAGCCAGCACCTCGCGCCGGGAACTTCTCAGCGCAAGCCAGATCAGCACCGGCACGAACACCAGCGCGCTGTCGTAACGGATGGCCATGCTCAGTGCCGCCGCCAGCCCCAGCAGGCCGGCCTCAGCGAGCGCCCGCCGATCGCTCAGAAACGGTCTCCTGCACAGCGGCCACCAGCAGATCGCCAGCGCGGCCGCCGCGGGAAGCACGCGATGCCCCGCACCCGCTCCGTACGCCCACCACAGCGTGCCCATCCCGAGAAGAAGCGCCAGCAGGAGCCGCGCGCGCCCGCTCGCCAGCATCTGCCCCGACAGATCGTAGATCATGACCGGGACCGACGCTGCCACCGGCACCACCACGAGAAGCTGGAATATCATCAGCAGCAGCACGCGTCTGACCATGAACGGCTCGTCAAAGCGCCGTGGGCCATTCGTCGGCATCCGCTTGAAGACCGGATGCAGCCAGCGGGAGGCCGCCACGAGAGCCGGTCTGGTCACGGCGTACAGAGGAACCGCCAGCACCGACTGGCCCGGCGGCATTCCTGAGTAGAACGTCCCGTCAACGTAGGCAAGCTCAATCAGCCCGTGAGCGTACTCGCCCAGCTCCAGCGTGCCGCTCTCGACGATCCGCATCGTCAGCGTCATGCTCGCCAGGCCCATCGGATCGCCCGCGTAGTCGTTGAGGTGGAAGGCCAGAACCAGCGCCATGACGACGAAGATGCCCCTGCGCACACGATCTTCAGCGGATCTGTCCCGTGCCGGGCGTGGTCGTCGCGCGGCTCTCACTCCCTCGCACCTCCGTCGGCGCCATCGCTGCAGACGCTGCGCCACGTCGCGTCTCCGCCGAGCAACCCCCGCGTGGTGTGCCACCACCGGCGGGCCGCCTCCAGACCCTCGGTCGGAAAGCGCACCAGCATGCGCAGCAGTCCGTACCGCCGGCCCTGGCCCACCAGCAGCGCAAACAGCCAGAAGGCCACGCGTCGGCTCGCCGGCAGGTGCTTGAGCATGACGTACGCCCAGTCATGCGCATCGGCGTAGATCTCGGCGGCGCTCTCTGATGCGCGCGAGAATCCGCCCGTGCGTGGCGCCGGGTAGTGATGCACCACCGCCGCCGGATCGTAGATCAGCCGTCCGCCGCCAGAGCGCGCGGAAAGCGAGGCGTCGGTGTCGGTCAGGTGCGCTCCGCGGATGTGGGGATCAAAGCCCGTCACCGCGCCGCGCCGGTAGCTCATGTTGGCGCCCTTGAGGTGCTGCACCTCGACAGGCTCATCGAAGCCGGGCTGGTGATGATTGCCGATCATCCTGCCGAACCACGTCAATCGCCCCACGGCCGCCTGCGGCTCAGCCACGACCTCACCGTCGATGTGCACCACGTCGCGCCCGCCGACCCCCACCACGTCAGGCGCGTCATAGTGCGCCATCACCCGTGCCAGCCAGTCGGGCTCCGGCTCGGTATCGTCGTCGATGAAGCAGACGACATCGCCCCTCGCCAGCTTCAGCCCCGCATTCGTCGCGGCCACCTGCCCGGGTCGCACGACCTCCGCCAGCTCAACCAGCTCCGCATGCGGGCAGCTCCGAAGCCACTCGCGCAGGCGCCGGTGGGAGTCCGTGTCGGTGTCCCGCAGGACCACAACAACCTGCGCGGGCAGCCGCTCGCCCGCAAGCACAGCGTCGAGACAGCGCAGGAGCGTGTCCGGGCGCCGGTAGCTGGGAATCAGCACGGTTGCTGTCAGTCTCTGCGACATGCTCTGCTCCTGGATCTGCAGCACCTGTGGCCGTCATCCGGCGCGACCTGACCGGGCCGCCTATCATCGGGCGGCCATGATGCTCTCGCTCAGCGCCTCGCGCAGGAATCGGCCGGTCACGGAGGCATCGTTCGCCGCTACCGCCTCCGGCGTGCCCGTCGCGACGACCTCTCCGCCGTGCTCGCCGCCGCCGGGGCCCATGTCGATGATGTAGTCGGCGCACTTGACGACCTCAAGGTTATGCTCGATCACGACCACGGTGTTCCCCGCGTTGACGAGCTCATCGAGCACGTCAAGCAGCCGCGCAATATCCTCAAAGTGCAGTCCGGTCGTCGGCTCGTCGAGGATGTAGAGGGTGTGCCCCGACTCCGGCCGGGCCAGCTCGCGCGCCAGCTTCAGACGCTGCGCCTCGCCGCCCGAGAGCGTGGTCGCCGGCTGCCCCAGCTTCAGATAGCCCAGCCCCACCGCGTCGAGCGTCTCGAGGATGCGGTTGACCTTCGGCACGTTCTGGAACAGCTCCATCGCCTCGGCGATCGTCAGGTCCAGCACCTCCGCGATGTTCTTGCCCTTGTAGCGGATCTGCAGCGTCTCGCGGTTGTAGCGCGCCCCGCCGCACTGGTCGCAGTCCACGTAGACATCAGGCAGCATGTGCATCTCGACCGCGCGTTGCCCCGTTCCCTGGCAGGCCTCACAGCGCCCGCCGGAGACGTTGAAACTGAAGCGCCCCGGCTCATAGCCGCGCATACGCGCCTCCGGCACCGCCGCGAACAGCTCGCGGATCGCGGACATCGCCCGCGAGTAGGTCGCCGGATTCGAGCGCGGCGTCCGCCCGATAGGCTCCTGATCGATGCTGACAACTCGCTCGAGGTGGTGTGCGCCCGTGATCTCGCGGTGTTTGCCCGGCGCCTCCAGCGCCCCGTGCAGCTTCCGCCGCAGCGCCTTGTAGAGGATCTCCTGAATCAGCGTGCTCTTCCCGGAACCCGAGACGCCCGTGACACAGGTCAAGGTTCCCAACGGAATCTGCACATCCACGTCGCGCAGGTTGTACTGCGTGGCGCCAAGGACCTTCAGGCTCTCGCCGGTTCCCTCGCGACGGCTCTCCGGAACCGGGATCTCACGCCGGCCTGACAGATACTTGCCCGTCAGCGAGTCGTTGTCCTCCAGAAGTCCCGCAACATCCCCCGCGTAGATGACCTCGCCCCCGCGGACACCGGGCCCGGGCCCGAAATCGACCACGAAGTCTGCGCGCATGATCGTCTCCGCATCATGCTCGACGACGATGACAGTGTTGCCGAGGTCCCGCAGGTTCTCCAGCACGTCCAGCAGGCGCCCGTGATCCACCGGATGCAGGCCGATCGACGGCTCGTCGAGGATGTACAGAATCCCGGCCAGTCCCGAGCCGAGCTGCGTCGCCAGCCGAATCCTCTGGGCCTCACCACCGGCCAGCGACGGCGCCGTCCGATCCAGCGTCAGATAGCCCACTCCCACCTGCACCATGAACCGCAGACGCGAGCGTATCTCCTCCAGCAGCTCCCCGCACAGCCGCGCATCGACCTCGGGCAGCTCCAGCCCCTCAAAGAACTGCGCGGCCCGCTCGGCCGTCATCGCGCTCACTTCGGGCATCGTCTTTCCCCCGACGCGCACCGCACGGCTCTCCCGCCTCAGGCGTGTCCCCTCACATGCCGGGCAGGGCAGCGGGGCGAAGAACCGGTCGTAGAACTTCTTCTGCCCCGACGAGCTGGTGTCATCGTAGCGACGCTTACTCGCCGGCACGAGCCCCTCGAAGCTCTTGGCGTAGCTGAATGTCTTCCCCCCGCGCGTCTGATACTCGAACGTGATCTCCTCGTCCGTCCCATAGAGGATGACCTCCCGCGCCCGCTCGGGCAGGTCCTTCCACGGTGTGCTCAGGTCGAACTCGTAGTGCTCTGCGATGCCCTCGAGGATGTGCCGCACGTGGCGGGTGTTGACGTCTCCGTAGATCTCCAGCGCTCCGTCGAGGATGGACTTGCCGGGGTCAGCCACCAGCCGATCCGGATCCACCCCCTTCTGCGTGCCCATTCCATCACATTCCGGGCACATCCCGGCGGGGCTGTTGAAGGAGAACATCGCAGGCGTCAGCTCCGGGTACGCGATTCCGCACTCCGGGCACGCGAACCGCGTGGACAGATGCATGTCCTCGCCGCCCACGACCCCGATGACGATGAGCCCGTCGCCCTCATCCAGCGCGGTCTCCACCGAGTCGGCCAGCCGCGAGCGGATACCGTCCTTGATCACAAGGCGATCGACAACGACCTCGACGTCGTGCACCTCATCCGGCTGCTCGGGGAGTCCCGAGGAGATGTCGCGCACCTCGCCGTTGATGCGCATGCGCACGAAGCCGCGACGCCGGGCGTCGCGCACCAGCTCGATGAGCGGCTGCCCCTCCTCCTGCTCCACGGGGGCCATCACGAGCACCCGCGTGCCCTCCTCCAGCGCCATCACTCGATCGACGATCTGCTGCGGCGTGTGGGCCTTCACCGGCCGTCCACAGGAGTAGCAGTAGACCTCACCTGCCCGCGCGTAGAGCACACGCAGATAGTCGTTGATGTCGGTGATCGTGCCGACCGTCGAGCGCTGGTTGCCGGTCGAGGAGCGCTGGTCGATCGCGATCGCGGGCGAGAGCCCATCCACGTGATCGACCTGAGGCCGCTGCATGTTCGAGAAGAACTGCCGCGCGTACGTGGACAGCGACTCGACGTATCGCCGCTGCCCCTCCGCGTATATCGTATCAAGCGCGAGCGAGGTCTTCCCTGAGCCGCTGACCCCGGTGAACACGATAAGCCGCCCCCGAGGAAGCTCGAGGTCCACCCCTTTGAGGTTGTGCTCTCGCGCTCCGTATATCCGAATGCTGTCGTCTGAGCGCGTCTCTTCCATCCGCCTGCCCGCCTCCATGGGACTATGATCACGATACGATAGTGTACATCCCTGCAGGCCGCTCAGTCAACGTTCTTGCGGCCCGTGGGTGAGCCGTGGCGGGCACGGGCAGTTTCCATCGCACGACAATCGCAGTCCACAGGCGCCCGGAGAAGGCGCTGTCCCGGGATGCGTCGAAGACTCGCGGTGATCGGCCACATTCTGCTCAGGGGAGTTGCGTCATGCGCGACGATATCGATCTTCATCTGCACACCGCCGCCGTCGGATGCGCGAATGAGACCATGGCCCTCTCGGCGCTGCTCGAGCGTTGCGAGGCCCTGCAGTACACGCACATCGCGATCACCGATCACTACAACGGGCCGCACCATGCAGCGCCTCAGCGTCAGATCCGCGAGGACCTGGAGGGCTACGATGGGCCCCTGGGCATCACCTGGGGCGTCGAGCTAACCGTCGCCGACGCCGAGGCCGGGACGCTAACCGCGCACGAGGACATCGTCGAGCAGTTCGGCTGGGAGTTCGTCATCGCTGGGCCGCATGGCCGCTACGGTGAGACCGACCCCGACGCGATCATCGCCACGCAGCACCGTCTGATGCTCGCCACGGTGCACAATCCGCTGGTCGATGCGCTGGTGCACCCATGGTGGTTCAGCCGTCGCGAGTTCGAGGCCGGAGGCGGGATGACGTGGTTCACGGACATGAGCCGCATCCCCGAGTCGCATGTGGAGGAGCTTGCTGAGGCCGCGGTCGAGACGGGAACGGCGATCGAGATGAACGCGAGCGCGATCCTCACGGCGCCGATGTTCACCCGGAGCTTTCTCGAGGACTATCAGAACTATATCTCGCGCCTGAACGAGCTTGGTGTCAGCTTCACGGTGGCATCCGATGCCCATGACATCTCGGCCATCGAGGAGGCGAAGCTGGCGGCGAAGTTCCTTGCTGATGCGGGGGTCCCGGATGAGCGCATTGTCGTCCCGCCAGCGAGCGATCTGGGCTGAGGCGACTGACTGAGGCCGACCGCGACGACTCGCGGGCGCGGGCGCCCGCGGTCCAGTACAACTCGGGAGCCGCGAGATGGCGCCGGATTGGTTGCTTCAGCCGTGAGGGCGCGTCGAGCGGCTCCTGCGTGAACTGGCCTGTCACGCGTTCAAGCGCCGTTCGTGCTGCAGCTTTCGTTGTCGCCGCTATCCTGGCGGCCAGGTCATCGTTCGGCCGCCGAGGACGTGCAGATGCAGGTGCGGCACGGCCATCCCGCCGTCATCGCCCCAGTTGAGCACCAGGCGGTAGCCGCTGTCTTCGATGCCCTTCTGCCGGGCGACATCCGCTGCCACGAGCATGAGGTGGCCGAGTAGGTCCCGGTGGTCGCTCTTGGCCTCGGCGATGCCCACGATATGCTCGCGGGGGATCACCAGTACGTGCGTCGGAGCCTGGGGATTAATGTCGTGGAATGCGACGCAACGGTCGTCCTCGTAGATCAGGTCGGTGTCCATCTCGCCCGCGGCGATATTGCAGAAGATGCAGTTCTCGTCCATCTGCGGTCCTCCCTCAGCCTGTCGTCTCTACCGCATGGGCGCCCTCGGGCAGCTTCGCGAGCGCGCTCGACCCCTGTGGCGCTTTGAACGCCTGTCCGGTGCGGACCGGCCTGCAGGATCGGTCAACGTGTGAAACGGCGCCCGTCGAGGCTCAGGGCGTCGAGGTCATTGGCGATGGCCTCCAGCCCGAGGATCGTGCACGATAGAGGATCGGGCGCCGCTGTCACGCGCAGGGCCAGCTCCTCACTCAGCAGCTCCGTGATCCCGCGCAGTTGCGCGCAGCCGCCGGTGAGCAGCGAGTCCGCCTGCGCGATCTCCTCCATCTGCGCCTCCGGGAGCCGTTCGATGATCCACAGCGCCTCCGCCGCAGCAGGCTTGAGCGCCCCCCGCATCAGCTCCGCAATGCCGTCGAGCTTTTCAGCCCCGGCGCCGTTGTCGTCGGAGACGTCCGATAACCGCACTTCCTCGCCGACCATCTCGGGGCGCAGCGCCCCGGCCATGATCTTGACGTCCTCCGCGCGGGCTGAGCCGATGCTGATCCGATAGCGGCGATGCACGTAGCGTCGGATCGCCTCATCGAGGTCGTTCCCACCGTAGTGGATCGTCTCGCCAGCGGCCAGCATCCCCCCGGAGATAACCGCGATGTCGGTCGAGCCGGCTCCCATATCGATGATCAGCCTGCACTCCGGCTGGTCCATAGGCAGGCCGGCGCCGATCGCCGCGGCCAGAGCCCGCGGTACGGTGACCACCTCGCCCGCGCCTGCCGCGCGCAGCACGTTCACCAGTGCGCGGTTCTCCACCTGTGTGCCCCGGGTGGGCAGCCCGGTCACCACGGTCGGCGCGAGCAGAGGGCGGTGTCCGAGTGCCTCGTGGATAAGGTGGCGCATCAGAACCACGGCGGCATCGAAATCTGCCACTACCCCGCCCTCGAGAGGACGCACGACCTCCACGTCCGAGACCTCACGATCGAGCATCTGCTTGGCCTCGGCGCCGAACGCAATCGGCCGTCTGCGATCGCCCTCGAAGGCGACCACGGTCGGCTCGCGCACCACCAGCCCTGCCTCCTGCACACTGATGTGGCAGGAGGCCGTGCCGAGGTCCACGGCCAGCCTGGTTTTCCACGGCAGCAATCGAAGCACGCGCTTCTCCGGACCGGCGAGCGGCTCTTGCGGCATCCAGCACACCGATGGAGTCTATCACAGCGCCCCGCAAAACGCAATTCAGGGCGATCCGGCGAATTCGCGCCGGGCAACCTGCGAGCAGCCTCAGCGGCGTTCACCACGCAATGAACATCGCCCCCGTGTTACGGCAGCCGGCTCTCGGAGGACCGGCGCGTCTTTGCGGCGAAGCGCTCCCTGACAGATCGAAGATCGCGCACTGGAGGGAATCGCGCATGCCTGGAATAGGCGTCATCGGCTGCGGCAATATAATGCGCAACGCGCACATCGAGCCCACGCTTCGAGATCACCCGGACGTCACGCTCACCGCCTACTACGATGTTGACGCCGACGCGGCGCAGTCATTCGCAGATGACTTCGGCGGCGAGGCCGTGGGGAGCGAGCGCGAGGTCTGCGAGCGCTCTGACGCGGTTTACATCGCCATCCCCCCGAACGCCCACGGCGAGGCCGAGCAGGCCTGTCTCGAGACCGGCACACCGTTTTTCGTCGAGAAACCGCAGGCGCTTGATCTCGGCTTCGCACAGGAGGTCGCCGAGGAGGTTGAGCGCCAGCGGCTGATGACGATGGTCGGCTACCAGTGGCGGTATACTCCCTCAGCCAGCGCGTTTCGTGAGGCCCTCGAGGGACACACGCCGGCGCTCGTGAACATGTGGTGGTATCAGGGCACGCCGCGAATCGCGTTCAATCGCTACCGCAGCAAGTCCGGCGGCCAGGTCGTCGAGCAGGTCACGCACATCGTCGATACCGTGCGGTACGCGGTCGGCGAGATCGCCGAGGTCTTCGGCTGGGCGCGAAACGTCGTGCATCGCGACGCGGAGGACTGGGACAACGATGACGTCGGCGCCGCAGCCGTGCTTTTCGAGAGTGGCGCGGTGGGGACGATCACGAACTGCTACGCGCTGACCGGAGGCGCGCCGGGCGGTAACGGCGCGGAGGTACTCACACCCGATCGGCGCGTGCTCTGGCAGGGCAAGACGGTCACCGTGCGCACTTCCGACGGTGAAGAGACCACCGAGCCGTTCAGCGACCCGCCGCATCGCTTCGAGGACCTCGCCTTCATCGAGGCCCTCAAGACCGGTGACAGCTCGCTGATCCTCTCGCCATACACCGACAGTATCAGGACGCTGGCGGTCACCCTCGCCTGCGCCCGTTCCGGCGAGTCGGGCGGACCGATTGCCATCTGAGGTGCGATCCCGGGCCTGCCTGCCATGTCATGAACGCCGTGATCCGCCGTCACCTGGGCTTCGAGCTGCATGACGCCGGCCCGCCAGAGCAACCGGCCCGCCTGCCGCGCGAGGCGATCGACCGCGGGCTGGCCCGGCACGCGTTTCTGACCGAGACCATGTTGCTCTGCCGCCTGCCCGGTCAGCCGACTTTTCGTGACAGCTATGTCGAGGTTGGCCGACAGCTTGCGCGGGGGTACATCGAGGGCCTGAACGCGCTCTGACCGGAGGTCGTCATGATCCGCATTGACGCCGACAAGGTTGCCGCCAGGCTGCCGTGGTTCTACCACGGCCTGCCCTTCGATCCGCCCCACAAACACGGCATCTGGAGCGTCGAGATCAACGGGCTTGCCCCCGACATCGATCGCCGGACCCTCACCCTCGGCCTTCGCGAACCCCGCGAGCGCATCGAGATCAGCCGCGACGGCCTGCACTTCTATGAGGCGGTGGCGCACGGCACTCTTGTGCCGCTGGCTCCCGTGGCACTATCCTGCCGGAGGCTCACCTTCTACGTACGCGCCGACAGCCCCGACCAGCCCTGTCCCGTCGCCGATATCTACCTTCATCCGGCGAACGTCAAGCCGGTTGACATCCCGCGTGTCGGCGAGTGGGAGGACTGCTACGTTCGGGATATCGGCGACCAGCACAGCGAGCCGCTGCGGAGTTGGGATGAGTTCTGGCCGCTGCTTCATATTGGCGGCTTCTACGAGGATGATCTGCGCGAGATGTATCGGGGCCTGGCGGCATGGTGCGAGCGCCGGCAGGTGCTGGACGAGAGCGATCCACACTTCGGCGCGGTCTACTCCGAGGAGGACAAGTACGATTTCCGCGATGCCGCCGCTGCCGCGGTCGTCTTCGCGCGCGAGTACCGCCGCACCCGTGATGCACAGTACCTGCACCGCGCGCAGATCGCCCGGGAATACACGTACCGTGGCCAGCACACCGAGGGCGAGCGCCGCGGCGGCTGGGCGCACATGGTCTCGGGCCGGTGGGGTGGCGACCATCAGGTCGATTTCACGCGCATCACCCAACCGCTGCCTCCCGTCGATGGCGTGGACACCGCGATCATCATCAACCTGCTGTGCACCGCGATCGAGACCGGCCTCGTGGCGGACGAGCAGGACCTGCGGCATATCGAGCAGGGTGCCGACTGGGTGCTGCGCAGCGAGCTTGCGCCGGGCGTCTTCGCGCACCACGAGGGCGCGAGGCACGACTGCCAGAACTCGAACGTCCTCGCGAGCATGGCCCTTGCACGCGCGCATAACTGCCTCGCGGCGCAGGGGATGGAGCCGCCGGAGACGTGGCTCGAGGCTGCCTGGCGGGGCTTCCGGCACTGGCTGGAGGGCCAGGAGGCGATCGGCGTATGGCCCTATCAGTTCGCCACCATCGGCCGCGGACAGCGCTTCGGCGAGCAGAACGTGCCCGACCACGGGATGGGGCTCTATCACTTCCTCGTGGCCGCAGAGGCGCTCGACGCGCTGGATCGCAGCACGGTGCAGTGCGCCCTCAGACGCGCCGCCCGCTGGTACCTGTGCACCTGCCGCATCGACCGCGATGACCCCATGCCGACGATCGACCTTGAGTATGATCGCGAGGGCCAGGGGCTGCTGTTCTCGAGCTTTACGTGGTGTCGCTTCATGGCGGCCGCGTCCCTGATGCGCATCGCCGCAGTCACCGACGAGGAGGATCCATGGCGTCCACTCGCGCTGAGCCTGATGAAGCATGTGCGCCTGAAGCTGTGGGATGACAGCGATCCCGAGCACGCTCCGGTGGTTGCCTCCTCGCGGCAGGACATCCGCCTGCACTCGTGGATCGCGGCCGCCGAATGGGAGGCCGTACTGCTGCTGGACATGCTCGGCCACCTGCCCTCAGACGCAGCGGAGTAGGCGGAAGGGGCACAGGAAACGCGGCGCGGCGACACCTCTTTGACCGTCGCCCCCGGACCCGCTATACTCTCTTGCGGCGGCTAGAGCGCGGGCCTCATGTCCCGGTCCTGCAGGCGGCCGAAAAGACCGGTGTTCATCTGACAGCTCAATCCCCTCTGTGCGGCCTACATGCCGCGGAGGCATGATAACGCGAACCGAGGCGCAGGACACGGTCAGGAGAGCTTCAATGCACGTAGTGGCGATCATACCCGCACGTGGCGGAAGCAAGGGCATTCCCCTCAAGAACATCCAGCCGGTCGCCGGGAAGCCACTGATCGCGTGGGTCATCGAGGCCTGCCTGAAGGCCAGGCATGTCGATCGCACGGTCGTCTCAACCGATCACGCGGGCATTGTGGAGGCCGCTCGAGAGCACGGCGCTGAAGTGCCCTTCATGCGACCGGATGAGCTCGCGGGCGACAGCGTGACGCTCGACCCGGTGATCCATCACGCCGTAAACCGGCTCGAGGCCGATGCCGGTACCGCGATCGACGTCGCGCTCACAGTCCAGCCCACATGCCCGCTGCTCAAGCCCGAGACCATAGACCGCTCGGTTGATATCCTCATCGAAGGCGGCTATGACTCCGTGATGCTGGTGCGGGAGGAGCGGCATCTGTACTGGCGCCGCGTCAACGGCAGATTCGAGCCCATCTTCGAGAGGCGGGTAAACCGCCAGGAGCTTGAGCCACTGTACCCGGAGGTCGGGGCCGTATTCGCAAGCCGTCGGAGTGTGATCACACCCGAGGATCGCCTCGGCTCCAACATCGGGCACGTGATCTGCTCGGAGGAGGAGGCGATCGATATCGACTCGGCGATCGATCTCAGACTCGCGGAGCTCCTTCTCCAGAACGGTGGAGGCAGACGATGAGGGGGCTGCAGATCGGGGACACGATGGTCGGTGGTGACGCCCCGGCCTGCATCATCGCCGAGGCGGGCGTGAACCACGGCTGTGACATGGACACAGCCCTGAAGATGATCGACGAGGCCGCGGCGGCAGGCGCCGATGCGATCAAGTTCCAGACCTACTGCGCGGAGACGCTCACGACCCGATGGGCGCCCCGCTACTGGGATCACCCCGAGGAGTCGGGGACGCAGTACGCGCTCTTCAGGCACTCAGACGACTTCGCGCGACAGGACTATTGGCGGCTCTTCGAGTACGCGCGCGAAGTCGGGATCAGCTGGCTGACCACACCCTTCGACCTCGAGGCCGTCCGCTGGCTGACCGAGATGGAGGTGGAGGCCTTCAAGATCGCCTCCGCCGACCTCACCAACTGGCCGCTGATCCGTGCCTGCGCCGAGACGGGCAGGCCGATCATTATGTCCACCGGCGCTGCGACCCTCGAGGAGATACGCGCCTCGGTGGAGATGGTGCGCGAGACGGGCAACGATCAGATCGCCCTGCTGCACTGCGTGCTTTCCTACCCGACGCCGATCGAGAGCATGCATCTGCGTCGTATCCCGCGACTGATCGAGGAGTTTCCGGAGCTGGTCATCGGCCTGTCGTGTCACACGATCCCCGATGAGTGCATTGTCGTCCCCACGGTGGCGACCGCCCTCGGCGCAAAGATCATCGAGCATCACTTCACCCTCGATACATCGCTGGAGGGCGATGACCACTACCTCTCGGTCGATCCGCCGCTGCTCGCGCGCATGGTCGCCAACATCCGCCGCGCCGAGGCGTCGCTGGGAAGCCCCGAGATCAGCATACTCCCCTGCGAGGAGCCTGCTCGCAAATACGCCCGGCGCAGTATCGTGGCGGC
>JALGTR010000061.1:0-10614 GCA_029821265.1 Candidatus Zipacnadia bacterium
GCGTGGCTGTGGCCGCCCCAGGGGCTGGAGCGGAAGAAGATGCGGTTGCTTCGGTGGTCGTAGAAGCGGTCATAGGCCGCAAGCTGGCCGACGTCGGGGAAGAGCCTGGCCTGAGCGATGTCCACGGGTGGCTTCGGCCTGATGCCGACGGTGGAGAGGTAGCGCAGCGGGATATGATCGGGGCTGCCCACCACGGTGTCACTCCACCACTTCACGTAACGGCTTCCGGTCATCGACGCGAGGAATGCCGAGATGTAGGTGTCCGCCGACGCCCCCGGAACGGCCATCAGCAGCGAGTACACGTCGCCCCAGTGGTTCCACCAGTAGTTCAGTGACATGCAGTACATCCAGAAGTCGCCGGCGTTGCGCAGGCGCGGCTTCTGGAAAACGTCGATGCCCGTGGCGGTCCTGAGCGCGGCGAGGCCTTCGAGGATGAACTGGAACTTGTGGCTGTAGGTCTGCCCCTCGCTATACCCGCCGTCCTCGTCGCCCCACGCGATGCGGTTGACGTACTGCCGGATAAGCCAGTCGGCCCACCTGCGGGTGTCCTCGGACTCGTCGGCGATGGCCAGCACGGTCGTGAGCAGTGCGTGCATGCACTGCTGGCCGTGGGAGTTCTGGTAGTTCAGGTGCAGCTCGAGCCTGTCTCGAACCCACGCGTATGCGTTCGCGCAGTGGTACTCGAGGTGGTCGAGGATCGCCGCGCGCTCGGCCTCGCTGAGCCGGTCGTAGAGGCGGTCATAGCCCAGCGCGTAGCCCTTCAGGCCGTACTCGTAGTTATAGACGACCGTGTCGTGCTGCCCGCGGTCCTCGAGGTGGTAGTCCATGCGGAAGGGAGCCATGAACAGCATCCAGCGCTTCGCGGCGTCGGCGTAGCGCTCATCGCCGCTGATGAGGTATGCCAGCGAGAGGTAGTTGACGCGCGCTCCGGCGGCGTTGAGGTCGCCGTTGTCGAAGTTCGCGGGCTTGAGGGGCTCGCCATCGCGCAGGTAGAAGACCTGTTTGCGGCTGGAGCCGGGATCCTCCGGCATCGGGCGCAGCTCGAGGTTGGGGATTTCGCTGTCGAGTTCGGCGTCTGCGCGCCACCTGATCTGCTCCCACGCCTGCTGTGCGATCGTCTCACGTCGCGCCCGGAACTCCTCGAGTGTGTCGGGCGTGACGAAGATGCGCGGGTGCCCGGGCATGTTGTCGATGATCTCGTCAGTCGGCGGCACGGGCATCGGTGGCGTATCGGCGGTGATGATGAACGTGCGGACGGGAGAGGGTTCGGAGACCTCCCCGGCCTCGTTCACGACGAAGTAGCGCCAGCTCCATTCGCCGACGGGCAGTACCTCGGCGTGGTTGTAGAACGGCAGGTCGATCCCCTCGACGCGGATCACGTCGCGCTCGAACGCGGGGTCGCGCGACATCTCGAGGATGTAGGAGGCCGCCCGCTCATCGACGCGCCAGATCATCGACGGCGGATTCGTGTTGGCCGGCTCGCCCTCGTCGGGCGAGATCGCGGGATGGCCGGCCGGCTGCGGGGACGTATCGACCTCGAAGCACCACGCATAGACGAGCGGCAGCAGAAGCAGAACTATGGTCGCGGCAGACACTCTCAGCACGGTCTCAGCCCTCTCGGTACATCGCAGATTGCGGGCGGTCCTACGCGTTCGGCTTAAGGACCGCCTTCACGACGCGGAGGTTCTCAACGTCAGCGAGCGCCTGCGCGGCGTCGTCAAGCGGATAGAAGCCGCTGATCACGCTCTCCCACTCAGGCGTGTCGCCATGGCGCGCCAGCACCTCGATGGAGCGGTAGAAGTGCGAGAAATCGATGCCCCAGCAGCCCCGGACGTCGAGGTGCTTGCGGTTGATGTCATGGTGCGGGCTGACCGCGACTTCGCCCGCGTCGGTGTACTGTCCGACGACGACGTAGACGCCGCCGTCGCGAGTGAGGTGCATGCCCTCGGGCACGGCCTCGGGAGCGCCGGTGGCCTCGATGGTGACGTCTGCGCCGTGGCCACTGGTGAGTTCGAGCACGCGCTCGCGGCGTTCCTCGATCGGGGTCGCGGTGATGTCGATGGTCGCGTCAGCACCGAGCCTCTCACCGACCTCAAGGCGCCTTTGGGGCGCGCCGACGAGGATCACCCGATTGGCGCCCGCGAGACGAGCGAGCGCTGTCGCCATGAGGCCGACGGGGCCGCTGCCCTGCACGACGACGTTGTCGCCCAGTCGGACATCGCCGCGCTGGATCGCGTGCAATGCAGTGGGGAGCGCGCAGCCGCCGGCGATGAAACGCTCGGCGGTGACAGACTCGGGCAGCCGAACGATTCTCACGCCCGGCTTGAGGTAGATCCTCTCGGACCAGCCACCGAGTAGGCCGTCCTCCACGCCGTAGGTGATGCCGTACACGCGGCGGCTCGGGCACCGGGTGGTGGACTTTGCGACAAGGCACTGCCAGCAGGCGTTGCACGTCTCGTGGACGTCGAGGAAGGTCACGAGATCGCCCTCGGAGAGCGGCCCGCCGAGGGCGTCCGTGACGTCGCCGGCCGTCGCCTCGATCGTGCCGACATTGATGTGCCCGGGGATCAGCGGGTAGGGGGCGGCGTCGAGCCGACCATGCAGCAAGTGCACGTCGGTGCCGCACACCTCGGTGTATTGTGTGCGTAACAGGGCCGCACCAGGCTCAAGCTCAGGTTCGGGGAACTCGCGGATGCGCACGGGTCCACCGGGCGCTTCGATCACTGCGGCTCGGACTGGCAGGGTCGGGCACCTCCCGGGTCTGCTGGTGGGGCTGCAGGGTAGTTCTTCCTCGCGCGCTGCAGCCCTCCTGCATGGCGAACAGGACTGGTGGCGGAACGCGGCGAATGGGCGTTCGGGACCGCCGTGCGGAGGCCAGAAGCGACTCGAGCGGCGAATCAGCTGCTGCAGTCGGCGACCGGGAGCGTAGCGCTCAACCAGCGCCGGCCACCGGAGGGCTTCGACCCGATGGCCTTCAAGCTTGAGGTGATCAGGGCGCTTCAGGCGATGCGGTAGAGCAGAGGACCAGGAGGAGGCGTGTATGCGGGCGACGATTGCGATCGCGATGCTCTGTCTCAGCGCAACCATGCCCCCCGCGCAGCAGGCGCCGGAAGCCGACGGGGCTGTCGTCGATGCAGCGCCGATCGGCGAGCCGGAGGTATACTTCCCGCCGTGGCATGGCGTTGAGCCGCTCCAGGTGCTGCACGTTCGCCACAACCCGGAGCTGACCGACGAGGAGAATGGGGCACTCCTCACAGAGATCATCCCCGCGCTGCAGCCGGGCCAGATGCTCGTGATCGGGGGCGGCCGCTACTGCATCGGTGGTTACTTCAACATCGCGCTGAACGGGACCGCCGAGGCGCCGATCTGGATCGTGGCTGAGGAGGGCCAGACGCCGATCATCACGCGACCGGATGCGGAGCAGAACACCATCAACGTGGGCGGTGGAGGTACGTCGGCCTCGTACCTGTGCCTGCGCGGTCTGGAGATCACCGGCGGCTCGCAGCTGCTGCGCCTGCACAACTGCAACAACGTCTGGATTGACGGCTGCCACCTGCATCATGGCCAGCACGGCGCCATCACAGCGAATACCGCCGACACCCACCACCTGTATCTGACGCGCAACGAGATCCATCACCCCGGAGGTCCCGAGGGGACCAACGAGGGCATGTACCTGGGCGCCAACAACGGTCGATACGTGATGCGCGACTCGATCGTGGCGCTGAACTACGTGCACGATATCGACGTGGGCACCCAGGGGGACGGTATCGAGGTCAAGGGCGGCAGCCACAGCAACTGGATCGTCGCGAACGTGGTGCGGGACACCCGTTATCCGTGCATCCTCGTCTATGGCGCCGGCGGGAAGGGTCCGAACATCGTCGAACGCAACATCTGCCTGCGCTCAGGCAACTACGCCATGCAGGTAACCGGCGAGGCGATTGTGCGCAACAACCTCGTGATCGGCGGCGAGGCCGGGGCGTTCGGCAGCACCGATAACCAGGGAACCACGCGGGACCTTCAGGTGGTGCACAACACGTTCGTCAACACCGGCGTCGGCGCGAACCTCACAAGCTGGAGTGATCGCGAGGGTCTTGTCTTCGCGAACAACGCGGTGTACTCCCGGGATGCGGCCTCAATCCGCTTCCCGAACGGTTCTGAGGGGGTCACACTCGCCGGGAACGTGGTGTTCGGCGAGGTGGTGGGGTCGGGCGGCGGCTTCACCCGAGGGAACGGGCTCACCGACTTCCTCGACGTGACGTGGGAAGGCGCCGCATGCAACGCGACCCCGGCTGAGGGAAGCGCCCTGATCGGTGCCGCCGATCCGCGCTTCGCGGTGGAGCTCGATCTGACCGGTCAGCCGAGGGCAGAGCCGCTTGACGCGGGAGCCTATGACGCAAGGGAGTGAGGGGTGTGCCGCAGGAGAGCTACCAGGGCATCCGGGCGGAGACACGGCGGATGATCGACGGCTGGGAGGGCGTGAACGTCGAGTTCAAACGCCAGGCCAGTGGAGTGGACCCCGAGGACCTGGTGGCCTTCGCGAACGCCTCGGGCGGGACGATCCTCGTGGGCGTCGATGAGGTGGACCGGCGCGGCCAGTGTGGCGTGGTCGTCGGCTGCGAGGTCTCCGATCAGACGCGCTCAGCGATCATGAGCAATGCGCAGAACTGCAACCCGCCGGTGCCGATCGACATCACGATCGAGAATATGGGCTCCGAGGCCCGGCGGATCATACGCATCGACATTCCCGAGGGTCAGCACAAGCCCTACGGGACCGAGCGGGGGACCTACAAGATCCGGGTGGAGGGGCAGAACGCGGGGATGCGCCCGGACATGCTGCTGGCGATGTTCCTCGAGCGCGAGCAGGAGACGTTCATCGGGCGCTTCCGCGAGGCCGCGCAGACGGTCGTTACGCAGCTGCAGGAGATGGAGGAGCGCATCGCAGATCGGCTCCGGCGAATCGAGCGGCGATCCGGCGGGGCGGAGTGAGACGCCGGCTGCAGATGGCGCTGGCTGCTCCCGCTGCCCTGAGACGCGGGGCGCCTCGCCTGCGGTGGGGTCAGATGGGCGGGCGATCGGCCGTGGCCTCAGCGGCCCGGAACCGTCACCGGCAGCCGCCCGGGACAGTCGCGGCGGCCCAGGATGGCCTCGAATGCCGCGCGGAAGCTGAACTCGTCGCCGCCGTAGCCGATGACCGTGGGCGCGTCCTCGGGCAGGTCCGAGAGGGCGTAGGGCGATTCGAAGAGCATCATGCCGCGGAGCTTGCCCGAGAGCTGCACGCGACGCCACAGCTCGCGCTGCGGCTCGGGCAGGCGGACGCCCTCACCCTTGTAGCACTGGATATGCGCCACGGTGGCCCCGAGGACGCCGGTCGCCCTGGCAAGGGCGGCGTCGAAGCGCTCGAAGTCGCGCTCGCTCGGCTCCTCGTCGCATAGCAGCACGTCGCAGCCGATCTCCGCGCTGGCGATCTCGGCGAGCGGATGCGCACCGCGCAGTTCGCCCGTCGCCTCCTCCTCGGCCACCCCCACGCCGTAGCGCTGCAGGTCGTCAAACACCACAAGAAGCGGGCGGGAGCCGAGCTCCGGGCCGCCGGCGGGTAACTGCCCCTCGAGCGTGATTGAGGCCTCGGCCACGCGCCGACCGATCTCACGCATCCCTGCGCGAATCTCCTCGTCAGGTGGCAGAGGCGGACGCTCGGCGAGGCGCTGCTTCAGGGCCAGCACGCGGCTGGCGGCGTCGCGCAGTCGTTCCTCGGGCACGCGGCCGTCCATGCAGGCGGCGACGACGGCCTCGACGCTCTCGCCGGGGGGACGCTTGTAGTCGATCAGCACCTGATCATGCCCGGCTGCGAGGGCGCGCCAGGCGGCCTCGGCGGAGTCGATGGTCCGCCGCAGGCCCTCCATGCCCAGAGAGTCCGTGAAGATGCAGCCGTGGTATCCGAGCTGCTCGCGGAGAACACCGGTGATCAGCGCGTGGCTGACCGTGGCGCAGTTCTCCGGATCGACGGCGGGCACCAGCAGGTGGCCGGTCATCACGCTCTCGAGGCCGGCCTCCCGGGCGATGCGGTAGGGCAGCCAGTCAACCTCCTCAAGCTGCTCGCGCGACTTGTCCACGGTCGCAAGCGCAATGTGGCTGTCCACCGCGACGTCTCCATGCCCCGGCCAGTGCTTCGCGCACGGATGCATGCCCGAGCGCAGGAAGCCACGGGTCATCGCCGCGCCGAGGCGGCCGACCTGCTGTGGGTCCTCGCCGAACGCGCGCACGTTGATGATGGGGTTGGCCGGATTCGTGTTCACGTCCAGAACCGGGCTCCAGGTCACGTCCACGCCCAGCCTGCGGCCCTCGAGGCCCACTGCGTAGCCCCAATCCTCGGCCAACCGCTCGTCATCGGCGGCGCCGAGAGCCATCAGCGGTGGGATTGCGGTCCCGTCGGCCGCGAAGTAGCTGCCGGTCTCCATGTCCGTCTGCAGCAGGAGCTGACCGGGCGCCATCTCTCGAAGCTGCGCCGCACGCTCACGGATCTCCGCGCCTCCCACCTGGGAGTTGAGCACTGCGCCGGATGCGACCAGCGCGTCATCCTCCTCGCGCCACTGCGCGTTGTTGCGCAGCACCAGTACCTGCGCGACCAGCTCTCGCACCTGCGCCTCCGTCATGCTTCCCAGTCCCTCCGACTCGTCAGGGCGCGCGGGAAATCGCGGCCATCGCCACGTCGCCACACTTCGCGCGCCTATGGATTTCCTGAGGCTGGCTTTTCCCCGGGCGGGGCCGACGCACCTGCATGGGCGTGATGCCGGAGATGCCGACGCGTTCCGGCGCACGCCCCGCGAGCAGAGCTGTTGCGGCCGTGGCAGCGCGAGGAGGACAGATCAGCCGGGCCCTGTCGCCCCTCCCCGCGGCACGTGGGTCCTGCGGCGTTGCGGATCGCTCAGCGTTGGAGGGCCAGCCTCTGCATCGGGCGAACAGGCCACACAGCGGCCACTGAGAGGGAGGTTCCGGCCATGCCCATCCGCATGCTGACGATCGTGCTCGCGGTCCTCTGGTCCGTGGGAGCGCTGTGCGCGGAGACGAACCTGCTGCCCAACCCGAGCTTCGAGGAGACCACACGCGACGGCGCGCCTGTGCGCTGGCGCTTCGCCGACCAGGGCGCGGGCGCACAGATGACCGTCGATGAGAGCGTCGCGCATACCGGTGAGCGCTCGGTGCGGCTGACCAACCCCCACGCGCTCGAGCCGCACGTCTACGGCACGCTCTGGTGTACCGTGCCAGTGCGCCCCAACACCCGTTATACGCTCTCGCTTTACGCGCGCAGCGAGGATCCCGGGCGGGCGTGGTTCGGTGGCGGCCCCGGCTGGAGCATCCGCCAGCCGATTGAGGCGACCGGCCAGCAGTGGCGTCGGTTCTCGGTCACATTTGAGACCGGCGGGGAAGAGCGTGAGTTCACCGCGCGTATCAACGTGGATTCGCGCACCGAGGGCCTGTGGATCGATAGCGCGCAGCTTGAGGAGGGGGCTGAGGCCACGCCGTTTGCGATGCCCGAGCGGCTCGGTCCGGGCGGGGCGACGCTCACCGTGACGCCGGCGGACGCGGGAGAGAGCCTACTCACGAACGGGTCTTTCGAGGAGTGGGACGGGGCGTGGCCGGCCGGCTGGCGCTGGGATCCACGCAACACGGACGCGACCATCACGCGCGACACCACCCGCGCCCACTCAGGCGAGAGCAGCGTGAAGCTCACGAATGGGACGCGCTACGGCGCGCACGTCTACGGCCAGTTGCTGTTCGCAGAGCCGGTGGCGGTCGAGCCGTCCACGCAGTACACCATCTCCGCGTGGGTCCTCAGCGAGGACGCGGGCATCGGCTGGGTGGGTGGCGCGGATCGCTGGCGCGTGCGCGCGAAGTTCCCGCGCACCACGACCGGTGGCCGCTGGGAGCGGGTGCACGAGACCTTCATGACGGGGCCTGCCGAGGACGAGATCCGCGTGATGATCATCACCGAGAGCCCGACGGACGGCGTCTGGGTGGATGACGTGAAGCTTGAGCGCGGCCCCGAACCGACGCCCCTGTTGCTGCCCGACGACACGCGGGGGCCGGAGATCGGTGTCGAGATCTCGGGCCGGGACACGCGAGGCGAGCCGGTGAACCCATGGTGGCCGGGGCGCTATCAAGCGAGTGAGTTCGTCTTCGGAGATGAGCTATGGCTGACCGGCCACGCGACCGGGGCCGCGGGGCAAACGCTGAGCGTGGGGCTTTCGGCGAACGGGGAGGAGCTCAGCACGCTCGAGGAGGCGCTGCCCGAGGCGCCGGCGGCCCGCTTCACGTTCCGCCGCGATCTGTCGGATCTGCCCTCTGACCGTGTACGCGTGAGTGTGTCGCTGCCCGGCGCCGAGCCGGTGGTGCATGATCTGCGGATCATCGGCGAGACGCGGGTGCTCGAGCGGGCCGACGCGCTGGAGCCGCTGGTGCGGGAGCTTCGTTCGCGCGTGAACGCGATGGGAGCCGGGGCACGCTACCCACGGGCGACGCTGACAGTGGCGGAGCACTTCCTCCCGTGGATCCGCGAGGACGTTGAGCACGGGGAGTTGCAGCGGGCGTGGGCCGAGGTGGAGACGATCGAGAGGATGCTCCGGAGGGCTCTGGCGCGCGAGAGCTGGCCGGCGGCTCCACGCTTCATCACAAGCCCCCTGCAGATCGACGGTCCGAGCTTCATCGGCGAGGCCCGCTGGCCCGACGGCTCGACCGAGCACCGTCCAACGTTCTTCGTGGGAATGGGACATTTCGGCCAGGTGCGTCGGGATGTGGGCATCATGCCCGATTACGGGATGAACATCGTGCAGATCGAGTTTGGGCCGCGCAGCACGATGCCCGCCGAGGGCGAGTTCGACGACGCAGCGATCAATGACTTCCTCGCCGTCTGCGACCGAGCGGCTGAAGCGGGGACGCAGGTGAACCTGCTGATCAGTCCGCACTACTTCCCGGAATGGGCGCTGGAGAAGTGGCCGCACCTGCGCGACTGCTCCGGTGGTTTCCTGCGCTTTTGCGTCCACGCTCCCGAGGCGCGCGAGGTGCTGCGCCGGCACCTGGAGTACACCATCCCGAGGATTGCCGGCCACCCGGCGCTTCACAGTATCTGCCTGACGAACGAGCCGGTGAGCACGGACCTCACGAACTGTCGGTACATCGCCGCGGAATGGCACGAATGGCTCCGTGAGTGCTACGAGACTCCTGCGGCGATGAACGCGGAGTGGGGGAGCGAATACGGACGGTTCGAGGATGTGCCGGTGCCGGAGGCGCGGTTCACGCCCGATCCGATGGTGTACGACTTCGTGCGGTTTAACCAGCAGCAGTTCGCGGCATTCCATAGGTTCCTCGCCGAGACGATCCACGAGATGGCGCCAGGGATTCCGGTGCATGCGAAGATGATGATCTGTGCCGCGACGCAGCCGAGCGCGCACGGGCCGTGGAGTATCGCGCCCGAGCTGTTCGCGGATTTCTGCGCGATCAACGGGAACGATGCCTGGCGCACCTACAGCGAGCGCGGGGAGTGGGCGACCTCGTTTGAGTGTGAGCTGATGGGCTTCGAGCTACAGCGCTCCGCCCGCGACGCGCCGGTGTTCAACAGCGAGGATCACATTATCACGGACCGTGATCTCACGTGGGTCTCACCTGACTACATCTACAACGTCTACTGGCAGGGCGCGGTGCACGGCCGCAGCGCCTCGACCACCTGGGTCTGGGAGCGGACGTTCAGCACGGACGCGAGCACCACTGGCTCGATCCTGCACCGCCCGGAGTGCATCGAGGCGATCGGGCACTGCACGCTCGATCTCAACCGTCTGGCGCAGGAGGTGACCGCGCTGCAGCGCCTCAGACCACGAGTGGCACTCGTCTATGCGCTGTCGGGCTGGGTCTGGGATGGCGGTTACGAGCGGGCGTTGCGAGAGACGTGGCGCGCGATCAGCTTCCTCGGGCACAAGTCGGGCTTCGTGTATGAGCGCCAGCTCGAGGCGTGGGCCGAGGGACGGCCGCCGGGCGGCTACCTCGCGGACGTGGAGATCATCGTCCTGCCGGGCCTGCGGCACCTGAGCGACAAGGCGATGCGCGGACTGGAACGCTTCGTCGCGGACGGCGGCCGCCTGATCGCGATCGGCGCCATCCCGGATCGCGATGAGCACGACCAGCCGCGCGAGCTTCGGGCGCCCGTCGCGGCCACGCTCGAGCAGGCGACCGACGATGAGCTTCTCTCGCCGCTGGATGAGGCGATTCGCGACGCGGGCGTGGAGCCGGTGGTGCGGCTGGTGGACGCCGAGGATGGCTCGCTGGTCTATGGAGTGGAGCATATAGCCATCCCGTGGGAGGGCGGGTGGCTGGTAAACCTGAGCAACTACCGACACGAAGAGCCGGTGGCTCGGGTGCTGATCGAGGGCCGGGAGGTGGCCGGCGGTCGTGTGCTCAATCACGGAGGGACGCTGGCGTTCCCCGCCGAGATCCCGTCGCTGCGACCGCAGCTGATGTACTTCCCCTCCGACTGATGCGGCCGGAGTGCGAGCTGAGCCCGCTGCCGTTACGGCCGTCCGCGGCTCTGAGCGCGAACTGCGCAGGACCGACGGACGGGAGGTGGCC
>JALGTR010000061.1:10623-28260 GCA_029821265.1 Candidatus Zipacnadia bacterium
ACGGGAGGTGGCCGACGGTCGCCCGCGCAACTATCGGTGGATGTCGTCGCGGCCGTGGCCGCCGCAGGCCCGAATGTGACGCGGCCGGAGCGCTTCTCGATCGACGCGCCCGAACCTTCTGGAGGCGATCATGCGATACACCGCCACCATCTGCGTAGCTCTCCTCATCATACTGGCGCCGCTCGCGGCGCAGGAGGTCACGATCACGAACGTGTTCATCGAGCCGCCGGAGATCCGGCAGGGCGATGACCTGGCGATCCGCTACACGCTCTCCGTGGTCGATGATGACGTCTCCGCGACGGCCTTCGCGGTACCCGGCTCGGTGGAGGAGGCTCCCGAGCGGTGGACTGAGGTCGCAGCGCGGGTGGTGCCCCGCTATCAGATTGGGCACAGGGACCTGGCCGGCGAGCCCGTGGACTGCAGCTGTCGGCTCCCGGGTGGCGCAACCGCCGACCTCGAGCCGGGGGTGCACAGCCTGTTCGTGGGCGTCGCGGGCGTCGGACCGGGCTGGCAGAACCTGAAGCTGGGGGAGTTTATCGTTCTCGACGCGTCGAGCTTCGAGATCATCCGACGCACCGGACCGCCGCCTGTCGCGATTCTGAGCGACGAGATCGAGCCGGCGGGCATCGCGTCCGATCCCGAGCGCATCGCGGCGCTGGTGCGCGCGGCGGGCTGCGAGCCGACACTGCTCGGAGCCGGGCAGCTCGCCGATCCCTCGGTTTTCTCACGCGACGCGTATGACCTGCTCGTGCTGCCCTACGGCGGTGCGGTGCCCGAGAGCGCGATCGATAACGTGCGGGACTTCCTGCGCCGCGCGGGCGCGCTTGTCAGCATCGGTGGCGCGCCGATGACCAGCCCCGTGAGCGTTGCCCCGCCCGCCGACGCTGAACCGCTGACGGTCGCGGACATGGAAGCCGATGAGCCGACCGCGGAGATGGAGATCATTACAGGGAAGGGCGTCTCCGGCGTGATCGAAGTGGTGCGGGATGGAGCCGCGGGGACCGGACGCTCGCTGCGTATCGCGGTCGATCGGCTGGCGGGTTGGTTTTACGCGCAGATCCCGCTGGAGGGGCTGGCGAGGCCCGGGGACACGTGGATCGAGTTTCAGGCCCGTGGAGACGAGACGACTGACCGGCTCTGCCTGGAGCTCGTGGGGACCGACGAGAGCCGCTGGAAGTATTTCGTGAGCCTCGAGCCGCATTGGCGCGGGTACTCCGTGCGGATCCGCGATTTCGCGGCCTACGTTACGCCGGGACGCGGGACGGGCGGGGACCACCTCGCGCCCGGTGAGCTGCGGGCGCTCAAGCTCGGCTTCTACCGCGACCTGTACGGGAGCGAGGCCCCACGTGCGGCGTGGATCGACGAGCTGCGGCTCTCGCCTGTCGCGCACTTCCCCTCCCAGAACCCGCCGGAGCAGGGCATGCAGTGGCGGACGCAGTACCAGGGCCTGCGGGCGATGCCGCCGCTGGATGTGCTGGGGCTGTTCCGCGATCTCAGGCGCGTTGAGGCCGCCGCGACGCTGATGCCCGCCGAAGGCCAGGTGATCTTCGACCGTACGGTCGAGCTGCCTGGACGGATGGAGGCGTGGGAGATAGTCCCGGGGACGGTCAAGCGCGTGGTCGGCGGCTGGGACGGGGACTCGGGCGACGTGGCGCGGTGGATCCCGCTTCTGCGCCTTCAGCCTGAGGGCGATGCCCCGGCCGACGTTGCCGGGATCCTCCTCTACCACCATGGCGACTACCCGGGCGCGGCGGTTGGCTGGCTCGGGGTCTCATCCCACGATCTGCTGGCGGACGTGAGCGGGCCGATTGCCGAGGGCTTCCAACGGATGGTCCGCACGCTCACCGCCGGGGCCTTCCTCCTCGCCGCCGAACCCGAGTTCGTGGCAGAAGACGTGGGCGTCGCGCAGACGTGGAGGACTGAGCTCGCCTGCCGGGGCGGCGAGGTGCGGGAGTTCACGCTGACCCTCCGGCCTGAGGGCGCTCTCCGGCCGGTGAGCAGGCAGGTGCGGCTGGAGCCCGGCCAGATCACGGAGGTCGCATTCGAGCTGCCCGCGGCTGCGATCGAGTGGGAGCGCTTCGGCGGGACGTTCGAGGTCGCTGCGGGGGGAGAGACCGTCGATGCGCTGCTCGCGGTAGCCGACCCCGAGGCCGCGCTGCGCGCGACCGCCGAGTGGCTGATCGACAACCAGAAGCCCGAGGGCAACTTCTCGCGCTTCTTCTACGCGGACGTCTACGGAGCGCGCTCGATGCGCATGCTCTCGGAGCGGACCGGGGACCGGAGGTATTGGGACGCCGCCGTGCAAGCGACGGACATGTTCGTGCGCGATCAGCGGCCGGACGGTGGCTGGTGGGTCGGGTATGGGCCACCCCGGCAGCTGGTGTTCGTGGCCGACGATGGCTGCCTCGCGCTGGGACTGGTGCAGCTTGCGCCCTACTGCGAGCCCGAGCGCCGGGAGCGCTACCTGGAGGCCGCGCGCCGGCACATCGACTTCCGCGAGAGCTTCCGGCAGACAGACGAGGTGGTCGCTGAGCTGCGAGCAAAGTACGGGGAGGACCATCCGGGGATCCTGCCCGGCGGCCTCGGGATCGGCTGGGTGCTGAACGATTATTTCGCCGATGTCCCGCCGGCCGATGAGCCGTTCCGGGAGTACCGGCAGCGGCCGTGGACGCTCCACTGCAGCCTCGCGTTCCTCGGCGGCCTGTGCTCACTCGGCGCCAGCGACCGCGCCTGCACGCTGGCCGCGCAGGATACGCGCTGGTTTCTCGACCGTATCGAGGAGGGCGCCGACGGCGTGACCAGCGGCTACGCGAACGAGTGCGCGGTCTGGATGTCGGAGACCGCGCCCGAGCCGGAGCTGCGCGAGGCGATGCGCGAACACCTGCGCGAGGACTTCCTCACCTTCGCCCGTGAGAACCGTGGCGAGTGGTGGCTCGGGAGCGACGGTCGGATGTCACTGATGATCCCCGGGCTGGTCTACTGCATGCGCGAGATCGACGACGGGCCGGAGGTGCAGGCGGCGCTCGCGCGAGCCATCTGGGCGGTCTCAGGGACGGCCTCCGAGACCTCGGTGCAGGATATCGTTCGTCGCAACAGCACGACGGGAAACGGCTCGGTGGTCATGTACGCGTGCTTCTCGTCGCTGGGTCTGGCGGAGCTGCTGGAGCCGCGCTCAACGCTGTTGCCCGCCTCGGCGGTCGAGCGCTGAGCGCAGGACAGTTGGTGCGGGCGGCGAAGATGCGGCAAACACCACATTGCATGGCCGGAGAAGTGCCCTTGGCATTCGCAGATGACTCACGCGCAGACTCGAGGGAGGACGCGACCCATGGTCGGCGGACAGCTCAGCATTCTCATTATCGGTGGTAGCGGATTCGTCAGCGGCACGCTCGCGAGGGTGGCCCGCGACGCCGGGCACGACGTGACGATCGTCACGCGCGGGGAAAAGCCTATCCCCGAGGGCGTGCGAGCGCTGCAGGCGGATCGCAAGGACCACCAGGCGTTCGCCGCGGCGATTGAGGGCGCCGGAACGCGCTGGGACCTCGCAGTTGATTGCATCGGCTACGAGGCTGAGGACGCGCGGCAGGACGTTGAACTGCTGCCGGAGGTGGTCGCCCACCTCGTCTTCATCTCCACCGACTTCGTGTTCGACCCGGCGAAGCGCGCCTACCCGCAGCCGGCTGAGAACCCGCACTTCCTCGACGACGGCTACGGCGGGAAGAAGCGCGACTGCGAGGAGGTCCTCCTGGCCGCGGACACCGGCGATATGCGCTGGACGGTTATGCGGCCGTGTCATATCTACGGCCCGGGCTCGCAGCTCGGCTGCCTGCCAGAGCACAGTCGCGACGAGGACCTGATCGCGACAATCCGCGCCGGCAGGCCGCTGCGCCTGGTCGGCGGTGGGCACTTCCTTCAGCAGCCGATCTTCGCGCGCGACCTTGCCCGGCTGTGCCTGAGCGCCTGCGGCAACGAGATTGCGCATCGCGGGATCTACTGCGCGGCCGGTCCCGATATCATCGAGAGCCGGCGATACTACGAGATCATCGGCGAGGTCCTCGGCTGCGAGGTAACCGTTGAGGAGACCCCCGTTACGGAGGCGCTCGAGGAGCATCCCGAGTGGGCGCCGTTTCTGTGCCACCGCATCTACGACCTGAGCCCGCTGCGGCTCGCGGGGCTGCAGGTGCCGAATACCCCGATCGTTCGGGGTCTGTTCGAGCATGTCAAGAGCCTGGTGTGAGTTTGGCTGCCGGAGGTGCGACGATGAGGACACTCACGGCTCTGATGCTGACTGCCATGCTGGCCTGCACTGCATCACAGGCGCAGCAGCGCGAGGAGATTAACCTCAGCGGCCAATGGCAGTACGTGATGGTCGATGACCTCGCCCAGCCCCCCGCCGACGGCTGGCAGACCTTCGAGGTCCCGGGGCTGCTGCGTGGCGTGGACTACCAGCGAGCATGGTTCCGGCGCGAGTTCGAGGTCCCGTCAGAGATGGCTGGAGGACGGATTCTGCTGCACTTCGGCGGAGTGAAGTTCAACTCCACGGTGCGCGTCAACGGGCAGACCGTCGGGGGACACTTCGGCGGCCACGAGGCGTTTGAGGTGGACATCACTGAAGCCGCGAGGGTGGGGGAGACGAACCTGCTCGAACTGGGCTGCCACGACTGGACGGGCGTCTTCATCGACGATGAGACCGACTTTTCGATCCTGCGCGAGCGCCCCGTCCGCTCCCGGTCGATCCCGAAAGACAAGATCCTCGCGCCGATCGGCGGGCTCAACGAGCAGTTCGGGCCATGGGATGACGTCTACCTGCGCTCACGACCGGCCGTCGCGGTGACCGATGTCTTCGTGCGCCCGTCCGTGAGAAACCAGGCGCTGGTGGTCGAGTACACGCTCGGCAACGCCACGGAGGCGGACGCGACAGTCCTGCTGCGAGCGCGGGTCGAGGATGGAGGCGACGTTGCGCTGGTCGTGGGCGAGAGAAGCGTGCAGATCCCCGCGGGCGGCTCTGCGGAGGTGACGCTGGAGGCGCCCTGGACGGACGCACGCTACTGGTCCCACGAGGATCCGCACCTGTATCATCTACGCACACGTCTGGTCGCCGGCGATGAAACCGTGGATGAGCTCAGGACGCGCTTCGGCTTCCGCGAGTTCTGGATCGACGGGCGCCACTACTACCTCAATGGCAAGCGCGTCAGCCTGCGGGCGACCTCGTGGTGGCCCCCACGTGATCCGCTGAGCAGGGATGAGATCGAGCGGCAGCTTCAGGGCATCAGGGACCTCGGCTGCGTCATCTTCCGAACGCATACGCAGCCGTGGCGGCAGATCTGGTACGACACGGCCGACGAGATGGGCGTGATGATGGTCCCCGAGGGCGCGATCTGGAACGATGACACGGCATACCGCATCGACGACCCGCGCTTCTGGGAGAACTACGCCGAGCATCTGCGCGCCATGGCACACCGAACGCGCAACAACCCGTCAGTGGTCATGTACAGCCTCGAGAACGAGATGTACGGATCGCGGCTGAACGAGGATTCACCGGCGATGGCCGATCTCGCCCGCATGGGGGAGATGCTGCGCCAGTACGATCCCACGCGTCCGATCTACTACGAATCCGACGGTGATCCGATGGGTGTGGCCGATGCGGTGGGGATTCACTATCCGCACGAGTATCCCGAGTACGTGCAATGGCCGAACACGGCCTATTGGATGAACGAGCCGGAGGACATCAACGCGTTTGATGGGGAGGACTGGCTGTGGGACCGCCGCAAACCTCTGTATATCGGCGAGTACCTGTGGATTCCCTCCTCCGATCCGTCGTGGCACACGGTCTTCTTCGGCGATGAGGCCTACCTCGATTACGAGGGCTACGCGCAGCGGGCGAAAGCCATGGCCTGGCGGATGGCAACTCAGGCCTACCGCTACTACGAGGTGGGGGCCATGTCACCGTGGACCGTCAATGCGGACGGAATCCTGCGCGGGCCCGAGGACCCGCTCTTCGCCGCCCAGCAGTGGGCGATGGACGAGCACGGTGCCTACGTGCGTGAGTGGGACCACAACTTCCACGGCGGCGAGTCGGTCACGCGGACGTTCGACGTGTACAACGACTCGCTCACCGAGGCCGACCTCGTCTTCGGCTGGTCGCTGCGTGGCGAGGATGTCGCGCTCTCGGGCGAGCGTGAGCTTTGGGCCATGAGGCCGGCGGAACGTCGCCCGGTGCAGATCACGCTCGAGTTTCCGCCCGTGCGGCAGCGTGTGGATGTGACGTTCCGAGTGTCGGTCCACCGCGACGGCCGTGAGGTATTCGCTGACCAGCGCCAGTACTCGATCTTTCCGGCGCTCGTGTTGCAGGCGCCCGAGGGCGTCCGCGTGGGGGTCTACGATCCCTCAGGCACGACCGCGTCGAAGCTCAGTGCCGCCGGCCTGCAGTTCGACAGCGTCCCGGACCTCATGGAGCCCGACTGCGACGTGCTGGTGATTGGCGCGAATGCGTGGCGCCGGGATGAGAGACTGGTGCCGGTTATCGGAGGAGGGGGCGCCGAAGCCGCGCTGGCGGCCTTCGTGCGGCATGGCGGCCGGGTCCTCGTGCTCGAGCAGCAGCACTACCCGCCGGGTATGATCGGCGCACAGCTCACGGCGCAGGGCTCCACGATGGTCTTCCCGCAGATGCCCGAGCATCCGGTGCTGGCGGGGCTGCGACCGCTCGATCTCAAGTGGTGGCGCCCGGATAACATCGTCACGCGGGCCGAGCCCGCCCGTCCGATCTCGGGCGGGAACTCGATCGTCGTCTCCGGCAGCCGCGCCGGTATCGCCCACGCGCCTCTGCTCGAACTGCCGTCCGGAGCCGGGACGATGCTCCTCTCGCAGATGCTCATTGCCGAACGGCTGGGCAGGGAGCCGGCGGCCGGCCTGCTGCTTCAGAACGCGTTGACCTATCTCGCGCAGTTCCAGCCCCGTGTTGCGCGCACGGCGCTCTACTGTCCGAGTGCGGCAACTCGCGAGGTCCTCGACCGCATCGGCCTCGATGCGCGGGAGATCACCGAGGATCCATCTGCGGCCGACTGGTCGCAGATCGAACTGCTGATCGCCTGCGGCCCGCTGGAGGGCCTCGCGGAGGTCAGGCCGCAGATCGAGGCGATGCTGGCCCGCGGCGGTTCAGTCCTGCTGCACGGGGTCACGCCGATGGAGTTCGAGGCCCTGGAGATCCCGGGCGCGGCGGGCCTGGACCTCGTCCCCCATCATGGCGCCGCGACGCGGGTTCCCGGGGCCCACGAACTGTCCGCCTATTTCGCAAACGAGGATCTCTACTGGCTGGGCGAGGCCCGTGCTCCGCACTCGTGGGCGACGAAGCCTCTGTCAAGCGAGATGACGAGCTTCATCCTCGGCCGGAGCCTGCGCGACCGCGAAGTCGTCGAACACTCCTGGCAGCAGATGCGGCTCGAGGGCTCCGTCACGGGCGTGCGCGACGGGGCGGTGCATCTCTCCAGCGGCGGAGCGACGGCGTCCGTCGATGTGCGAACGCCCGAGGCCGGGCAGTACATCATCGGGGTCGAGGCCGGGGGCACGCAGGCAGACGGCGTATGGCCGGCCGGCGCGATCCTCGTGGACGGCGAGCGCTTCGGGCAGTTCGCCTGTCAGGAGGGGGAGTTCGCGATCTACACCGCCTTCGGCCACCTCGAGGCCGGAGAGCACATCGTCACCGTCCGCTTCACCAACGATGCGTACAACCCGCCGGAGGATCGCAATCTCTTCGTTCGCAGCATCATAATCGCGCGCGATGAGCCGATTCCGGGTGTCACCTACCTCACGAGCCCGCCCGCAGTGGCGGTTTTCGAGGGCACTGCCGGGCGCGTGATCCTCGACAACATTAACTGGGACACCACCGAGAGCAATACGCGCAAAGCGGATCGCTACATCAGCGGTCTGCTGGCCGGTCTTGGAGCCCCCTTCCGCTCAGCGACCGGCACGGTCATCGAGGCGGAGAGCCTGGCGCATGACCCCACGATGAAGTGGTACCGTCGCGACGCCGGGAGCGCCTATCTCGGCGATTCGGGATGGATCGAGGGACCTGTCGAGGTCGCGCGGGCGGGCAGCTATGTCCTCCGGATCTTCGCCGGCGGCACGCCCGCCGAGGGCACCTACCCGATCGTCGCGATAAGTGTCGATGGCCGTGAGGTGGGGCAGATACAGCTGCGGGGCGAGGCGGTTCGGGGCTACCCCCTGGAGGTCGGGCTTTCGCAGGGCCGCCATGTGCTGCGCCTGACGTTCACGAATGACCTGCATGCGCCGCCCGAGGACCGTAATCTCACGATCGACCGCATCCAGATAACACGGGCGCCGGCCGGTTGAGGGACCGAGCACGAAGACGAGGCGGGGGCGAGGGCACTCGCCCTCCACCGCACAGTGGGATGTCAGCGACGTTCCGGCGCGCGCGGTGCGGCTCAGTACACGAAGATCATGTTGCCCGTCGCGCCCGTGATGGCGTCCACGACGAGCCATGCCGCGCAGGCGAGGAATTGACCGAGGATCAGTCCCAGCATCACGCGGATTCCGCTATCGTAGACGCGATAACCGCCGTAGCGCAGTACCCATGACTTGATGAGCCACCCGATGAAGATCGAGAACCACAGGTCCTGCACCGGCTGCGTCGGCGCGATCGCGAAGCCGAGGGGATGCAGTGGCCAGCCGATAAAGCGCATGTGCACGCCCGTGAGCGCCCACATGATCACACCGCCGGCAAGCATCCAGAGCCACCAGCTAAGGCTCGGCGTTACAGGGTTCTGCATCGACGCGGCCGCGTAGTTGAAGGCTGCGCGCGGATTACCGCTGAACAGCCACGAGCTCAGGGAGACGCCCCCCCGGGAGTAGGCCATCGTCAGCGTGGTGACGATGCTCACCGCCAGCGCGATCGCGATGGCTCCGGCCGCGATGGGCAGAAAGCCGCTGCGCCGCGCGCGGGCCTCGTCCCAGACCTTAAGCCCGTGAGCGGCGAACGGCATGAGAAAGACGCGGATGTCCGCGCACCAGGCGAAGCTGTAGGCGAGCGAGGTGATTCCGCGCGGCCCGACGCCGCCGCTGCCGAGCGCGTGCAGCACGAAGGATTGCGGAATGAGTGCCGCGCGGGAGACCGGCACGCCGCCCTGGACGGCTGCGCGCGTGAGCGCGGTGAAGGTCACCATTGCGGCGAACACCAGCAGGACTGCCGCGATGATCGAGAGCCCGCTGGCATTCAGCCACCAGATCATCCCGATAAGCCCGCCGGCGAGGCATGCCGCCCCCGCCATCTGTACCGGGTCACGGGGCGCTCCCGCGATTCCAGCCAGCCCCCGAAATGCATCTCCGATGTCCTCGCGCGCGGCCCAGATCGACGCGCCCACCAGGAAGATCATGCCCCCCATGGCCTGGTTCGAGACCGCCTGCGAGCCCGCGGAGTAGATCTCCTTGGCCCCCACACCGACGCCCGCCAGCCGCAGCACGGGTGTCTCGAACGCGCTTAGCAGCGCGAAGAAGGAGAGGCTGAAACCAAGGTCAGCGTTGATCAGATACGCGAACGCGATCACCGAGAAATTGATCCACAGCCGCAGGATCAGGATCTCCCGCTGCATCGGGATCGTCACCGAGTGCCGGAGGTTCACGTTCGGGATGAATGGGTAGTAATGCCGCAGACCGATCATCACCGACGGCACGATCGCCACCAGCGCTCCGATCCAGAACAGCCGATTACGCAGCAGTGGAGCCAGTAGCGTTCCCGGCCGCTCCTCATCGACCATCTGCACCGGCAGCCAGATCAGGGGGTAGACCAGCCGCTCGTGCTCGATCCACTGCTCGCGCAGCAGGATCATCAGCCCAAGGCTCGTCGCTGCCAGCGCGGCCGCGAACAACAGCCACATCCCGAGCGGCAGCGCCCATGCATCCCACGGGACCCCCGCACCTGCGCGCGTTGCCTCATAGAACGCCCGCACCGGATACTCGTCCTGCACCGCCAGCCACTCGACGGTGTTGTCGCCGAACAGCTCGAGCCACCCGTTCTCAGGGGTGGCGTAGTACGTGGCACCGGTCATAATCGGGAGCAGCTGCCCCACCAGCCCCCACGTCACCACCGCGGAGGCCAGCAGCGCGGCCACGAAGATCACCAGCAGCTCCCCGCGCCTGAGCGCCAGCCTCCGCGAGATCAGCTTCAGCAGGGGATTGAGGATGGCGACGAGTACGAAGAAGACCGCGATAGTGCCGAAGGGCATGGACGTGTTGGCCGGACGGGTCCCCCGTATGACCAGGTTCGCGTAGGGGAACACAAACCCCACCACGCCGGCCATCAGGAGCCCCAGCACCGCCGCTCGAACGGTCATCGGCTGACTCGAGGTGGGCGCCGCCACTTCCAGCACAGACCTGGAGTGCTCTTCCGCCATGGGCATCGTTTCTCGCGACATCGTTGATTGCTCTGGCGCGCTTCGCTGCCGACGACCTCAGTTCCTCCCGCGCGCCATCATAGATCGCCGGGGATACCGGGTGCGTTGACTCTGAGACGGGCATCCTCTATCCTGTACCTGCTGCGAAGAGCGCAGGCGTTCCAGCACCGATTCCGGCCAGAAGGCAGGTTTCCCGTGTCAGACCTGCATCGCGCACTGTTGACAGCGTTCGTGGCGGTCTGTGTGCTTGCCTCAGGCTGTACCCCGGCCCCGGATGCGGGCGCGGACGTCACGCCCACGCCCCTGACCGCTCTCCCCGAGCCGCCGCCCGAGCCGCCCCCACCACGCTCATTCACCATGAACGTGGTGGGCGATATCATGCTTGACCGCACCGTCGGTGCCCGGATCGAGGCCAACGGGGCGGCGAGCATCTTCGAGAAGGTTCGCGATGAGCTGCGCTCAGCGGACGTGACTTTCGCCAATCTCGAGTGTCCGCTCTCGACGGTCGGGCCGCACTCTCCGCGCGAGCACCTGCTGTTCCGCGCAGACCCGCGCACGGTGGATGTGCTGCTCGACGGCGGCATCGACATCGTCGCGCTGGCGAACAACCATTCGTTGAACGCGGGTGTCGAGGGGCTTCAACAGACCATCGACCATCTTGAGACTGCAGGCGTGGCCTACTGCGGCGCGGCGCGGGAGCGGGAGAGCTCCTGGCAGCCGACGCTGTTCGACGTCCAGGATGTGCTCATTGGATTCGTCGCCTGCACCGACCTGAGCTTTCAGCACGGAAGCTGGTGCAAGGTGGACAGCGAGATGACCGAGTTCCGCAAGCGTATCGCGGCCGCGAAAGAGCGATGCGAGGTGCTGGTCGTGTCGATACACTGGGGCAACGAATACCAGAATGTGCCCTCCGGACGTCAGCGCGATGTTGCGCACGCGGCGGTGGAGGCCGGCGCCGACCTGGTCATCGGTCATCACCCACACGTGCTCCAGGGGATCGGCCAGCACGAGGGCGCGCCGATACTCTACAGCTGCGGCAACTTCGTCTTCGACCAACGCGAGGGAGAGCGCATGGAGAGCGCGATCTTCCACCTGCAGTTCACCGAGGGAGAGGGCTGGGAGATCACGGCGACCCCCGTGTGGATACCGCTCTCGTGCTGCGGGCCGATCTACCCGGAGAGTGCGCGGGCGGCGAAGATCGCCGGACGGATCGCGGAACTTTCCGCGAACCTTGGCGTGTCGGGAACGGTCTTAGACAACAAAGTCCGGGCGGAGATCCCCCTCGAGGACGGCGCCCGGAAGCAGGCTACTGTTTCAGACGATCAGCCGGCCGTCGCACAGTCCGGCTGAATACACGCCGGCATCAGCCGGCACAGGAGAGGTCCAATGCAGGGTACCCGATCCGCACATGTCTTCGCACTTGTCATCATTCTCGTGGCACTGAGCATCCCGGCCTTCGCGCAGGATGGGGGCCAGGTCCTCGCTACGGTCAACGGCGAGCCGATCACAGCGGACACCTTCCAGGATGAGCTGATCATGCGCTGGGGCGACGTCGCGCTGGGCGCGCTCATCCAGGAGCGCGCGGTTCAGCAGGCGGCCGCCGAGGCCGGCGTCTCCGTGACCGACGAAGAGGTCAATCAGCGCTTCGAGAACTTCCAGCAGAACATCGATCTGCAGGCCAGGGGCACCGGTCGAAGCTTCTCGCTGTGGCTGGCCGAGAAGAAGATGACGCAGTACGCCTTCCGCCAGTGGATCCGCAACGAGATGTTGATCGAGAAGATGGTCGAGGGCGATGTGACGGTCACCGACGAAGAGGTCCGACAGGTCTGGGAGGCCTCGCAGGAGGATCTGCGTCAGCCCGAGCGGATGCGGATCAGCCACATCTGCGTTAAGACCAAGGAGGAAGCGGATAAGATCCGCTCCGAGATCCTCGAGGGCAAGCCCTTCGCCGAGGCGGCGCAGGAGTACTCCATCGATCCCTACACCAAGGACAACGGTGGGGAGTTTGGTGTCATCTCGCCCGGCGATAACCCGTTCCAGCAGGCCGCATTTGAGCTGGGCGCTGACAACGAGATGACCGAGCCGGTCCAGACGGAGATGGGCTGGCACATCATCCGCCGCGATGAGTACATGCCCGCGAGCGTCCCGGAGTTCGACGAGGTCAAGGATGACATCCGCGAGCGGATCAGGAATCAGAAGCTGCTGCAGGCGATGAACCGGAAGCGGTCTGAGATCATGCAGTCCGCGCAGATCGAGCACAAGATGGAGCCGGAGCAGCTTGTCGACTGAGCGGGGCGAGCGAGACATGAAGCTACAGATGCGCGCGGCGACTCCCGCCGATATGCCGCGCATCCAGCAGATCGTCAGCGAAGTCTGGGCCATCGGCTCAGACTTCGCGCTGGAGGAGAAGTACGGCGCGGTCGGGGAGGAGAGCTGGGACCGCTGGCTGCTGCCGAAGGTGATGTCCCGGCTGTGGCAGGAGATCGGGCAGATGCTCGTGACTGAAGTCGAGGGCGAGATCGGCGGCTTCGTCAGTTGGGCGACGGACTCTGCACGCGGCGTGGGAACAATTCACTACAACGCCGTCGCACCCGGCTTTCAGGGCCGCGGAATCGGCACGATGCAGATCGAGCGCGTGCTGGAGATCTTCCGCGACGAGGGCATGTCGATCGCCTGTGTGGGAACCGGGCTGAACGAGGGCCACGCCCCCGCCCGGCGCATGTACGAGAAGGCGGGCTTCGAGCCGGTCATCGAGTATCGGATGTACTCCCGGAGGCTGGACTGACGCAGGGCCTCGTCCCGGCTGCCGGCGCGTCGGCAGCTTCAGCGCTCGCCCACCGTCTCAGCCGATGAGCCGCGCGGCGCGGGGAAAACACTCGTTCACGACTCCGAGCGTCTGATTGGCGTGGCGCCGCAGCATGGCGATAATCTCCCCGATCTCAACGCCCGCGGCCGACAGCGCCAGGATCGCGGGCTGTTCCGCCACCAGTTCGGCATCGCTCTGCTCGGCGATCCGCCTGGCGTGGCGCAGTAGATCGACGAGGTTGCCCCACGCGTCGGTCCCGACGTACTCGTCCGGCCTCCCGAGAACGTCGATCATGTACGCCTCCTCCGGCAGTTCCGCGTAGACCATCCCGATTCGCCTCAACAGGCAGGGGATGCATCCGCCGCACTGGCGATTCCCACGTCCGGCCGCCCAGCAGGAGATCGTCGCCTGGATCTCTCGCGGGGTCAGGTGCGGTTTGAGGACGTTGCGGATCAGGTCGGCCTTCGTCTCGTAGACGAACGGGTTCACCACCAGGCCGTCGAGACCGGCGCGGGCGGCGATGTCGTTGAAGAGGTTGAGGGCAGCCGGATGGGTGGAGTGTGTGGACATGCTGCCGGCCCGCGATGGTGAAAGAGGCAGCCCGGCAGTGAGCAGGCCGTTCTCGCACATGTAGACCTCGTTGCCCGAAACGGCCTGAGCCGCGACCGTCGCCAGCGCCATGAACAGCAGAGAGCGCGCGCGCCGTGACGGCTCGCGCTGCTCGGCTGGCGGGAAAGCCAGGGTGTCATTGCCCGCGGTTGACGGCGCGACGAGGCAGGGCGCCGTGTGGCTGCCGCCCGGCCAGTGGCTCTGAATGCTCCTGACCACATTTCGCTGGGCAGTCAGCACGGAGGGGTTTCCCGATCGGTGCATGCTGTAAAGCGGCCTGCGTCCGGTCTCCTGCAGCATCACCGCCCCGGCCAGCGAATCCAGTCCGCCTGAGAGCATCGAGACGCAGTCAACATGCTCCTCAGGCGCCGGGGCACATTCGTAGCCCATCTCGGGCAGATCTGGCACGGCATAGAAGTGCAGCGTGAAGCTGTCGCGTGTCAGGGCGTAGATCAGCCGGCTCAGATCGCGCCCAAGACTGCTCCAGAGCCTCGGCTCGCGTACCGGGATCGCCAGCGTTATCTCCCGCGGCCACGCCTCCCTCTCGCCACGCATGACGGCGATGTCCGCGATGTAGATGCCGATTGCCACGTCCAGCAGGTCAAGTGCGGGAGCCGACAGCCCGGCCGGCGCCGGCAGCTCGCTCAGGTCCACGGTCACATTCGCGCGCTCGGTGCGCCAGTCGATCAGCGTGTCGGCGTCGCGGACGATCTCGCACCGGTCCGCAGCCTCCTGTGCGGGCTCGCAGACCACCGCCAGCACGGAGGTCATCCTGCCACCCCCGCAGCGATCTGCTCGAGCCCCTGCTCAATCCCCGACGCGACCACCGGCTGCAGCACCTCGAAGCGCTCACCAGGATCCAGCAGGTGCGCCTCCGCGAGGATCGGCTCATACTCGCCGAGTGCGAGCCGTCGCCAGGTCTGCCGGCAGTGCGCCGCGACGGCGTCCTCAAGCCGGTTCGCGTCACTGACCGTGGGGAGGCCTTCGCCGCCGACGAAATCCCCCACATCTCGCGCCACGAAGTAGCGGAACGCGCGGTCGAGATCGTGCCCGGTGTATAGCGCGGCCATCCGGTGCAGCTCGCCTTCGGTCCTTAGCGACCTGAAGCGAACCTCCACGGCGGCCAGCGGGACCTCCAGCAGGCCCGCCCCCGAGTCCGACAACGTCGCGAGCGCCAGCGCGGTCGTCCCCACCGCCTCCAGCGCCAGGTCGCCGAATCGCGAGGCCTGCCCGGTCTGCGCGATCAGCTCCTCCGCCCGGTCGCGCAGGCCGGCCGCGAGCTGGACGGCTGCCGGCTCCGGTGGCAGCCCCATCTGCTGCAGTGTGCGCTCCAGGCCATCGCGCTCGATCGCAGCGCAGCCCTCCACGAGCGCCCCGAGGCAGGTCGCTACCGCGGGGCCCTGCATTCCCGCGTGCGTCTGCGCGTCGAGGGCCCCGGCGATGCGCCGGGCCACCTCCACCGGCGAGGGGTTCGGCTGCGCGTAGAGCTCGCGCACCCGTTTCCACTGCTCCGTCTCGGGTGATCTGTGCCAGGTGGAAGTACCCATGGTGTCGTCTTCGGTTCACCGCGCCGCCGCCTGAGGGCATTCCGCGGCGCGACAGGCGCCCCGGGCGGAAGCGACCGCGCTGCGGTCCGCCGGACAGCGCGGGAATTCGCCGGCCCAACGCGCTGCACCTCCCCGGTTGACACGCGCTCCGGCACGGTGTTATGATTGCGGCACCGAGGACGGGGGCTCCCCGTTCAGATGCGGTAGTGTACGCGGGTGGGAACGTGGCAGCGGAAGAGACAAAGCCTCGACACCTCGAACTGCCGGACTACATCCGAATTCTGTCCAAGCGCAAGTGGTTCATCCTCATTATGGCCGCCGTGGCGATGATGATAGGTGCGCTCTGGGCTGTGTCCACCGAGCGAACTTACGAGGCTACCGCGCTCGTACATGTGCAGCAGCGCCCCGAAGGACTGTTCTGGGTCACCGGCGACACCAGCAACATGCTGCCGAACATCGCCATGGAGACCTACGCCCGCATCGCCCACAGCGGCGACGTGGCCTCGCGAGCCGCCGAGCGGCTTCAAGCTCTCCCCGAAGAAGATCGCATTGTCGCCACCGCTCCTGAGATACTCGACTCCGTCGAGGTCAGCGTGCTTCAGCCCGATCTGATCCGAATTACCGCCGAGAACACCGATCGCCGCAAAGCGAAGGCCTTCGCGAATCAGGTCGCCGAGGCGTTCGTGCAGGTCAATCAGGAGGATCGCCAGCGCCAGAGCACAAAGGCTGTGGCCTTCCTCGAGGATCAGGTCCAGAAGGCCGAGGACGATATTCAGGCGGTCATCGATGAGATGACCGCGATGAGCATGCGCGAGGGCTATGTTGACGTACAGAACGAAGTGGAGGCCATCGTCGAGCAGCTCCGCCAGTATCAGGCGCAGCGCCTGGCAGCCGAGACCGCCGTCAGGGTGGCTCAGGCCCGCGTCGATCACCTTGAGCAGGTCGCGGCCGAGGAAGCGCCCTTTGAGGTGCAGGGCCGACCAACGCCCAACCCTGAGTATCAGGCGCTCAGGCAAAGCCTGACGGAGGCGCGAGTTCAGCTTGAGTCCCTGCAGTCAAAGTACACCGATGGCCACGCCCGTGTGCTCGACGCCCGCGCACTCGTGGAGGAGTTGCAGAGCGAGCTCGAGCGGACTCCGGAGCTGATCGAGTCGGAGGTTGTGGTCGAGAATCCCGCGGGCGCGAACGTTGAGGCGCTGCTTGCCGAGGCCCGACTGAAGCTCAAAGAGGCACAGGCACAACTCGCCGCCAACGATGCTGCACTCGCCGGCCTGCGCGATCAGGCCCGTGGACTGCCGGAGGATCTCCAGCAGTGGCAGGCGCTCGTTGATCGACTCACCCGTCTGCGCGAGGCATCCATGCAACTGCAGGAGGAGCTGCGCCAGGCGCGCCTGGCCGAGACGATCAAGGAGGGCAACGCCCGCGTCGTTGACAGAGCACAGACGGCGCGCGAGATCAAGGCCAGCCCCCTTCGCGCGATGGTCTTCTCGTTGGGGCTGGGGCTCTTCATGGGTCTGGGCCTCGCGATCCTGCTGGAGGCCCTCGACGACACGATCTACTCGGTCGAGGACCTGCAGCGGGTCACCGATCTGTATCTGCTGGGCATCATTCCGCTACGCACTGATGAGGCGGATGGCCTTGTGACGCTGGAGGCGCCCAAGAGCCCACCGGCCGAGGCGTACCGAACGCTGCGCAGCAATATCCGCTTCTCGCTGTTCGACAAGCCCGCGACCACGTTTATGATCACGAGCGCGGGCACAGGCGAGGGCAAGTCGGTCACCGCCTCGAACCTCGCGGTGGTGTACGCGCAGAGCGGCGAGCGGGTGATTCTCGTGGATGCCGATCTGCGCAGACCGGTGCTACACCGTGCCTTTGGGGTCGATAACGAGCCAGGGGTGACGAACCTGCTCGTGGGCGACATGAAGCTGGAGGACGCCCTGCAGGAGAGCGGCGTGCCGGGCCTGCGCTTGCTCACCAGCGGGCCCCTGCCCCCAAATCCAGCCGAGCTGCTTGAATCCGAGCGTATGACCGCCCTGATCGAAGAGCTTGCCGAGGCCGCTGACATCGTGATCTTCGATACGCCGCCGGCGGTCATGCTCACCGATGCCGGAATCCTCTCCTCGAAGCTCGACCGCACGATCATCGTCGCCGAATCCGGCCAGGTCACCGAGAGAGCTATCCACGATATGGAGCGCCTGTTCCGTCACGCGCGCGCCGATGTGCTTGGCATCGTTCTCAACAAGCTTCGCGTCACCGGCGGCGACTACTATTA
>JALGTR010000298.1 GCA_029821265.1 Candidatus Zipacnadia bacterium
TGAGCTGTGGCACCGGATCAAGGGCGAGTTCGTTAACCGGCTCTACCGCGATCTGGCCGATCTCTGCCACTCCCGCGACGCAGAGCTGTGGATCGGGCTGCAGCTCGGCGAGCATATTCACCTCGCCGCCGACCCTTACTTCGGCGACAACGTCGTCGCCCGCTACGCCAACCTCTGGCGACCGCTTGTGACCGAGGACATCGCCGACGCCATCAACGTCGGCGACTACGAGGTCCTTGATTCCGCCGATCACCCCTACTGGCTCGCGAAGCCCTCCGTTCCCGCCGACGCCGACCTCTACGCGTTCGGCGCCCGCCAGTACGGACCGCTGTGCCGGGAGCACGACGTAAAGCTCTACCTCTTCGGCGAGTGGCTGCCCGGCTCCCACCAGGCACTCGACCACATTCTCGCCCAGAAGGCCCGCATCGTCCTCGAGAACAGGTACGATGGCATCGATCTGCACGAGGCAGCGAACTTCGAGGGCGGGCGCATGATCTTCCTCAGGCGCTTCTCGGAGCGTCTCCGCGGCGTTGAGCCGGAGCCCATCTTTGACGCGCAGTAGGCGCGTCCGCGCGACCGACCGGCCGATCTCAGGAGGGGTCAGACCATGAGAGGGATGATGCTGATGCTCACCATCGCCGCCTCAACCGTGTTCGCCGCTGCCGTTCAGGCTCAGGAGCCCGAGCTGTGGATACACCCCAAATGCGAGCAGCTCCCGGGGATCAGGCACGTTGCCCCCATAGTGGAGCTCTCCGACGGCCGGCTCCTGATGGCCGCGGGGAACGCCACCATGGTCAGCGACGACGACGGCGAGACATGGTCCGAGCCGCGCCCCATCTATGAGGGCGATCCACCGGGGGTGCCGAGCACCGGCCAGCTTATCCGCACGCGCGAGGGCACCCTCGTGCTCGTGTTCATGGATATCAGCACGCAGAACTGGACATGGAATAACGAGACCGGCGCACCCGATGTCGCCGAGCTTGATGTCTGGTCGATACGCTCAACCGACGAAGGTCAGACCTGGACCGACCGCCAGCGCATCCTCGACGGCTACTGCGGGGCGCTGATGGACATCGTGGAGACGCCCGAGGGGGAGATCGTCGTCCCGGTCCAGGACCTGCTGCTCAACCCCGCCCGCCACGCCCAGTATACATTCACCAGCAGCGACCAGGGCCAGAGCTGGGTGCAGAGCAATGTCATCGACATCGGCGGCCATGGGCACCACGACGGGGGCTGCGAGGCCGCGATCACCACGCTCTCCGACGGGCGGCTGTACATGCTCCTGCGCACAAACCTCGACCGCTACTGGGAGGCGTTCTCCGAGGACCATCACTACTGGCGCGAGGTGCGCCCCAGTACGATCGCCGCCAGCAGCTCACCGGCCGTCCTCCTGCGCCTGCAAAGCGGCCGTATCGCCCTCGTCTACAACCAACTGTATCCGGAGGGCACATCCGATCCGCTCGGCTATCCTCGCCGCTCGGGGCAGTACTCCGAGATCCCGGCGAGCTGGCAGCGCGAGGAGCTGTCGATACGCTTCTCGGACGATGACGCGCGCACGTGGACCGAGCCGGTGGTGATCATGCGCAAGGCGGGCGCCTGGGTGTCGTATCCGCGCGTCATTGAGCGCCGCCCCGGTGAGCTGTGGATCTCCTGCAGCCAGCTCAAGCCGCCGACCTGGATCAGGCTTCACGACAGTGACTTTGTCGGCGCGCGGTAGTGTGCGGCCCGCAGCTTCACGCCGCACGGGAGGATCATCATGCGACCGGCCTCCATGATCGTCACATGCCTGATCTCGGCACTGCCGCTGGCGCTCGCGCAGCAGCCCCCGGAGCTCGGCGTCATGCACAACGATGACGGCGACCTGTCCTTTGTCAGCACAGACCCGGAGGTCTCTGTACGGGTGTTGCGCGAGCGCGTCGACTCTCTTGCCCGCTGCGGGATCGACACCCTCTGCTACTCCGTCGGCGCTGGCTCCGACGTGCTGTACTACCCAACGCAGGTCGCCAGCGTCTGGGGCTGGCGCGAGACCTCATACGACGATGACGAGCGGTGGGGGCCGCGCATCCGCAAGATCGTCGCCGGTATGCAGGCCGGCGTGGACCCAATACGCGTGGCTGGAGAGCAGGCTCGCTCGGCGGGGATGCGCTTCTTCCCCTCCTACCGCATGAACGACAGCCACTTCATGAGCGACCCGTTCGAGTACCCGCTCACCGGGCGTTTCTGGATCGAGCACCACGAGACGATGACCCTTGGCATCTCGCCGCTTGAGGGCAACCCTCACTACGCGAACCTGCTCGACTTCTCACATCCGCAGGTCCGCGACTACCGTTACAGGGTCCTGGCCGAGGTCATCGAACGCTACGCCGACATCATGGATGGTATTGAGGTCGACTTCAACCGCGTGCAGGTGCTCTTCCCACCTGGAGAGGGCCCCAGGCGGGCCCATCTTATCACCCGACTGCTCGCTCGCGTCCGCAGCAGGCTCGATGAGGTCGGGCGTCGCCGCGGCCGCGATTACCTGCTCGTCGTGCGCGTCCCGCCGGCGCCGGCGAACTGCCGGTGGGCCGGGCTGGACGTCGGCGCGTGGATGCGCCGCGGCCTGGTCGATGTCCTTATCCCCGCACAGCTGATGACACTCGCCCACGACATGCCCGTGGACGAATTCGTCGCGATGGCCGAGGGGACAGGCTGTCAGATCTACCCTGCTGTCTATCCCCGCACCTCCTGGACGTGGGCTCTCGAGCCTGAGCCATCCGCCGAGGATTACAGGTCACGCCCGCAGCGCCGCGTCACGCCGCAGCTCGTCTTCGGCGCCGCGTCGGGCTACTGGCAGATGGGCGCATCGGGGATACAGCTCTACAACTTCCGCGGCGTCACCAACGGCGCCCATCTGCTGTGGGGCGCCATGCAGCCGCAGTTGGAGGACGTCGAGACTGACTGGAACTGGCTGCGCGACATCGTTCGAGGCATCGAGCACCCTCGAGCAACGGCTCGCCGCGATGCCGTCCATGCCGCCACGCCGGCCTACTACCTCGACTCCGAGGACACCTGGCAGTACCGCAAGCAGATCCCCGCGGATCTCGCGCCGGGCCAGACACGCGATCTCCGCATCGCCATTGGTCCGGACCCGGCGTCGCGCGAACGCGCCGTGCTGCGCCTCGGGCTGCGCGACGCCGATCCCGCGACCGTCCTGCGCGTGGGCGTCAACCACCACGTGCTGCACAACGGACCGGTGGGGGATTCGCTGATGCCCACGTCCGTCGATCCTGATGCAACGTGGGGAGCACATCCGCCCTGCCCGACCGGCTACCTACACCTGACGGTGCCACAGCGCGCCCTGCGCCCGGGCTGGAACGTGATTGAGGTATCGGCCGGCCCTGGTACGCAGCAGGTCGCCCTGACGGAGCTGCAGCTCGGGCTCTTTGGCGAGGAAGCGATGCGGTGACGCGCCTGCGCCCCCCGGTCTCAGCCCGGCCGGGTGCAAAGAAGGGCAAACTGCCACGGGCGGCGAACGGCGCGCGGAGACCGCCGATTGGGACATCTGCCGGGGTCGCCGTGGCGAGAGGAGCTCGCACCCGGCCGGGGACCGGGCTGAGATGACAATAACGCGAAGCAGCTCTACATCGATCGAGAGGTGACTGCTCG
>JALGTR010000299.1 GCA_029821265.1 Candidatus Zipacnadia bacterium
AACGCGTGCGCGGCGGACAGGCGGCCGGAAAATGCACCGCGACGTCAGGCGGGCATGCCACCGATGAAGTCGATCGCGTCATCGCCGTACTCGGTGGAGAGGTCGGCGTAGAGGGAGAGGAGAGCGTCTATACCGATGACGCCCGAGCGGAGCTTGGCCATCGCATCCGCCGCCATGGGCACCATGCCCTCGGAGACTGCGGCGTGGCGCATCTCCTGCTCGTCCACGTCCGCGAGCGCCCGACGCTTGAGGTCCGGTGTCATGCGCATCAACTCGAAGAGCCCCACGCGTCCCCGAAAGCCCGTATGCCGGCAGCGCTCGCAGCCCTTTCCCTCGGCAACGACCGTGATGCGGTGCTCAGCGAGGCGACGCTGAAGGGCTGGGGCCTCCTCGAGAACCTCCTCGACCTTGCGCGAGACCTTGCAGTCCGGACAGACGCGCCGTGCCAGGCGCTGAGCGAGCACCGCGCGCAAGCCCGAGGAGATCAGGTACGGCTCCACGCCCATCTCCAGCATCCGAGTGACCGTCGCGGGGGCGTCGTTGGCGTGCATGCTCGTGAGGACGAGGTGGCCGGTGAGCGAGGCCCGAAAGGACGCCTCGATCGTCTCCGTGTCACGCGCCTCGCCGACCATGATCACATCCGGGTCCTGACGCAGCATCGCCCGAACGTGTTCGGCGAAGCCCACGCCGATGTCGGGACGCGCCGAGGCCTGGTTTACGCCATCCAGACTGTACTCAATCGGATCCTCGACAGTCTCGATGTTGACATTGTGCTGGCGTAGATAGTGCAGCGCCGCGTACAGCGTGGTCGTCTTACCCGACCCGGTGCCACCGACGATCGCAATGAGGCCCCGCGAGGCCTTCAGCAGCGCCTCCATCTGCTGCTGCAGCGGCGCGGACATCCCAAGCTGGTCGAAGGTGATGTACATCCGGTTTCTGTCGAGCAGGCGCATGACGATGTTCTCGCCGTGCGCGGTCGGTCGCAGGGCGCTGCGCACGTCGATGCGCCGCCCGGCAGCCTGAGTCGTGAAACGCCCGTCCTGGGGGCGGCGGGACTCACTGATGTCCATCCCCGCCATGATCTTCAGACGCGAGATGAGGGCATCCTTGATCGTCCCCGGAAGCGTGTTGACGTCCCCCAGCATCCCGTCGATCCGATAACGGACGCCGAGGCCGTCCGGCCGGGCCTCGATATGGATGTCGCTGGCGCCCTGGCGTACGCCCATGCTGATCAGCGAGCTGGCGAGCTGGACGACCTGCGGGGCGTCCGAGAGGTCGGCGATGCGATCGACCTCCTCGCTGAGCCCTTCGGCCCGACCACGCATGCTCGCCTCCAGCTCGATGATGTCGTTGTCGCCCCAGTAGGTGTCCATTGCCCAGGCGATCTCGGGGTCGGCAACGCGAACGGGCTGGACGCGATAGCCGGTATGTCGCCGGACCTCGTCGATCGCAGTGACATTGTCGGGATCGCTCATGGCGACCTCGATGGTGTCCTGTTTGACCGCGATCGGGAAGGCGCGAAGTCGGCGGCCAAGGTCGGGCGGGATGAGGTTAACCACGCCCGGATCGATCGACATGTCGCGCAGAGATGCCACCGAGTCTATCTCCCCTCCGGTGGCCTCGCGAATCTGCTCGTGCGTCAGGTAGCCCCTCTGCACCGCCAGTTCAAGCGCGGACTGCTCGCTGCGCATGCCGTGCTGGTAGACCTCGCGCGCCTCGTCAGGCGTGAGGGCCTTCTGGCGCAGCAGGATCTTGAGCACGTTCTGTTCGCGTTCCCAGTCGATCATCGCTTGATCCCCCGGAGGAGAGTGATTACCGTCGGGAGTATTCGTTGATTGCGAGGCGGACACCTTTTCGACGCAGAAGCGGGGGAGGCGTCGCAGGTGTGGTGCTGGAAGCTATGCTCGACCACGGGAGGTCCCCGAATGCCCAATATTGATTTCGCTGCACACAACGCGACGGTCCGCGAGGTGTGGGACGCATTTCACGCCGGAGAGCCGACGCGCGTCCCGATGATCATCGGCTTCTCCTCGCGCTTCACAGTCCTCAGCCGCGACCACAATCCGCTGGGGATCACCTACAGGGAGTACTTCACCGACCCTGAGGTGATGCTCCAGCACCAGCTTCGGCATCAGCATTTCCTCCGACACCACTTTCCGCGAGACGCCGAGATGGGCCTGCCCGACGAGTGGACGGTGAGCGTCGATCTGCAGAACAGCTACGAGGCGCTCTGGTGGGGCGCGCAGCTGCGCTTCATCGAAGGCGACGTCCCGGATACACCCCCATTCGTGACGGATGAGCGGAAGTGGGAGTTCATCGAGCGCGGAGCGCCCGGTCCGTTCGACGGCTGGCTGGGGCGTGCGTGGGAGTATCGAGAGTACTTTGAGGAGCGCGCGGCCGGGGGACTGGAGTTCGAGGGCCGGCCAATACGCGTCGGCAGCGTCCCGGGGCAGGGCACTGACGGGCCGTTCACGGTGGCATGCGCGGTGCGGGGGCCGACACAGGTCTGCCTCGACATGTACGAGGACCCGGAGTTCTTCCACGCCATGATGGAGATGATCACCGACGCGACCATCCGGCGGATCAGGGCATACCGGGAGCGTCTCGGCCAACCTGTCGAGAGCACTGCGTGGGGCTTCGCCGATGACAGCGTGCAGCTTCTGAGCGAGGCGACCTATCGGGAGATGGTGCTCCCCTACCACCGGCGGATGATCGACGAGTTCGGCGCCGTGGGGCCAAACTCAATCCACCTGTGCGGGGATGCGACGCACCTGTTCCTGGCGATCCGCGATGAGCTGAACGTGCAGAGCTTCGACACGGGCTTTCCGGTGGATCACGGGGGGCTGCGCAGGGTGCTGGGGCCTGAGGTGCAGATCAACGGCGGCCCACACGCGGAGTTGCTGCGCTCGGGCACTCCGCGCCAGGTCTACGAGGAGACCCGCCGGATTCTGCACTCGGGCGTGATGGAGGGCGGCAGGTTCGTGCTTCGCGATGGCAACAACCTCGCCCCCGGTACCCCCGAGGAGAACGTGGCGGCGATGTACGCGGCCTGCAAGCGCTTCGGAAGGTACAAGTAGAGCCCGACCGGGCCCGGCGAGAAGAGGCGCGGGGCAAACAGCGGCGCGGCCCGAAGGGCGGCGCCGCTGCGCGCAGGTCCCCCGTGCTTTCTCGAAGAACACGCCACTGACGGGCGAGAACCAAAGCGGAGGGATTGCGATGCCGGAGATCATCTCGATAGGCGAGCTTATCGTTGACGTCATGCGCATGGAGGTCGATCAGCCGCTGGATCGGCCCGGGACGTTCGCCGGGCCGTTTCCGTCCGGCGCGCCGGCGATCTTCACCGATCAGGCCGCGCTGCTGGGACGTACTGCGGGCTTCATCGGCGCCGTGGGTAACGACGACTTCGGGAGCATGGACATCGCGCGGTTCACTGATCACGGCGTCGACACAACGTACGTTGCGGTAGTCGATGACCTGTCAACCGGCTGCGCGTTCGTGACCTACTTCTCCGACGGTGACCGGCGCTTTCTCTTCCACATCGGCAACTCGGCCGCCAGCCGCCTTCCGGAGCCGCCGGAGGAGTACTTCGAGGGCTGCCGATGGCTGCACATCTGCGGCTCGTCGCTCTCGGCCGGCGA
>JALGTR010000062.1 GCA_029821265.1 Candidatus Zipacnadia bacterium
TCCAGCCCGACAGCGGCTCGCGGTTGTACGCCACACACTCGGCGAAGTCCTGAATCTCCTGCGGGTAGCCGGACGCCCAGTGCTCATCCGGTGACGCGAAGTTCCAACCCGCGCGGGTCGAGAGCTTCTCGGCGATATACTCGTCGCCGAACGCGTCTTTGTCGGGTCCGTAGATCATGACCTGATTGTTCGGGTTCATGTTACACTCGATGCGACCGCGCGCACAGAAGATCTTCATGTAGTTATAGATCCCCCCGAGCACGACGTCCGAGCTGGTGACCTCCGCGACAGAGCCGTCCTCGAACGTGATCAGCACCGAACCCCAGTCCTCGCAGTCGGCCAGATCACCGGTCAGTGCGCTCCGGCTCTCGCGGTAGCTATCCATCTCCATCAGGCGCGCTGTGTCGGCCATCACCGACCTCGGTCGGATCGGGGCTCCCTCGCGCGCCATGCCCTCGACCTGCTTGATGTAGAGCGCGCCGCCGACCGGGTGCGAGCCGGTGCGCAGCAGCGAGCCGCCTCCGGCGAGGCTCCAGTACCTGGCGTAGCTCGCGTGCGAACCGGAGTGCGACTCCTCAGCGACCACCCGCATCACCGGACCCGAGCCGGCCTCGATCAGCCGCCTGGCCTTCTGCACCGCAGGCGCGTACACCCAGTTCTCGGCGTACATCAGACGAATTCCGGCATGCTCGAGCTCCATCGCCACGTAGCGGCACTGGTCGCGAACCCACTCCATCATGTGGGATTTCGGCACCGTGTCCCCAATCAGCTCATCCTCGTCCTGGCCCAACTCGCCGGTGTATCCCGTCAGCGGCTTCTCGACGATGACGTTCACGCCCGCCTGCGCGGCCTGGACGATATACTCCGCATGCACGTAGGTCGGAACACAGAGGTCAACGACATCCAGCTCCTCCTCCGCCAGCATGTCGCTAAGATCATCGTAGACCCCCGGTATGCCATGCTTCCTGGCAAAGGACACGCGGCTCTTCTCACGCTGCGACATCACGGCGACAACACGCGCCTCGATGCCGGTGACCCTCTTGAATGCCTCGACGTGGAAGTCGGCCGCGAAGCCAGCGCCCACCATACCGACGCGAATCTCCTCCATGCCTACTCTCCCTCATGCACCCCGGCGTGGCGCGGCTGCGTCGATGGTGCTGGCGTCTATGGCCACGTCAGGGAACTGCTTCCTGCTGCTTCACGTTCACGAGCTGCCCGACGCGATCACAGGGGACATGCCGCCGCCCCGCCGCCCGGGACTGCTCCGAGAAAGATCCTTCTTCCCACAATCACGCAGACCTTCGGCAGAGCCTCGCCGCAGCTCACTCGCCGTGGACGCGCGTCATCTGTGCGAGGTTCATCTCACGGATGCTGCGCAGCGCCGGGATCTGACAGAGGACCACGAGCACGAGTGTGAACGCGATCGAGACGATGAAGGTCCGCGGCGAGATGTAAAACGAGATCGTGAACATCTCGCTCTGCCACATCTCGGCGATCCCGCGTGCGCCGGCCACTCCCAGCGGAACTCCCGCCAGTACACCGAGCGACGTCGAGGCCAGGTTCTCGACGGTGATCATCCTCGCGATCTCGTCCATCCGGACCCCGAGCGCGCGTAGCGATGCCAGCTCCGAGCGCCGCTCGTGGATGTTGCTGTTGATCGTGTTGTAGACGATCGCCACCGTGAGCGCGCCGGCGAAGACCATCAGTACGGCGATGAAGGCGTAGTTCATCGCCATGGCCTGGTCGATCTGCTCGCGGATGTCGAATGTCGTCTCGACCATCGTGGCACCGGGCAGGTCCGACGCCCGGGCCGCGACGGCTCGCTGATAGCCCGGTCGCGCCTTGATGACCATGCCGCCGATGGTGCCGGGTGGGAAGCCAAGCTTCGCCCCAAATCGCTGCCGGAGGGCATCGGCGGACATGTAAAGGCCGGCTCCGATCGGCTGCCGCACCGTTCGTGCCACTCGGACCGGCCTGGTGAGCTGCACGTCACGGGAGTTGTAGGCGTACTCGACCTTGAGCAGGTCGCCACGCTCGATTCCCAGTTCCCGCGCGGTGCCCTCCGCGGGGTAGATTCCATACCCCCGGATCGCGACAGGGTTCCCGGCCTCGTCACGAAAGCGCTGCAGCCTGCTGCCCGCGGGCACGCCGGTGATCGTGACGTCATCGGTGGCCTCTCCGTGGGTAAGCTTGACGGGCAGACCCACGTTGCCCTCGGCCCACTGAACGCCGGGCCACTGCTGGACCTGCGTGACGATGGTCTCGCTCACCGGGCGCTCAAAGCCCACATCGACGTCGTAGTTGCGCACGCTTCCGAAGTAGTAGTTGATGGCGTGTTCGGTCGCGTCCATCATCGACATCGTTGTAATCATCAGCACCAGGCCGGCGGCGACACCGAAGAGCGTGTAGGCGGTGCGATGTGTCTGGCGGAACAGGTTCGTCAGGGCCACGCGGGTGGTGAATGACGCTCGGCGCTGCAGGCGCGTGATGATCGCGGGCGGCTTGCGCTGCATCGATGCTGAAGGGCCGGGGCGCATGGCGTCAGCAGGGCGCATTCGAGCGGCGCTCACGGCTGGACCCCAGCCCGCCACGAGGCTCGAAACCGCCGTCACTGCCACTCCGATCGCGCCCACAACCAGTCCCGAGGCCAGCCTGAGGTACGGGATGCCGAGGGTGTCGAGGTAGATCTTCGTGATGCCCAGCGCGAACCACTGGCCCATGATGACCCCCGGGATGACGCCGATGATCCCCATGAGGCCGGCGAATACAAGGTACTGAAGGCCCAGTCTCCACGCCGGAAGCCCGCTCGCGCGCAAGAAGCCCACCTGCTGTCGCTCGCGCTCAACCGTTCGCGCGAGGATACTGTAGATCGTCAGCGCGGCCGTGCCGATGAACAGGGCCGGGAAGATGACCGCGAACTGCCCGAGCCCCTTCAAGTCCTCATCGAGGACCTGCCGGCTGGGCTGCTCCTCCTGCGGGACCGGCGGCCTGGCGCCGAAGCGGCGCAGGTCGGCGTACATCGCGGCCATCACACGATCCCGCTCGCCGGGAGACGTCATCGCCATGATTTCGTTGATCAGCCCGTGCATCTGGAAGAGCGCCTCGGCCTGCCGTCGCCGCATCCACATGACGCCGAAGCTGTCAGGCGTGGGGAAGAGGTTCTGCTTCGAGCGGACGACGTAGAGGTACTCCACCGAGGAGACGATGCCCACCACCCGGTAGGCCCGCCGGACGCCCTGAACCACCGGATAGATCGTGTCACCGGGCGAGTACCCATGCGCCTCGGCGAAACCGCGCTCGAGCAATACCTCCCGTCTGTCGGCGGGGCCCAGATACCGGCCCTCGAGCAGCACGAGCTGATTCACCTGCGCGCGCCCCTCATCGGGAACCGACAGAATGCGACCGGTCACGACGCGGCGGCGTCCGGGTGTCTGCTCAACGCGGATGTCACGCTTGATGCGCCCGGCGACCTCCAACACGCCCGGGATGGCGGCGAGCCGCGTCACGGTCGCCTCAGGGGCCACGTCCATCTCGATCGTGAAGTCGGCCAGTCGCAGTTCGTCGTATCCCCACTGATAGGACGCGCCCATCGAACGGTAGGAGAGGTAGAAGCTGTGGTACATGGAGATGCCCAGCGCGACCACGACAGCGATGCCGATCGCCTGAACGCGGTAGGCGCTGATGTCGCGGAACAGCTTCAGCCACAGTCGGGACATAGCGAGTTCGCCGGCCTACCTGTGCAGCCTTGTATAAGTATGGATCGCATTGCTACACAGAGTTTAACGGCTAAGCTGCGCCTCCATGCTCTCACCCCTCGCAGGGATTGCCGTGGAGGAAGAGGGCCCTGCGCTCGGCGCGGTGCTCCTGGGATCCTCTCCGGTGGCCTGCTTACCCGCCTGAGCCGGAGCCGCCCGGCCAGAATGCGACGGCGAATGCGACAGCGGCGATGACCAGGGCGACGATCATCGCCCACGAGGGCCGCCAGTGCTCCTGGCCCCTGCGTCTGCGCTCATCCTCATCCGGCAGCCTCTGCTTCCAACGATCCGGGTAGTCCATGCCAGCATCCCCGTGTTCGGTGGTTTCCCTACCATGTCAGCTCGCTCGGAGCGAGCGGCTCTTCGTTCCGCTTGATATCCTCGACATGGCCGCTGCGCAACGAGATTACGATGTCCGCCATCTGCCCGATCGCAGCGTTGTGTGTCACCATCAGCACCGTGAGGTCGGTCTCGTCGCAGACATCGCGAATCAGCTGCAGCACCAGGAGCCCTGTCTCGTAGTCGAGGTTGCCGGTCGGCTCGTCGCCAAGCAGCAGATAGGGGCGTTTGATCAGAGCGCGCGCGATCGCCACGCGCTGCTGCTCACCGCCGGAAAGCTCGGCCGGGTAGTAGTTGAGGCGCTCTCCGAGGCCCACGCGCTCCAGCAGATCCGCGGCCTCCTCCTTATTGCCCGCCAGCTCGCCGACCAGTTCGACGTTCTCAAGAGCGGTGAGCGTGGGGACGAGGTTGAAGAACTGGAAGATGAACCCGACCTTATCGCGCCGATACTCCGTCAGCTCCGGCTCCTGAAGCCGGCCAACGTTCTGACCGTCAACGATGACCTCGCCGCTCGTGGGCGTGTCCAGGCCCCCGATGAGGTTCAGCAGCGTGGTTTTGCCCGAACCCGAGGGCCCCAGCAGCACCACGAGCGCACCCTCCGGGACGTCGAAGGTCGCGCCGCGAAGCGCCCGGACGGTGACCTCGCCCATCTGGTAGTGCTTCTGCAGATCGCGGGCGGAGACGGCCTGGTCACTCACGCTCGTCCCGCTCCACTGTGCGGACGCGATCGCCGTCGCGGACGTCCTCCTTGCCCTCGACGACCACGAGATCGCCCGGCTGCAGCCCGTCGCGGATCTCCGCATGCACGTAGTTGTTCGCACCCAGTTCGACCGGTTGTCGCTGCACAGTATTGTCGACCACCTTCAGCACCCAGCGGCCGGTCTGATCCTCGATGATGGCATCCGCGGGTGCGAGAACGACATCGCGCGCGCCAACCGACTCGACCGTGACGTCCACCTCCATGCCCGGTCGCAGCGGTCCTGTGCCGTTCGTGAGCTCAACGCGGGTGCGGACGATCTGACCACCGATCCCCGACTCCGTGCGTGGAGTGGCAGTGGCGGCGATCTGGACGATCTCGCCGCGCAGGTTGCGGCCGAGGTAGGATGGCAGCACGATCGTCGCCGGCTGCCCCTCGCGGATCTTGCCCACGTCGATGTCATCGACCAGAGCGGTGACCCAGATCTGCTCGGTGTCCGCCACCTGGAAGAGCGGCTGACCGGGGATGGCGGCATCGCCGGGATCAACCCAGCGTCTGCTGACCACGCCGTCGAACGGCGCCTCGATGGTCTCGAGGGCCGTCTGAGCCGCAGCAGCGACGCCGGGCGCGCTCATGCCCGCGATGCGCGCGAGCAGATCGCCTCGTGCGACGCGTGCTCCTTCATCGACGTAGACGGCCTCCACCTGGCCCTGCACGGTCGAGGAGAGCTCGGCGACGTGACCGTCCACCTCGCCTGTGGCCGTCACGGTCATTGGAAGGTCGCCGCGCCGCACCTCGGCCACGGTCACCTGAGGCGGGCGGGTGCTGAACCACAGGATCGCCCCCAACACGACCGCGGCGACGATGACCCACACGATCCACGTTCGTGATCGCTTTTCCTGTGACGCGTTGCTGGCGCTCATTGTCCGATCCTTCGTGCCTCGATTCGGCGTTGAGCGGTCAGGACGGCAGCGTAGCTGAACGGGATGCTGGTCAGATCATTGCGTGTCAGGCCGAGATCCTCAGCCGGCTGGATCTCCGCCTCGAACCGACGCCTGCTCACATGCAGCTTCGGCTCCGTCACAAGCACCTTTGCGCCGGGGCGCAGATGCGGCACCAGGTCCCCCCACAGTCTCTCCGGCTCTTCGAGCTCGTGGAGCATCCAGGACATCAGCGCGAAATCGATCTCTCCCAGAGGCAGCGGCTGACCGGCCGCCAGCATCGGCGTGAGCCTCGCGGTGGCTGTGGGATCGCGCCGGCAACGGTCCAGCGCCCGCTGGAGCATGACCTCCTGCCGATCGATCAGCAGCACCTCACCGGTTGGGCCGACCAGCCGGCTCAGCGGCGCGGAGAAGAAGCCCGTCCCGCAGCCGATGTCGGCGACGCGGTCGCCGGGCGCGACGTAGGGTCGAACGATGGCCTCAGGATCCCATAGAAGCGGCCGGATCGTGCTGTCGAACGCCACCAGCAGCCACCAGGGTGAGTGCTCCACGCCTCGCTCTCCCCTCGCACTATCCTTGCCCGTCAGATCCGCGAGGAGGTATTTCACGAATCCGGCCGCGCTTTCCTTCCGATCGGCGCGTAGACAAGGGCGGGGCGCTCAAGCGCCCCGCCCGAAGCCGAGCCGAGGGCCCGGACCTCACGGCTTGAACACGATCTCCTTACGCGGGATGATCCGCACCCTGCCCAGGATCCCGGACGGCTTCGGCTCCTGCACGAGCAGGTTCTGCAGTGAGTTCGCCACGCGCAGTTCGATCTCGTTCGTCGGGCCGGAGATCGCCTCGGTGATCTCCACTGCCCACGGCTCCCAGGCTCTGACGCCGCAGGATCGGCCGTTTACGAGGACCTCGACCATGTCGCCTGGCGGATCGAGCTCGAGGAGCATGCGACACCTGCGCTGTGCGTCGGTGAGCCTGACGGTCTGACGGTAGATCCCGATGCCCGAGAAGAACTCGTAGCCCTGGCGGTCCCAGCCGGACGCGTCGATGGTGCGTGGCTCCTCGCGGAGGAGAGGCACTCCGTCCCGCTCGTCGACCGCGAAGCGCCCGACGAGGATCACCGGATGTGAGAGGGCGGCGGCCTCGTAGAGCTGACCGCGCGTCCGGACCTCGATCACGTTTGGCCCCTCGATGATCAGATCATCCAGCTGTGCCTCGTAGATGTAATGGTCCAGGTATTCCCCGGGTTCGAGGCCCTCGAGGCTGAGCTGGCCGCGCCCACCACTGCTACGGGCGACAACGTCGCCATTGACGAGCACCTCGAAGTTGACGATGGTCGAGCCCTTCCAGACCTTGTCAGTCGCGAGGCCATCGAGCAGCAGGCGGGTCTCGGCGGGCACCAGTTCCGAGTGGAAGCGTGCTCGGTAGACGCGCTGGTTGGCGTCCGTGTCGGTGTTGACCACCCAGTGCTCCATCTGATAGTCCCAGCGCGTAAGCGGCAACGCGTTGGGGCTCTCCGTCTCGAACTCCCATTCGTCGTCGAGTTCGACGACATTCGGGATGGCGGCGAGCGACTTGCGGATCTTCCGCGGCTCATCCTCGTGCGAACCGACAGTCACCGAATACGTCCCGGTCTCGGCCGCGAGACCCACGATCTGCTCGCTGTCGGCGCTTATGAGCGGCAGGTCGGCCTCGATTACCGGCGTGCTCGGGCAGGAGGCACTCGGGTCCACGCACAGGATGATCGACTGCGTCGGAGCGAGCGTGACCGGGACGTGCAGATGGCCGGCCTCGCCACGCGCCACAAGCACCGGCTCGATCGTGCCGTCCTCCGGATCCCAGCGCTCCACGTCCCCTGCTATTCGCAGCGAGGCACGGAAGGTATGCGCCTGCTCGCGCGAGGTGTTCTGCAGGAAGATGAAGTGCCTACCCTCCCGCACGTAGTGGTAGTGCACGACGTCCTCGACGAACCGGCCGGTCCCGTCGAGCAATCGGACGTCCGGCTCGATCGCCGCGAAGAGCGTCTGCGTGAAGAGGTCGATGATCTCCTCGTCCTCGCCCTCGAACGGATACCCAACGAGCGCCCCGCCGCGCCAGCCGGTCGCAAGCTCCCCGCCGACCACCGGCGCCTCAGCCTCAGCAACCTCCAGCGACCGCTTGTAGTCGTCGCCGAAGATGCTCTCCATCGCTGACTGAACGTATTCGTCCTCGCCGTACTCGATGGACTTGCTCGGCAGCTCGCCGATCGCCACGACCCGCCCGCCCGCGTCTACGAACCTGCACAGGGCATCGGCCGTCTGGCGCGAGATCGTGGTGCAGGCGGGCATGACGAGGATACGGTAGCGCTCGGCGATCTCGTCTGATTCAGGGTACTTCACGGCGATCTGCCCGTCGTCGAACTCCGCGCGCTGCAGCATCTCCTCGGAGACGTAGTCGAAGTCCGCGTTGGCCTTCAGCAGCAGTCGGCCGCAGCGCAGGAAGCTGCGCCGCAACTCTTCGGTCTTATCGTTCTCGAACGGGTCCATCTCCGCCCAGAAGGAGTGGTTCGGGTAGAAGTGTGCCACATCCGCGATGTGCTCGCCGTCGCGCAGGATCGCTGAGATGCGCCCCACGTAGTCCGCCAGGGTGTCGTAGTAGGGCCAGAACGGACTCTGGTAGAACTCTCCGGGCGGGCACTCCCACTTCCGGAAGCCCTGGATCGAGTAGTAGAACGCGTGCGGCTCGAGCTGGTTGATGCCGAGGGCAAACTGGAAGTCGCTCATCCACTTGAGGTTGCGCAGGTCGATCGACCACTGGCTTGCGAGGCCGAAGCACTCGCATCCGACCATCCGCTTGCCCAGCAGATGCCCTGCCGACGACGCGAACTTGCCCGCCGCGAGCACGTTGTACATCTCGTTGCCGAGCGGCCAGGTGTTCTCACGCAGGTAGTCGCAGCCGCCCCAGTGCATGTACCGAGCGCCGCGGAACCAGTCGCCCTGCTCCCGGCAATGGTAGGTGATCTCGCCCTCGCGGTTTACATGGCCCATCAGATTGAGGCGCACCGAGTCGCACCAGTCGTAGATCTGCTTGAAGAACGCGTTCACGTAGACGTCGGTGCAGACGTCCCAGAAGTCGCAGCGTATCCGCGTGGTCTCAGGGCCCATGTCCTCGAAGAGGGCCGGCAGTGCGGTCAGCAGTGGGTAGTGCTTGCGCCACTCGAACTCGCCGGGCAGCCGCCCGGTCCACGGTGCGCAGTCCGGTCCATTGAAGTTCATCGACGGTTCATCGGTGAATATCCCGTCGATGACCCCGCCGAAGTCCTCCTCGAAGCGCTCGCGATACCGCTCGTGCGTAAGGTCCATGAACCGCCGGATCGCGTCCGGGTTGAGTGTGTCCACGTACGATCCGAAGAATGTGCCGCGGTGCCAGCGCCGGGAGATAACGTACACACGCCAGTCGCCCTCGCCACGGCTCGGCGTCCAGGTGAGCATATCGTCCTCGACACGCTCCGCGAGGTTGATCGCGCTCTCGGGGAAGCCGGCCGGCCTGTCGCCCTCGAGGGGAACCGCGATGACGGCGATCAGCTCGTCATCGTACTGCAGCTGTGTCTCGCCGGTGTCGCGCGGGGTGAGGTCGAAAACCTGGGAGAGGCGTGCGCCGGACATCCTGAACTCCGGGTGATCCTCGAAGACCATCGCGTCCGCCGGGCCGGAGGGCCAGTTATTCTCGTCGTAGAGATAGGCCTTCATCCCCAGCTTCTTCGCCTCATCCACCGCCGCCGCGACGTTGTCGAGGAACTCGTCTGACATGTACTCGGTCAGCAGTCCGTGGCGCGGGTGGAAGATGAAGCCCCCGACCCCCTGTCGGTTCATCTCCCGCACCTGCCAGCGCGTCTCCGCTTCCGTCAACTCGTGGTTGGTGAACCAGAACGGGGCGAAGCGGAACTCGTTCGCAGGGTCGACAAACTCGCGTCGCAGGCCGTCGATGGACATGCGAAGACCCTCCCTGGGCCGCACACCGTCGCTGCGGTCTTTAACCGTCCGGTGGCGCTACTGGATGTTCGTGATGTACCATAGGCCGTCACGCTCGGTCATGCTCATGCGCATGGTCCGGCCACCGGCGGTAATCGGCACTATCGCCCGTCCCGGTCCCTGCTCCGGTTCCCCGATCTGTGCGCCGCCGGCGAAAATGCCGGCCATCGCCTCTATCCGGCTGACCTGGTCGTCACGCAGCTTCTGAACGATCAGGTTGCGCTGGCTCTCGCCGAATGTGTCCCAGTCCGGGTTCTGACGCCTCGCGTAGGCCTCAAAGTCCCAGCCGCGGGCGATCGACTCGTACTGCTCCTGCGCCATGGCATCGATGAATGCCTGGGCGGTGGCCTGTGGTGTCTCACCGGCGATCGACCGCGGTCCGCCACCACAGCCGGTCAGCAGTAACGTCGCCAGCGCCGCGAGGCCGGTCATTGCTAAGAAGGTGCGCCCGAGCATGATCAGTCCACCTTCAGCTTGCGCGCGACGTAGTAGACGCGGTTGGCGAAGCTCCCTGGTGAGCGGAAGGTGTAGGCGTCGAAGACGTGGAGCGTCTCCATCCCCGCCCGGGCCAGCCACTCCCGCACGTCCTCTTCCTCGTAGGCCCGCTCGTAGTGCGTCTCGTGGAACTCGCACTTCTCGCCGGGCCCGCGCCACTTGAACTTCATATCGACGCGGCAGAGCTGTCGCTCGCCGTCCCAGTTGGATTTCCACTGGTACATCAGCGGTTCGGTGGTGCTCACATTATCCTGGGTAAAGAGCCCGATGCGCAGCGCACGCTCAGTGTTGAGGTCGAAGATCATCAGCCCGCCCGGCCGCAGCGCATGCCACACGCCCTGAAAACAGCGTTGCAGACCCTCGGGCTCCACGATATAGTTCAGGCTGTCGTAGAGCGAGACGACGAGGTCAAAGCTGTCGGCTTTCAGCGCCAGGTTTGTGGCATCCATCACGGCCGCGGGCAGCGGTGGATCGCGGCGCTCGCAGCGCCGCACCATGCCCTCGGAGAGATCGACGCCGACCACACTGTAGCCCCGCCGCGCCATCTCCGCCCCCACCTGTCCGGTGCCGCAGCACAGGTCGAGCACGTCGCGTGGTTCGTGTCCGACGCGCTTGAGGATGGACTCGACGTAGTCAACCCAGCTTCGGTAGGGGACCGCGGCCATCAGCTCATCGTAGAAAGGCGCCACATCCGAGAACGCGTCCTGTCCGACCGGCGTGGGCTCCTCCCTGATCTTCGTGTTCCGATGTCCGCCCCCAAGCAGCCAGCTCAGGTTCATTCGATGGGCTCTCCCGCCTCCCGTAGAATGTCCATCAGCGCCTCGGTCGCCGCTCTGCTGCCGGCGACTTTCGGCCTGAAGTGCGTCTCGACGACCATCAGACCATCGTATCCGTCCTCGATGAGCGCCCGGACCTGCGCCCTCCAGCCGATTTCGCCCTCTCCGGCCGGGACGACCGTGCGTTCACCGTCCTCGATGCGCGCATCCTTCACGTGCACATGCACCAGCACGTCGCGCAACGCCTCATAGCCGGCCTCGAAGGATTCGCCCGTATAGGCGTGGTGGTTGGCCGGGTCCCAGTTCGCGCCGCAGTTCGGCTCGTCGATCACCTCGATGAGTTTGCGCATCGACTGGCCCGAGGCGCCGTAGCATGGCTTCTCGGTCTCCAGCGCCACCGTGATGTTGCGATCTGCGGCCATCCGGGCCGTCTCGCGCAGGTCCTCGACGACCTCCGGTGGCCAGGCATCGTCGGGGGTCTCGGGGCTCGGCCGAACGTGTGGGAAGACCACCATCGTCGTCGCCCCGAGCATCTCGGCCATATCGAGGCACTGTACCCGCAGGTCGCCGCGGTGGGCGTCGATCCGCTCGTCGTCGAGCGTGATCTTAAACAGGCCGGGGGAGATCGAGGGAACATCCAGCCCGAACTGTTCCGCGGAGCTTCTCACGGTTTCGACATCGCTCGCCGTCATGCCCCGCGGCGCGCGATCACCGTAGAAGCTGCGGAGCTCGAGGTGCTTCAGGCCCCAGCTTGCGGCGATCTCTGATGCCGTCAGCGGATCGCGCGAGATCTCGTCGGAGATAATCGATACGCGCATGGTGTCTCCTCTCGGCGACGAGCTCCCGGAGGCGCTCAGCCGCCCCTAATGTACTTCATCAGCACGATCATCCGCGGCAGCTCGTTACGCACCGGCTCCGCGAACTCCCCTGCGTCCCATGTGATGCGCAAAGCCAGCATCGTCTCGTTCAGGCGTGAGGCATCCGAGGTCGTAATGCGGACCGTCACGGGCACCTCCGTGCTTCCACCGGCGGGGACCGTGCCGGCATCCTTGTAGGGCTCGCCCCACAGCTCACCGTCAGGCGGGTCCTTCAGGCCCACCCCGACCATATGCGGGGTGTCCGCCAGTGAGATACGAACCCCCTGCACAGGCTGATTCGTGAGGTTCTGCAGCTTCACCTTCACGGTGAACTGCGAGGCGATCGGCGCGCTGTCGGGCGCCTCAAGCTCGGCGTGCAGCGGGTAGACTCTCCAGTTGTCTCGAACCGTGCTGAACGCGGCCGCGCCAGCCAGCGCCCACTCACGGCCGCTGTAGGGCCCCAGATTCGATGGACTGGCCGCCCGGCAGATGTCATGCCAGAAGGCGCCCTGCGTTCGTCCGCCGCCGATGTACTTCTCGTGGGCCGAGACGATGCGATAGTACAGCTCCTCCGGTGCCGGCGGGTTCCTCGTCTCCTGATGCCAGTAGAAATCCACCTGGTCGCCGGGAACGAGGTTCACCTGCCCGTCGTGCAGATACTCGTTCCACTGGCCGACCATCACGTCGAACGCCTCATGACTCCAGATCTGATACAGCATCGGCGAGAGCATCGTGACCCCCGCGTCCGTGAACATTACCGGGTCCTGCCCGTGCTGGACGCCATGGAGCCATGAGAGCAGGAAGATCCAGGTCGGCTTCTGTATGCCGCTACGGTCGATGATCTGCCGTACGATCTTTGCGCCGAGGTGCGCGCGCCACCAGTTCCAGGCCTCGAAGAACTCGGGGTCCTGGTGCGCGCGCCACTGCTCCTCGATCTTCATCGCAACGAAGCGCTGGCGCTGGGCGGTGCTCATCGAGCCCCAGTTCTCCGGCAGCTCGACCGGCATCTCCTCGGCGAAGCGCTCGGCCAGCTCATATCCGCCCGAGCCGGGATTGGTCCGCATGTAGTCGAGGCCCGCCATGTCCACGTACTCGGATTCCTGCACCATCTTGAAGAACTCGGCGAGGTGCTGGATCCGACGCTCGTCGAGCAGTGATATGTAGTCCGTCTCGCTCACCGCGCCGGTGCTGCGCGAGACGTCGAGGGAGTAGTCGTAGTCGGGCTTGCGCGCCTGGTTACCATAGGTCGCGTAGGCCACAGCCCAGGTGCCGAACTTAATGCCCCTCCGGTGCGCCTCGCGCCCGAACTTCGGGATTGCGTCGAGGTTGATCTGCTTGAACGGGCGCTCCAGCGTCAGAGGCTCGGAGGACGGCTCAGTCAGTCCGCCCCGGAACCAGAACGTGTCGGCGCCCACGTACTCCACCCAGTCGAACAGCTTCCGCCAGTCGCCCTGTGAGCCGTCGGGGCCGCTGAACGTCTCGCGGTAGTCGAACTCCCATGTGGCCACGCACAGCCCGGGCTCCAGTTCAGGCTTCGCACGTCCGACCAGCTCGAACTCCGCGACAGCCACCGCCCAGGCCTCGCCCTCTGGCGCGACCTCTTCGGGCTCCTCATCCTCCGACTTTGCCGTGGCCCAGCCCCATTCGGTCGGATCGATCTCGATGCGCGCCTCGATGCGGTAGATGCCAGGCTGGGGATTCCACCCTGGAGGCCAGTTGCCGACCCACGCCCCCTGGCGGGCGTCGTAGTCGAGCTTCACCCGGTCCCCAAAGTGCCCGATCGTCTCGACCCGCTCACCGTTCCGGGTCACGATCACGTTCGGCGGCTCGTCGCCAAGGGGCCTGCCCTGCGGATCAACAACGCGAACGGTCACAGGGATCAGATGGTAGCGAAGGTAGCGATCCTGCACCGTCTCAACGGCGAGGGGGAACTCCACCGTCTGCGCGGCCTGGTCCTCTTCCGGCTCACGCGAGAGCCATCCGACGATCGCACCGCGGAAGGCCATGGCCACCACGATGAGCGACAGCGCCAGCATGGCCGAGCAGCAGCAGAACGAGCGGCGCTGTGCCTGGGCACGCCGCCTCCGCCCCGCCGGGGAGGCGGAGCTGATGCGGATGTTCGAGCGCCCCGGCGGCCGGGGCCTGCGTGGCGGCGATTGCATGCTCAGCTCGGATCTGCGATGATGACCCAGGAGACCTCGCGGCGCGGATCGCCGTAGTAGTTCAGCCGCAGGTTGTTCGCGCCCTCGCGTAGCTCCGGAGTCATGGTGATGGTGCGATTCTCTTCGTCAGCCTCGTAGGACACCGGGTTGCCATCGCGGCTGATCTCGAGGCCGTCAACCGGCACGTCCTCGTCCGCGACCACAGCCGTGATGGTTGGCTCGGTCGTCGTCACCCGCTCCCCGACCGGCGGATCGATCTTCTCGAGGTGTAGCTTCTCCTGCTTCAGCCAGCGACCGAAGGTGTTCATGGAGTTCCCGTTGACGACCATCTGTCGCGGAACGAGCATCGGGTCTGTCGTCCAGTCGGCTGGCCCGCGGTCGATCGTAAACGCGATCTCGTAGCCTGCATCCCGCGCGTGCTCGACGACCGAGGCGTCATAGAGCCCGTAGGGGTACGCAAGCGCCAGACACTCGCCCTCGATCTCCGCCTCTATGGCCGCCTTCGAGCCCTCCAGCTCCTCGACGCAGCGGGCCGCGTCGATCCCGGTCGGCTTCTCGTGGCAGGCGGTGTGTGAGCCGATCTCCCAACCGGCTGCCTCAAGCTCGCGGACCTGGTCCCAGGTGAGCTTCCCCTCGCCGCCAACCGCGTCGGTTATCAGGAACGCCGTCCCGGTGAAGCCGTACTCGTCCATAAGCGGCTTGCTGCGCGTAAGGATGCTCTCAGGGCCGTCGTCGAACGTGATGCACACCGACTTCTCCGGCAGGTCGTTCTGCCCGCGCAGATAGCCCGCGATCCGGGACGGCAGCACGCTCTCGTACCCCTCCTCGTGGATCAGCGCGAGCTGCTGCGAGAAGTCCTCGGTCGGGATGTCGTAGGTCGCCTCGGCGCCCGGCTCCATCGCGTGGTAACACAGCACGAGAACCTTCCGCTCGCTGACAGGCCCGGCGGGAACGCTCTCCGCCTCGGTCAGAGCCGCCTCCCCTGCCTCGTCCGCGGTCGGCTCCGTTGCGTCGCCGCAGCCGGCCAGCAGCGCGAGCGGGAAGAGTACTGCGAGCAGTGCTGCGATATGCCCGTTCGGCCTCATCTTCCGTTCCTCCACCGCTCAGAACTCAAGCATCGCCTTGGTGTCAGCCAGCGCTCCGCCCAGCGCCTCGATGACCTCGTCCACCTGCTCCTGGGTGATGATCAGCGGCGGCTCGAACCGTACTGTGCCGGGGTTATTGAGGCCATAGGCGGCCAGAATGTTCCGCCCGGAGAGACCGGCGATCACGAGCCCTGCGATGTCCGGGTCGCTGAACGCAACGCCCACCAGCAGGCCCCGGCCCCGCACATCCTCGATCATCCCGTCATAGTGCTCCGCCAGCCTGCGGAAGCCGTCAAGCATCTGCTCGCCACGCTCGGCCGACGCCTCACACAGGCCCTGCTCTTCGATCGCGTCCAGTGCAGCCAGTCCGGCCGCGCATGCCATCGGATTGCCACCGAAGGTCGAGGTGTGAACGTAGGGGTTCTCCTCGAAGATATCCCAGACCGCCGGGATCGCCACGAAGGCCGCAAGCGGCATCACGCCGCCTCCGAGCGCTTTCCCGCAGGTCATGATGTCCGGGGCGACGCCCTCGTGGTCGCAGCCCCACATCTTCCCTGTGCGCCCCAGGCCGGTCTGTATTTCGTCGAGGATCAGCAGCGCGCCGGTCGCGTCGCACACCTCCCGCGCCGTCGCGAGGTAGCCATCCGGCGGGATGATGATTCCGCCCTCGCCCTGAATGGGCTCGATGATGACCGCGGCAGTCTCCTCGTCCACGGCCTCTGCGAGGGCGTCGCCGTCACCGAATGGCACGTGGGTAAAGCCCGGGATCAGCGGCTGGAAGGGCTCGCGGTAGACGTCCCGCCCCGAGGCCGAGAGCGCGCCAAGCGTCTTGCCGTGGAAGCCGCCCTCGGTTGCGACGAACTTCTGGCGGCCGGTGTGTGCGCGCGCCGCCTTGAGGGCCCCCTCAACCGCCTCGGCGCCGGAGTTGCAGAAGAACGAGCACTCGAGGTCACCGGGCGTGACCTCCGCCATCCGCTCGGCGAGTTCGGCCGGGACGGGGTTCAGCAGGATATGGCTCGACAGGGGCATCGTCTCGAGCTGCTCCCGGACCCGGGCGATGATGCTCTCAGGGCTGTGGCCCATGCTGAAGACCCCCGGGCCACCGAGGCAGTCGAGGTAGCGCTCGCCATCGTCAGTGTAGACGTAGCATCCCTCGGAGCGGACCTCCACGCTCTCGAAGCCCATGAACTTCACGAGCTGGGCCATCCCCGGGTTCAAATACTTCTCGTAGCGCTCGAACGTCCTCCGTGCGATCTCGCTCTCGCCGCTCATTGCGGGCCCTCCCACGCACAGTCGCATATGCGCACATAAGAAAACGGCCGCTCCTGCACGTGGGCGAGAGCGGGCCGCTGGTGTCTCTGGCGATCTTTGTCGCTCGCCCGCTGGGGACGGGCGCGCAGTGTAGGTGATGGTCGGGGCGGCCGGATTTGAACCGGCGACCTTTTGACCCCCAGTCAAACGCGCTGCCAAACTGCGCCACGCCCCGACCTCATCTCCACTACCGACAATCCGGTCGGCTGTGGAACACTATGATACCATATCCTTGAGATTCTTTCCAGCCCTGAATGCCGGAACCTGCATCGCCGGGATCTCCATCTCCTCACCGGTCTGCAGATTCCGCGCCTTGCGCGCCTTCCGCTCGCGTACCTCGAACGTCCCGAAGCCCGTGATCTGCACGGTCTTGCCCCGGCTCAACTGCAGCGAGATCGTCTCCAGCATTGCCTCCAGCGCCCGATCCGCATCCGCTTTGCTCAGTTCCGCCCGCTCCGCAATGGCCTCCACAAGGTCCGTCTTCGTCATATCCGCCATGACAGTGCCTCCCATGTCCGTCAGGGCTGTTCGCCTCCGCCGCAGTGACACACCTGCGGGGCAGCTGTCGCGCAACCATCAGTACGCGTCTATCGAGCTCCCGGCCCCCACGCCGGTCGTCCTGTGGCGGTGTGGTCGCCCCATGCGCATGATGGGCAGATGATCGCTCGGCGAGACTGTGCGGACCGTTGTGTGTCGCGGGAGCGTCCGATACAGCGAATGCGGGTCGATCTCGGCGCTAACCTGCTTTCGCATCGCCGGGTCGATACGACCGTCAACGACGATCCTCGGCATGATCTCGACGGGTGCGGCGTCATCGGCGACCACGGCCGCCACCGTCGTCGGGCCCTCGGCCGTGTCAGGTCCGGTGAAAAGAGCGAATACCACCCCGGCGTACAGGACGACATTCATGACAAGCACCTCCGCCGCCCGTCAGCCAACCCACCTGCAGAGACAGTTCGGCGTCGCCGCTGCAATCCCTTCCCGCAGTGGGGGAGACTGCCTCAGAACTCCGCCTTCTGGGCCCGGGTCATCAGCATCTCCGCAGCCGCTTGCGGCTCGAGGCCGTCGAACAGAACCGCG